>CADCUM010000017.1:0-7273 GCA_902805885.1 uncultured Nocardioides sp. | reverse complement strand
TCACCGCCGGTTCCTCCTCGCAGATCTCCGACGGTGCCGCCGCGGTGGTCGTCATGAGCCGGTCGAAGGCCGAGGAGCTCGGGCTGCCCTGGCTGGCCGAGATCGGGGCGCACGGGATGGTCGCCGGCCCCGACTCGACGCTGCAGCTGCAGCCGGCGGCTGCCACCGCCAGAGCCTGCGCCAAGGAGGGGATCAGCCCGACCGATCTCGAGCTCGTCGAGTTCAACGAGGCGTTCGCGGCGGTCGGGATCTCCTCCGCGCGCGAGCTCGGGATCGACGACGCGCGCGTCAACGTCAACGGCGGCGCGATCGCGCTCGGCCACCCCGTCGGCATGTCGGGCGCGCGCATCGTCCTCCACCTCGCCCTCGAGCTGCAGCGCCGCGGTGGCGGCTTCGGCGCGGCGGCGCTCTGCGGCGGCGGCGGGCAGGGCGACGCCCTCCTCGTCCGCGTCCCGCGCTGATCGTCTGCGTCCCCCGCTGAGCGAGGTGTCGGTGGGTACAACGCCTGAGAACCCGCCGACGGAGGAGACCGCATGACCGAGCACCGCATCCCCGCCCGCGACCTGCCGCCGGGCGTCGTACGCCGTGCCGGCCCGTGGGCCGTCGGCAACCGGGACGGCGAGCTCTTCGGAGTCTCCCGTCGCTGCCGGCACCAGCTCGGTGACCTCTCCAAGGGGAGCATCGACGCCGACGGGTGCCTGGTCTGCCCGTGGCACCAGAGCCGCTACGACGTCACGACCGGGGAGATGGTCGCCGGGCCGCACGGCTTCCTGGGGTACCACGGCAAGACCCCGGGATACACCCAGCTCGTCCGCAGCTACGGCAAGGTCCTCAAGCTCCAGGTGCGGCGCGTCCTGCGCCGAGGGGACGACGTCGTCGTCGAGTGACCGACCGGGTGGCCGGGTCGCAGGTGGGCCCGTGCCCGCGCGCCTCCCGCGCTCGGGCGTGGCAGCCCGGTAGAAGGGGTCGTGGGCACGGCTGTGCCCGCACCGCGACCGGGCCGAGGAGGAACGGGTGAAGAAGGTCCTGCTCCTCCTGCTCGTCGTCTTCCTGGCCTACTGGCTCGTGCAGGCCCCGAACAGCTTCGCCGAGGTCCTCCAGGACACGGCCGGCTGGCTCTGGCGGACCGTGCGCTCGCTCTTCGAGTCGGTCATCGACGTGCTCGACTCGCTCGGTCGCTGACCGGGTCGCGGACCAGGAGCTCGGGAGCCGTGGGGAACGGTCGCTTCTTCGCCCCGGACATCGGCCGCCACCTGCTGCGCGAGGAGGACGAGGTGGTCGTCGACGAGGTGACCCACCACTGGGTCGCCTACCTGCCGGCGGCGGCGTACGGCGCGGTGGGGCTGGCGCTCGTGCTCTGGCTGCCGCTGGTCGACGCCGACCTCGGGTGGCTGGTGCTGCTCGTCGCCGGAGGGCTGCTGACCGTGGCCAGCTGGAAGGCGCTCGGGGTGCACGTCGACCGGTTCGTCATCACCAACATGCGGGTCTTCCGGATCAACGGGGTGCTGGCGCAGTCCCTCGCCACGATGCCGCTGACCCGCATCCTCGACATCACGGTGCAGAAGCCGCTGGTGGGGCGGCTCCTGGGCTACGGCCACTTCGTCTTCGAGTCGGCCGCCCAGGCGCAGGGGCTGCGCGACATCACCTTCGTCGGGCGACCCGACGAGCGGGACCTGACCATCCAACGGGTCGTGCAGCGCTCGGGGCTCCGCACGCGCCGGCCGGGCTGAGCGACCCGGACCGAGCGCCGGGCCGCGGGCGCGGTGCGGGAGGATGGGTGCATGACGATGCCGTTCTCCCGTCCTGGTGCTGTCGACCTCTCCGGACTCAAGCGTGCGCCGCAGGCCGGCCCCTCGCAGGGGCTGCCCGTTCAGGGCCGGGCCGGCGCCGGAGGCGCCGCGGCGGCTGCCGGCACGCAGGCCGGGGCAGCGGCGTACAGCTTCGACGTCGACGAGCAGAACTTCCAGCTGCTCCTCGAGGCGTCGATGACCGCGCCGGTCCTGCTCGTCGTCTACTCACCCAGCCGCCTGCCGGCCAGCGCCGACCTCGCCGACGACCTCGCGACGGTCGCTGAGGAGCTCGACGGCCGCGTGGCGGTCGGACGGGTCGACGTCGACGCCCAGCCGGCGATCGCCCAGGCGCTCCGGGTGCAGGCCGTGCCGCTGGTCGTCATGGTCCTCCAGGGCCAGCTGCAGCCGCTCTTCCAGGACGCACCGCCGCTGGAGGAGCTGCGCGCGCTCCTGCCGCAGCTCCTGCAGCAGCTCGCGGCCCAGGGCATGACCGGACGGCACGAGCCGTTCGGGACGGGTCCGGCTGCCGTGGCAGGGGAGGAGGCCGAGGAGGAGCCGCTCGACCCGCGCTACGCGCCGGCCGAGGAGGCCCTGGTCCGGGGCGACCTCGAGACAGCGGCGACGGAGTACCAGCGGTTGCTCTCGGCGAACCCGGCGGACACCGAGGCGGCTGTCGGGCTCGCCCGCACCGGTCTGCTGCGCCGCACCCGTGAGGCGGACCTCACCACGGCCCGCAACGCCGCAGCCGCCGACCCTGGCGACGTGGAGGCCCAGCTGCTCGTCGCCGACCTCGACCTGCTCGGCGGCCACGTCGACGACGCCTTCGACCGGCTGGTCGCGCTCGTGCGGCGCACCGCCGGTGACGAGCGCGACCGCGTCCGGATGCACCTGATCGACCTCTTCGCCGTCGTGGGCAGCGAGGACCCGCGCGTGCTGCGCGGGCGCCGCGAGCTCGCCTCCGCCCTGTTCTGACGAGGGCCAGGACCTGCCCCCCACGAGAGCTCGGACCACATCGGTCCGGGGCGGTCAGGACGCACACCGATCGGCGCGAAGCCCGGCGCGGGACGGCCGGAGCCGCGAGACTGTCCGCGTGAGCCTGCTCTTGGTCGCGCCGCTCGGTGCCGTCGTGCCGGATCCGCTCGGCACGGCTCCTCAGGACCGGACCGGTGTGGTCGATGGGTCAGCGGTGGTCGGTACCGACCACCCCGTGGCTGGTCGTCACCGTCGTCCTGGTCGCCGTCGCCCTCACCGGCGCCCCCGCACGAACACCGACCAGGACTGAGGAGGCCACGTGCACTGGTGGACCGTCGGCCTCGTGGCCACCGCGGTCGTCGCGGTCGCCTACCTCGGCATCGCGGTGACCATCGTGGTGCCGCTGGTGCGGAGCCGGCAGGTCACCAAGAACAAGCTCGGCGCCGCCACGGCGGCCGTCTTCGTGACCTGTGCGGTCCACCACGGGATCCACGCGGTCCACCTGCTCGCCCCGCGCCTCGGGGCGGACGTGACAGCGGGTTCCGACCTGCGCCAGCTGTGGGGCTGGGACCTCGCGTTGTGGGACGTGGTCGGAGCGGTGGTGGCCGTCTCCTACTTCGCGCTGCGCCGGACCTACGGTTCTCTCATGCAGGGCGCCCAGCTCTTCGACGACCTCCGCCGCCGGGAGCGCCAGGCGCTCGAGATCAACGACAACGTGCTGCAGGGTCTGGTGGTGGCCAAGATGGCGCTCGAGATGGACCGGACGGACACCGCCGTGGCCGCGCTGGACACCTCCATCGCAGCAGCGAGCCGGATGGTCTCGGAGCTGCTCGCCACGGAGGACCGACCGGTGGCTGCGGGGCTGCTGCGCTCGCGCGCGGCTGACCTCGACCCGGCGCGGCACTCCACACCTGCAGGCATGTCGTGACCGACGGCCCCACCGCTGCGCACGACCGGGGCATCTTCACCGTCGTGGTCGTCGACGACACCCCCGACATCCGGATGCTGACCCGGATGGCACTGGAGATGGACAGCGCAGTCCGCGTCGTCGGCGAGGCGGAGAACGGTCGGCAGGGCATCGAGGTCGCGGGTGCCCACCGTCCCGACGTCGTCGTCCTCGACATGGCGATGCCGGTCATGGACGGCCTCGAGGCCCTCCCGCACATCCGCCGCGTCAGCCCGGCCACCCGGGTGCTCGTCGTGTCCGGGTTCGACCAGCTCACGATGGCGCCCTCCGCCTCCGACGCCGGAGCCGACGGCTACCTGCAGAAGGGTGCGCCGCCTGCGACGCTCCTCGAGCGGGTGCGCGAGCTCGCGTCGCTGGGCCCGCGGCAGCCCACGCCCGCCGGGCAGGACGGCGTCCTTGTCGACGAGCAGGTCGCCGGCCGACCTGCCGCCGCCGGGTCAGACGGGGCGACCTGACTCGCTGAAGGTGCACCGACCGGCCTCCGCGTTGGCCAGCGCGGTGTCGATGCGACGCGCGGTGAAGTCCGCGCAGAGCTCGTGCACCTCGGCCGGCGTGCAGAACCGCGCCGTCCGGATCTCGCGGCGCTGCGGCACGATCCCCGCGGCGAGCGAGGCGTCGTGGCGACCGCCGTCGAAGACCAGGCAGACCGCGTCGTCCCAGCCGCTCCACGGCGGGAGCCAGTCGGTCAGGACCAGCGGTCCTGCCGGGACGACGAGGGCGAGCTCCTCCTCGACCTCGCGCTCGGCCGCGAGCCGGGGCGACTCCCCGACCTCCACGACCCCGCCGGGCAGGTCCCAGTCCTGCTTGTAGGTGAGGTTGCACAACAGCACCCGACCGTCGAGGTCGCGGACGAGCAGCTGCGCGATCGCGCGCTTGCGGGGGAGGAAGGAGTTGAGCACCGCGCGGAACCCCCGCCCGCCCGACACCGGCGCGTCGGTGTGGACCCGGGCGAAGACCACCCGGTCGGCGCGGGCGTCGCCGACGGCCACCGCGTCGCGCATGACACCCTCGCGCTGGAGGCCCGCCCAGGTCGCGATGCGGGTCGCCGCCAGGTCCGCGGGATCGACGAAGGCCTCGACGCGGGCCTGTCCGAGCTCCCCGAAGGCCCGCTCGAGCACCTCGCGGACCGCGGTGCTCGCGGCCTCGTGACCGAGCTCCTGCAGCTCACGGTTCCAGGTGATGCGGGTGACCCCGTCGCCCACGTCCTCCAGGGAGACCCCGCCCGTCACGCCCACCCGGCGAGACTACGGGGGACCGCCGACCGGGCCACCCTGGCGCTCCCCCGACCGGGGGGTCCTGGGTCCGGTCGACGTGGGTGGTCCCGCAGGACGAAGGGGCCATCCGCGTCCTGAAACGGTATGAAGCGGACAAAAGCATTCCAGTGTTGTTCTCATGACGCCCTCGACCACCACCACCGCCGCTGTTGCCGCCACCGCCCGTACCGCCGCCGGCCACGCGGACATCCTGCCCTCGCGCCGCGCGTTCATCGCGGGTGCTGCCGCCGCGTCCGCCCTCGGGGCGACCGGCTCCGTCCTGTCCGGCGCCTTCGCGCCGGCCGGCGCCTCGACCACGCCGCTGCCGCTGGTGTCCCCGGTGTGGTCGGAGAACCTCCGCCGCTCCTTCGGGGTCGCGGTGCAGCCGCAGATGCTCAAGACTCCGTACGCCTCGGTGTCCGCCTGGCCGCGCTACGCCGCCGAGCTCAACGCCGCCTACATCCGGGGCAAGTACTCACCGCTGCCGATGCTCCGGGCCGCCACGGACTCGATCGTCGCGCAGTGCCGCACCTACGGGCTCAAGTGGGTCATGACGCTCATCCCCGAGGACTGGTCGATGACCCACGACCAGCTCCGGGCCGTGCTCGTGCACATCCGCGACAACGCGGCCGACGTCTGCATCGGCATCGAGGGCATGAACGAGCCGAACCACAACCGTGACGAGTCCCCGGTGCGCGCCGACTGGGCTGCCGCGACCGTCGCCTACCAGAAGGTCATCCACGACTTCGTCCGCAGCACGCCGGAGCTGTCCCACGTCGCGGTCATCGGCCCCTCGCTGCAGATGGGCGGAGCCGACCCCCTCGTCGACTTCCAGGCGCTGGCCGTCGCCGGTGTGACCGCGTGCATGGACTGGGCCGGGATGCACTCCTACCCCGCCGGCCTCAAGCCCGACTCCAAGGTCGACACCCGGCTGGGCTACGTGCGCGACGCCTGGGGTTCGGTCCCGACCTGGGTCTCCGAGACCGGCTACACCAACGCGATGGCCGCGCCGATGGTCGGCCCGCGTCCCGTCCCCTTCGACGTCGCCGCCGCCTACGGCCCGCGGTCGCTGGTCGACTACTTCAGCCGCGGCAGCAACTCCGTGCGCTACGAGCTGCTGTCGGAGCCGGACCCGACGAACGCCGAGCCGGAGTACTCCTACGGCCTGCTGCACTGCCCGAGCAACGACCCCAGCACGTGGACGGTGAAGCCGGAGTACACCGTGATGCGCGACTTCCTCGGGTCGCTCAAGGACACCGGCCCCGCCGGTGCGACGACCTTCCAGCCTGCCGCGGTGCCGCTGAAGGTGACCGCTCCGTCGACCGTCAAGTGGCTGCTGACGGGCAAGTCCGACGGTACGACGACGCTGCTCGCCTACCTCAACACGTCGATCTGGGACGTCACGAAGCGGGTGCGGCTCAACCCCGCCGCTGTCGACGTGACGGTCACCGACCGGCTCGGCGCCCGCACGGTCAAGGTCGGGACGACGCTCACGACCATCGCCGTGCGCTGACCCGTCCGCCGGCACCGGCTCCCACCGGCCCCCGGACGAGCACCGGCCGGGTCCCCACCAGGGGACCCGGCCGGTCGCGTGTCGTGGGGGCTCAGCCGTCCCAGCGGAACCAGACGGCCCCGAGCGGAGGGATCGTGACGTTCGCGGAGGCCGGCAGGCCGTGGGAGCCCTCGGCCACCGCGGTGACCGCCCCGTAGTTGCCGACCCCCGAGCCGGCGTACAGCTCCGCGTCGGTGTTGAGCACCTCGGTCCACCGTCCCGCTGCGGGGAGCCCGACGCGGTAGCCGTGGTGCGGCATCCCGGCGAAGTTGACGACGCAGGCCAGCAGCGAGCCCTGCTCGTCGGAGCGGAAGAACGAGAAGACGTTGCCGGCGGAGTCGTTGGCGTCGATCCACCGGAACCCGTCGTCGGTGGTGTCCCTGGCGTGCAGCGCCGGGGTGTCCCGGTAGACCCGGTTGAGGTCGCCGACGAGCCGCTGCAGCCCCGAGTGCTCGGGGTGCTCGGTGAGCCACCAGTCGAGCTCGCGGCTCTCGGCCCACTCCGCGTCCTGGCCGAACTCCGACCCCATGAAGATCAGCTGCTTGCCGGGGTGGGCCCACATGAAGGCGTAGTAGGCACGCAGGTTCGCCAGCTGCTGCCAGCGGTCACCGGGCATCTTCCGCAGCAGCGACCCCTTGCCGTGGACCACCTCGTCGTGGCTGATCGGGAGGAGGAACTTCTCGGAGAAGGCGTACATGAGCGAGAACGTCAGTTGGTGGTGGTGGTAGCTGCGGTGCAC
>CADCUM010000016.1 GCA_902805885.1 uncultured Nocardioides sp. | reverse complement strand
CATGTTCCTCGAGGCCCGGGCGCTGACCGAGCGCGGGACGGCCGCCAGCCTCACGAGCGACCGCGTCCTGCTCGGACGCGTCGAGGCGGTGCTCGCGGAGCCCGGCGAGTCGGGCATCCAGCGGCAGCTCGCCGACTTCTGGGACGGCTGGGACGACGTGGCCAACAAGCCCGACAGCCTCGCCGCCCGCAGCCAGCTCATCGAGCGCGCGCAGACGCTGGCCGACGGCATCAACAGCGCCGTCGACAAGCTCGACGCGCAGCACGACGCGACGCGCCAGCAGCTCACCGCGACCGTGCTCGACATCAACGCCGTGGCCGTCGGCGTCGCCGACTTCAACCGCGCCATCGCCTCCGCCACCTACGCCGGCCTGTCGCCGAACGACCTGCTCGACAAGCGCGACGTCCTCGTCCAGCGCCTCGGCGAGCTGGCCGGCGTCACGGTGCGGCACGGGGACGCCGGCTCGGTCGACGTCCACCTCGGGGACGTCGCACTGGTCAGCCACACGACCACCTCGCCGCTGAAGGTGGACGGCGCCGGCGGGACCCCGCCCGGCAGCGAGCCGGTCGGCATCGTCTGGGCCGACCCGGCCGATCCCGCCGCCACCGGCGACACCGCTGTCGTCGGCGGTACCGCGGGCAGCATGCTCAAGGGCCTGAACGACGTCCTGCCGCGCTACCGCGGCGAGCTGACCGGCATCGCCGAGACGGTGCGCACGCAGGTCGACACCGTCCACAACGGGACGGCGTTCGACCAGGGCGGCGCGCCCGGCGAGCCCTTCTTCCTCGTGACCGACGGCCGGCTCGTCGTCAACGTCACCGACCCCGCCAAGGTCGCCGCGAGCGCGACCGACGGCGGCGGCACCGGGGACCGCGGTGGCGCCAAGGCCGCGCAGCTCGCCGAGCTGTCGACCGCGAAGGGCGGGGCCGACGAGCTGTACCGCCGCACCGTCGTCGCCCTCGGTGTCGAGGCGCAGGCCGCGGGCCGCCGCGTCGAGATCCAGGACAACATCCTCGGGCAGATCGACGGGGCACGGGAGTCCCAGGCCGGCGTCAGCCTCGACGAGGAGATGACCAACATGCTGGCGTTCCAGAAGGCGTACGAGGGCGCGGCGCGCTTCGTGAGCGCCATCGACCAGATGCTCGACACCCTGATCAACCGCACCGGCATCGTCGGCCGATAGGAGATCCTGACCATGTCCAGCGACTTCCGCGTCACCCAGCGCAGCATCACCGCCACCGTCATGAAGGGCCTGCAGGCCAACCAGACGCGCATGCAGCAGATCCAGGAGCAGCTGTCGTCCGGCCGCCAGGTCAACCGCCCGTCCGACTCCCCGGTGAAGACCGTCGAGGCGATGCAGTTCCGCGGCACGCTGAGCCGCACGGAGCAGTACATCCGCAACGCCGAGGACGGCATCGCCGTGCTCGGCACGGCCGACACGGTCCTCACGAAGGGCCTCGACATGGTCCGTCGGGCCCGCGACCTGACGCTCACCGGCATGAACGCCTCGAACGGCGCACAGGGCCGGGAGGCGCTGGCCGCCGAGATCGACCAGCTGCGCGAGAGCCTGGTCGGCATCGCCAACACCGCGTACCTCGGCCGTCCGCTGTTCGGCGGCACGACGAGCGGCGCGCTCGCGTACAGCACCCCCGTCGCCGGCGACCCCGCCGGCGAGTTCGTGGGCGACACCGGTGTGGCCCTGCGCACCGTGGCCGCCGGGACCCAGGTGGAGGTCACCGTGACCGGACCCGAGACGTTCGGTGACGGCACCGACGCCCAGCTGTTCGAGGTGCTGGCCGGCCTGTCCGCGCAGCTGCGCGGCGAGGCGCCGACCGGCGGGGTCACCGACCTCGACGACGGGCTGACCAAGCTCGACCGGGCCACCGAGCGCATCATCGCCACCCTCGGCAAGATCGGCGCCCGCTACCACCGCGTCGAGACCATGAAGGCCAAGGCCGAGGAGTCGCTCGTGACCCTCACCAACAGCCTGGCCGAGGTCGAGAGCATCGACCTGCCCAAGACCATCGTCGAGCTGCAGATGCAGGAGGTCGCCTACAAGGCGGCCCTCGGCGCCACTGCTCGCGTCGTCCAGCCGTCCCTGCTCGACTTCCTGCGCTAGGAGCCGCACGTGTCCGCTGTCGTCACCGAACCGGATCTGCTCGAGCTCACCCTCGTCGGAGGCCTGGCCGGCTTCGCGCAGGGGGAGCGGTACGCCCTCGTCGAGGTGTCGAGCGCCAGTCCGCTGTTCCGCCTGTGCAGCCTCGACGCCCCGGGCCTGGACTTCCTCGTGGTCCCGCCCGCCGTCGTCTTCCCCGACTACGCGCCGGAGATCGACGACGCCAGCGCCGCCCGGCTCGAGCTGACCGAGGCCGAGGACGCCCTGCTGCTCGTCGTCCTCACGGTCGGCGAGGACGCCGGCTCGGCGACCGCGAACCTCATGGCGCCGATCGTCATCAACGCCCGCACCCGGCAGGCCGCCCAGGTCGTCGTCGAGGGCACCTACCCGCTGCGCGCGCCGCTCCGGTCCTGACCTCGACCGCAGGGGGCCCGCGAGCGCTGCTCGGGGGCCCTCGTCGCGTCCCTGGGCCTACGCTGGACGTTCCTGGTCCCCACGGAAGGAACGCCAGATGCTGGTCCTGACTCGCCGCAGCTCGCAGAGCATCGTCATCGGCAAGGACATCGTCGTCACCGTGCTCGAGGTGCGTGGCGACCAGGTGCGGATCGGCGTCTCCGCGCCGCGCGACGTCGACGTGCACCGCGAGGAGGTCTTCCTCGAGCTGCAGGAGACCAACCGCGCCGCGGCGTCGCCCTCGGCCGAGGCCGTCGAGGCGCTGGGCGCTCTGCTGCCCGA
>CADCUM010000015.1 GCA_902805885.1 uncultured Nocardioides sp. | reverse complement strand
GTCCGGCCTTGCGCTTCGGAGTGACGATCCTGCCCGAGCTGCCGTGGGCCGAGCTGCGGCCCCGGTGGGAGGCGGCGGAGGCGATGGGCTTCGACCACGCCTGGACCTACGACCACCTCGTCTGGGCCGGGCTGCCCGAGTCACCGTGGTACGGCACGATGCCGACGCTCACCGCAGCCGCGCTGGTCACCGAGCGGATCGGGCTGGGCACCTTCGTCTCCTCGCCGAACTTCCGGCACCCGGTGGTCCTGCACCGCGACGTGCAGTCGCTCGACGACGTCTCCAGGGGCCGCTTCCTGCTCGGTGTCGGCACCGGAGGAGACCTCGACTCCAGGATCCTCGGGGGAGCGACGCTGAGCACCGGCGCGCGGGTGGACCGGTTCCAGGAGTTCGTCGAGCTGCTGGTGCGGCTGCGGACCGAGGACCACGTCGACGCTGACGGCCGGTGGTTCTCGGCCCGCGACGCCCGCACGCTGCCGTCCCTGCGCCACGTCCCCCTGGTCGTGGCGGCGAACGGACCGCGCTCGCTGCGCTTCGCGGCCCGCACCGGCGACGCCTGGGTCACCACCGGCCCTCCGACGGCAGAGACCCTCGAGGAGTGGTGGAGCGGCCTGGACCAGGCGCGGCAGACGGTCGACGAGGCGCTCGTCGCCGCCGGACGCGCACCCGCGTCGTTTCGGCGCTACCTCAACCTCGACGCCAGGCCGCAGGTCTTCTCCCTCGCCAGCCGGGGCGTCTTCGAGGAGATGGTCGGCCGCGCGGCGGGACTCGGGTTCACCGACGTGATCACCCACTGGCCCCGCCCCGACGGACCGTACGCCGGCTCGGAGACCGTGCTCGAGGAGGTCGCCGCCGTCCTGCCGACGCTCGCCGCGGAGCCGCCGAGGTGATCACCGTGCGGGGCCACACCGTCCCGGACGCCGAGCTGAGCTGGCGCTTCTCCCGCTCCTCGGGCCCAGGGGGCCAGCACGTCAACACCAGCGACACCCGCGTGCAGCTGTCCTTCGACCTCGCCGCGTCGGAGGCCTTCCCCGACGAGGTCAAGGAGCGGATGCTGACACGACTCGGCGACCAGGTCGTCGTGGTCGCAGCCGAGCACCGCTCGCAGCTGCGCAACCGTCGCACTGCCGAGGACCGCCTCGTCGAGCTCCTCGAGGAGGCCATGGAACCGCCGCCGCGGCCCCGGGTCGCCACGAGGCCGTCGAAGGCGTCCCAGCGGCGACGTGTCGAACGCAAGAAGCAGCACGGGCAGACCAAGCGGTTGCGTGGCCGACCCGAGGACTGATCCACGGACGTCCTCGTCGACGGAGTCAGCGGGCCTCGGGAGACGGGTCAAGGCGGGACTCGCGGCTGTCAGGAGTCGGCATCGGGACGGGTCCGGGCTCGATCGGCTCCACCCGCGGCATCCGGACCGGGCCAGGCTTCGACGGCGTCACCTCGGGCAGGAGCACCGGCGGGAGGTCCGAGGTGCATCGCGGGACGCAGCCCTGCGTCGAGACCTCGCTCTGCGCGGTGGCCGGCGCTCCGGAGCTGAGCGTCACGAGAGTGACGGCCCCGCAGGCGAGCAGCACCGCGCGGTTGGTCCGCCCCACGGCCGGGCCTCGGCGTCGCACTCGTCCCACACCGGTGTGACGCACAGGCGGCGGCCGCGGTTCCGCGGGCTCCCGGAAGTTCCGCTCAGACGTGACCGCTGAGCTGGCTCAGCCGGACCGCGAGCGCCTCCACGGTGGCGTTGGCCCGCTTGCCCGGGAACGCCGAGGTGCGGTCACCGCCCTGGCTCGAGACGGCGAGCACGTCGACCGAGAGCTTCGCGCCGCCCGCCAACGCCCGCAGCTCGTCGACCTTGTCGCCGAACCGGGACCCACTGCCTGGCGAGTAGTACCGCACGACCTCGTCCAGGTCGTCGGCCCACAGGTCGGCCTTGGTCACCGCGATGACGAGCCAGACCGGCTTGTCCCGGCGTACGGCCATCGAGGCGATGCGGTGCGCGGTGATCGCCCAGTCCTCGAGCTCGGCAGCCAGCTGGTCCTCGCGGCTGGCGCTCGCTCGACCGGTGGTCCCCGCGGTACGCCGGGGGGTCGCGTGGCCGTTGGCCACGACGTGGATCACCCCGTCGACAGGCTCGTCGTGGAAGACCTCGTCGAGGGCTCCGAGGCGCGTCGCCGCGTTGTCGCCCGGCACCACGAGGAAGCGGAAGCCCTGCATCCGGTGGGACCGTCGGGTGCGGCGCTCGAGCACCGCCGAGCCGACCTCGGCCACGCCGTCCCCGGAGGTGTGCCGCGTCAGCCGGTTGGCGAGCTGGGTCTTGCCGACCCCCGTCATCCCGGTCACCGCCACGATGGGGAACCGCCGCCGGAAGAGCCGGCTCACCCGCTCGGGAGCCGAGGCCAGGCCGGTCAGCACGCCACCGGCGACCGTGGCGCCGAGGGCGGTGCGGCCCGAGTGGGGCAGGATCGTGCGGAGTCGAGGTGCAGCGCGTGACACGAGGGCCTCCTCGGCCGGCAGGTCAGGAGCCAGTTGCAGCCCGAGCGTACGTCGCACCGAAGTGAGTAGGACCCCGGTACCGGTTGAGTAGCCGTGCTCAGGCGCCGGCCGGGCCGGCTCGCGACCCTGGTCGTGTGACCCAGGACCTCCTCCCTCCCCCCACCGTCCCGCCTGTGCGGCCCGTGCGGCCGGTGGCCTCGGACCGGCTCGCGTGGCTCGAGAACGAGCTCGCCGCGTGGCACGCCGCAGGTGTCGTCGACGACGTCCAGGTCGCCGCGATCCGCAGCCGCTACGTCGCGGTCCGGCGGTTCTCCCTCGCCCGGTTGCTGCTCCTCGTCGGCGGTGCGTTCGTCGGCGTCGGGTTGCTGTGGCTCGTCGCCACCAACCTCGATGAGATGTCGCCCGGGCTGCGCTTCGCAGCAGTCACCGTGCTGTGGCTGGGCTCCGTCGCCACGGCCGAGCTGCTCGCCGGGCGACGGTCGCACCGGCTGCCCGACTCCCACAGGGTGTCCGACGGCCCCGACGACGGACCCAGCCCGGTGGTGGGTGCGTTCCGGCTCCTCGCCGCGCTCGCCTTCGGCGCTGTGGTGTTCCAGGCAGCACAGAGCCTGCAGGTGCCGGCGTACGAGCCCGGGCTCGTCGGCGTCTGGGGCGTCGGCGCGCTGCTGTACGCCTACGCGGTCGGAGCCGTGACACCGCTGCTCGTCGGCATCGTCACGACGACGGTCTGGTACGTCTGGGTGACCTTCGAGGCAGCGGAGGACGGGATGGGCTTCGTGCTCCCCGTCCTGCTGGCCGCGGCCGTCGCGGGCGCCGTCGCGGTGCTCCACGCGGTCCGTCGCCGCCCCGACTTCGCCACCCCCTGGCGCGAGGTGTCGGCCCTGCTGACTCTCGTGGGGTTGTTCGTCGCGGCGTTCCCCTCCGTCGACCTGGACGGCTCCGCCTGGTCCTCACCGGTCGCGGCAGGGGTCGTCCTCGCCGTGGCCGTCGTGGGAGTGTCCGTCGTCCTCGCCCGTGGTCAGGCGCGGCTCGAGCCGCTCGCACCGCTCGTCGGCGTGGTCGTCGGCGCCCTGCTCGTGCTGTGGGAGCCACCGGAGCCGGTCCGGGGGGCGGTCACGACCGAGGCCCACGTGCACGCGTTCGCCAGCGTCGCCGCGTACGTGCTCGCCGCGGGGTGGTTCGCCGTCCTCGGGGTGCTCCGCGACGCTCCTCGGCTGACCCTCCTCGCCACCGCCGCGCTCGTGCTCTTCACGACCGCGCAGAGCTTCGCGGTGTTCGCGCCGATCGTCTCCGGCGCCACCCTGTTCCTCGTCCTCGGGGTGACCTTCCTCGGGAGCGGCTACCTCTTCGACCGTGGCCGCCGCCACCTGGTCGCCAACCTGGAAGGTGCCTCGGCATGAACGTCCTCACCTCGCGCACGGGCCGGGTCGCGGTGGCCTCGCTCGTCCAGCTCGCGCTCGTCCCGGTCGCGGTCGCCGGCCAGCTCTCCGCCCGCCTCACCGGCGAGGAGTACCTCCTCGAGGTGGCGCCCGTCGACCCGATCGACCCGTTCCGCGGGGCGTACGTCGCGCTGGCCTACCCGGGCCTGCCGGACCGGGTGAGGTCGGGGGAGCGCGACGGCGACGGCGACGGCGACGTCTACGTCCCGCTCGTGGCGTCGGGGGACCTGTGGACCGGGCTTCCCGCGGTGCACGAGCGGCCGCAGGACGGGCCGTTCCTCCGCTGCGCGGACGAGCGGTGGCGGCTCCGGTGCGGGATCGAGAGCTGGTTCCTGCCGCAGGACGAGGCGGTCGCGATGGAGCAGGCGGTGGGCGAGGGGAGTGCCGTGGCGAGGGTCCGGATCGACTCGCGGGGCCGGGCTGCGCTCGTGGCGGTCGAGCTCCGGGACGGGGGAGGGTCGACGGCTGGGTGATCTCGACGGCTGGGTGATGTGGTCCCGACGCTGCGGGTCGGGAACTCGCGCGACAGCCACGGGGCCGAGCGGGAGAATAACGCCGGTGTTCGCCTCCGTCGTCCGTCGAGCGCACCCGCCCTCGCCGCTGGCCGGCCGCCTCGCCGTCCAGTCGCTCCTCTTCGCCCTCGGCGAGGGCACGTTCATGACCGGGTCGGCGGTGTTCTTCACCCAGGTCGTCGGACTGAGCGCTGCTCAGGTCGGTCTCGGTCTCACCGTCGCCGGTCTGGCGGCTTTCCTGGCCGCGGTGCCGATGGGCAAGCTCGTCGACCGCTTCGGTCCCAAGCGGATGTGGGCGGTCAGCTCGACCGGCCAGGCCGCGATGTTCGCGGTGTGGCCCTTCATCACCGACTTCACCGGATACGTCGCCATGGCTGTCGCCATGGAGGTCGTCGGCGCCCTCGGCGGCGCGGCCCACGGTGCCTACACGATCGACGTCCTGCCGCCCGACGAGCGGGTGCGGTCACGCGCCTACATGTACTCCGCGCTCAACGTCGGCTTCACGCTCGGCTCGCTGCTGGGCGGGATCGCATTGGCCTTCGACTCCAACGACGTCCTCCACGCGCTGCCCTGGTTCACCGCCGCGGTGTTCCTCGTCAACGCCGCTGCGGTCACCCGGCTGCCGCGGGCGTCGTACGACGAGCGCACGCCGGAGGAACGGGCGGTGAAGGTCCCGGGCCCCGGGCCGCTGAGGAACTCGGGCTGGCTCCTCGTCACGTTCTTCGGCGGCGTCTTCTGGACCAACCAGGTGCTGCTCAACATCGTGATCCCGCTGTGGCTGGTCGAGGAGACCGATGCCCCGCGAGTCCTGCTCGCGTTCCTCTTCGGCACCAACACCGTCATGTGCATCTTCCTGCCGATGGCCGCCGCCCGAGGGGTGGAGGACGTGCCGACCGCGCTGAAGGCGGTCCGGGTGTCGTCGACCTTCTTCGTGGTGTCGTGCCTCATCACGCTGGCTACCCACGACACCGTCGGGTGGGTGACCATCGCGCTGGTGTGGCTGGGTCACGTCACCGTGACGGGGGCCGAGCTCTACCTCTCGGCCGCCAGCTGGTCGTTCGAGGCCGAGCTGATGGACCCGCGCCAGCGGGGCGCGTACCAGGGCGCTGCCGAGCTCAGCAGCACGCTGGGCAAGGTGTGGGCGCCCGCTGTCTACACCTTCCTCGCGATGAACTGGGGCGCGGCAGGGTGGCTGGTGATCGCCGGGATCATCGTGCTCGCGACGATCGGCATCCACCCCTCGACCCGGCTGGCGCTGCGCTTCCTGGAGGAGCACGTCCCGGCCGACGTGCTGGCCGACGCCCGCGCGTCAGGGCCCGACGAGCAGGAGGCCGTCGCGGTCGCAGCGCCCTCCTTCGTCGGGACGGAGAAGCCGGTGCCCGAGTCCACGGGTGGCCCCAGCCGATGACCCAGCAGGTGACCCCAGCCGGTGGCCCGGGTCAGATCCATCCCATCCGGCGCGCGATCGCACAGGCGTCGTGCCGGTTGGCCGCCCCGAGCTTGGTGACCGCGCTGGAGAGGTAGTTGCGGACGGTGCCGGGCGAGAGGGAGGCCCGCGCGGCGATCTCGTCGACAGGCGCGCCGTCAGCGGCAAGCTCGAGGACGTCCGCCTCACGTGGCGTGAGTGGGCTGTCGCCTGCCGCGATCGCCTCGGCGGCGAGGTCAGGGTCCACGTACCTGCCGCCGTCGTGCACGGCCCGCACCACCCGGGCCAGCGTGGCGGCCGACGTGGTCTTCGGGAGGAAGCCCCGCACCCCGGCGGCGAGCGCGCGCTTGAGGTGGCCGGGGCGGCCGTGGCCGGTGACGATGACGCTGCTGCAGCCGGGGAGCGCCGTGACGAGCGCCTCCGCGACTCCGATCCCGTCGAGCCCCGGCATCTGGAGGTCGAGGACCGCGACGTCGACCTGGGCGCGGACGGCGGCCGCCACGGCCTCCGGCCCTGACGCGGCCTGCGCGACCACGTGGAGGTCGTCGTGGAGGTCGAGCATCTGCGCGAGCGCCTCACGGATGAGGTGCTCGTCGTCGGCCAGGAGCACCCGGATGCTCACGGCAGCACCAGCCGCACCGTGAAGGCGTCTGCCTCGCGTGTGGTCTCCAGCCCGGCGCCGAGCGGTGCGAGGCGAGCCCGTACGCCGGCGAGACCCGTGCCGTCGGCGCTCGCCGTGGCGGTCGCACCGTCGTTGCGGACCACCAGACGCCCACCGTCGAGGCCCTCGTCACCGGGGAGGAACCGGACCTCCACACAGGTCGCCCGCGAGTGCCGCAGCACGTTGGTGACGGCCTCGCGGACCACCCAGGCAGCCGGCTCGTGCCACTGCTCGGGCAGCCCGTTGGTGCTGACGGTCGCGTCGATGCCGGCCGACCGGAGCAGCGACACCGCACCGTCGAGCTCCTGGGTGAGGTCGACCGCGCGGTAGCCACGGGCCAGCTCGCGGGCCTCCCGCAGCGCGTCGTGGGCGAGCGACCGGACCTCGAGCATCCGTGCCTCGGCCCGCTGGTCGCCCCGCCCGGCCAGGGCGGCGGCGAGCTCGGCCTGCACCGCGATCGTCGAGAGCCGCCGGCCCAGCACGTCGTGGACGTCGCGGGAGAACCGCAGCCGCTCCTCGGCGACCGCCAGCGCCGACTGCGCACCTCGTCCCCGGTCGAGCTCGACCACCACGTCGAGCAGCCAGAGCGACAACCGGACGGTGGCCATGAAGAAGATGCCCGTGAACAGCCCGTACGCCGCGACGCCGGGATCGCGGGTCGGCAGCCAGGACGCCACGGCGAGGGCAGCGACGGTGGCGGCGGTGAGTCGCGGGTCGCGGTAGCCGCCGAGCCCCCAGGCCAACGCGAAGGCTGTGACCAGCGCTGCCGCTCGCGGCAGGTCGGAGGGCAGTGCGGACGCGCAGGCGACGGCCGCCACCGCCAGCACGCCGAGGAGGGTCGTGCTGCGACGCGGCACCGGACCGGAGAGCGGGTAGAGCCGGGTGGCGTCGTGCAGTGCCCATGACGACGCCCCCGTGAGCACGAGTCCGCCGAGCACCACCGCGGCGTACACGCCCTGGTGGTCGCGCGCCGCCGAGGAGGCGCCGGCGAGGATGAGGGAGCTCATGACCCAGGCGATGACGTAGAGCGACTGGCGCGTGTAGAGCCCGACCCACTCGACCTTGCTCCGGCCGGGCCACGCCCGTCGCCACGCCCGTCGCCACCAGCGCGCCAGCACGGCGACGACCCTAGTCACGTCGCCCGCCGCCGGTCAGGAGCGGGGCTCCCACCGCATGGACCGTCGGGCCAGGAACGCCGCGACCACGGCCCAGGCGGTCAGCACCAGCAGCGGCTGCCCGGCTGCGGCCCAGGTGTCGCTGAGGTCGAGGGTCCGGTCGGTGCCGCCGGTCTCGACGCCGAACCAGCTCACCCGGACCAGGTCGGTCATCGCAGCTCCCGGAGTCAGGTCGGTCCAGCGGCGGACGTCGGCGGGGAAGCCGACCGCTGCCTGACCGAGCACCGCCAGCAGCACGACCGGCATGCTCGTGACCTGAGCGGCCTCGGCGTTGCGCGTCCACGCGGCCGTCCAGCAGGCAAGCGCCGCGAACAACATGAGCGTGACGACGACGGCGACGGCGTAGAGCAGGGGGTTGAGGGGCGCGTCCTGCCCGAGCGCCATCGCGACAGGCACCGTCAGCACCGCGGTCCCGAGCGCGATCACCACGCCCGGCAGCGCGAGCGACACGATGATCTCCGCATCGGTGCTCTCACCTGTCCGCAGCCGCTTGAGCACCAGCTCGTCGCGGCGGGTGACCAGCTGGGAGAGGAGGTTGTAGTAGACCGGGAACAGCGCCGCCATCATCAGCACCGTGGCCACCGCTGCGGCGCCGGCTCCGCCCGCGCCGCCGCTGTCGCCGACGAGGAGCAGCCCCAGCGGGAGCAGCGGCAGGACCACGGCGTTGAACAGCGTGAACCGGTTGCGGAGCACGAGGGTGGCGTTGGCTCGCGCCAGGCCGACGGTCCGGGGGAGCGAGAGGGTCGGGATCGTCATCGGGTGACTCCTTCGAGGGTCGTTGCAGCTCCGGCGTCGCCGACGCCGCTCTCGTCGTCGTGGTCGCCGGCGGCGATCGCGAGGAAGACCGACTCCAGGGAGGCGCTGCGCGCCTCGAGCCGGTCGAGGCGTACGCCGTGGTCCGCGGCGTGGACGAGCAGCGCGGTGAGGGTGGTCTGCAGGTCGGAGGTCTCGACCGTGGTGGTGCCACGGTCGGTCGCGACCCGGGTGGCACCGGGCAGGTGTGCCAGTCCGGCGAGGGCTCCGACGCCCGCGAAACGCACGGTCGAGGGGTGGCCGGCGCTGAGCTCTGCGGGCGTTCCCTCCCGGACGATCCGGCCGGCGTGCATGATGGCGACCCGGTCGGCGAGCGCTTCGGCCTCCTCGAGGTGGTGGGTGGTGAGCAGCACCGACCGTCCGCGGTCCCGCAGGTTGCGGACGAGGTCCCACACCCGCCGGCGGCTCTCGGGGTCGAGGCCGGTGGTCGGCTCGTCGAGGAGGACCACCTCCGGGTCCCCGAGGAGCGCGCACGCCAGGTCGAGCCGGCGCAGCTCGCCGCCGGACAGGCTGCGGACCCGGACGTCGGCGCGGTCGACGAGGTCGAGCTGCGCCATCCCCTCCTCGACCGGCCGAGGAGCCGTCATCGTGGCGGCCCACATCCGGAGCGTCTCTGCGACGGTCAGGTCAGCGGGGAAGCCACTCACCTGGAGCAGGACGCCGGTGCGCCGCCGGACCAGGGCACGGTCGGCGACCGGGTCGAGGCCCAGGACGCGGACCTCGCCTCCCGACGCCGGGGCCAACCCCTCGACCACCTCGAGCGCGGAGGTCTTGCCGGCGCCGTTGGTCCCCAGGAGTGCGACGACCGTGCCGGCGTCGACGACCAGGTCGATCCCGCGGACGGCCTCGAACGCCTCAGCGCCGGTCCCGTAGGTGCGGCGGAGTCCGCGCACCTCGATGTGCGGGGTGGTGGGGGAGCTCGTCGACGTCATGGCACCACGCTCGCAGCGCAGCGACGTCCTCCCCAGTGCTTGGGCTCACCGATCGGCCATGACGTTCGTCATGCACGGGCGCCGGTCCGGCGCAGGGGCCTCAGGCGAAGAGCGGACGCAGGTGGTCGTTGAGGAAGACGCCCTCCGGGTCGAGCTCGCGGCGCAGCGCGATGAAGTCGTCGGCGCGGGGGTAGAGCGCGTGCAACCGCTCGGGGGTGAGGAAGTGCAGCTTGCCCCAGTGGACCCGCGCGCCGAAGTCGCTCAACAGCGCGTCGACCGAGCGCAGGTAGCTCCAGTAGTCGGTGCCCGGCTTGCCGGACACCGAGATCACGGTCGTGGCCGTCCCGTACTGCGGTGAGAGGAACGCGTCGTCCGCGCCGACGGTGCGCACCTCCAGGGGGTACACGGAGTCCGGCAGGCTCGAGAGCATGAGCTCGCGCATCGCCTCCAGGGCCTGCGGGCCGTGCTCGAGCGGCACGAAGTACTCGAGCTCGTGGAAGTTCCGGTCGTAGACCATCGGGAAGATCCGGTAGCACCGGTCGACACGGCGGCCCTCGGTGTCGTCGTCGGGGACGTCGGGGCCGACCTCGTCGTACACCTTCACGTAGCACTGGTCGGTCATCCGCTGACCGTGGCCCTGGAGGTTGTAGAGGGCGCCCGACTCCTCGCTCGGCAGCCAGAAGAAGCCGAAGTGGCGGTGGTCGGCCACGAGGTCGTTCCACCGCTCCATCACGTCCTGCCACGAGCGCAAGCCGACCTGCTCGCGCAAGCGGTAGGCGTCGGTGACGTCGAGCTCCAGCTGCGTGACGACGCCGAGCATCCCGACGGAGACCTGCGCGGCCCGCAGGAGGTCGGGGTCGTCCTCGCCGACGTCGAGGACCTCACCGGTGGCGGTCACGATCCGCATGCCGCGCACGACGCCTGACAGGCTCGTGAACCGCGTCCCCGAGCCGTGCGTCGCGGTGGCCACGGCTCCCGCGATGTGCTGGGTGTCGATGTCGCCCTGGTTCCGCAGCGCCAGGCCGGCGTCCCACAGCGGCTCGTAGAAGTCGCGGACCCGGGTGCCGGGGAGCGCGGTCGCGCGCTTGTTCACCGGGTCGGTGTGCAGGACGCCGCGCATCGCCGCCAGGTCGAGCAGCAGCCCGCTGGTCTCGACGACCGGCGTGAAGGAGTGCCCGGCGCCCGCGACCCGCACCCCGACGCCACGCTCCGCAGCCTGCCTGACGAGTGTGGCTACCTCCTGCTCGTCAAGAGGTGCCGCGCCGAAGGTCGGCGTGAAGGACTGGTTGCCCACCCAGTTCGTCCACGTCGAGGTCGACGGGCCCTCCAGCACGGGTGCGGCCATGGGGGTCCTCCAGGGGTCGGCGGTCGTGCGCTGAGCCTCGTCCCGGAGCCGGAGTGCGGTCAAGGCCGGGACGTGGCGGCGGGCTGGCGAGCCGGGCATGCTGACGCTCCACACGAAGGAGGGCCGGTATGGCCAAGAAGCCGTCGAAGAAGAAGGCGTCGAAGGAGCAGAAGCTCAGGGCAGCCCTCGCGGAGGTCGAGGCGGAGCTGAAGCAGTCGGAGCGCAAGCGCGCGACGTGGAAGAAGCGCGCCACCCGAGCCGAGGCGGCGCTCGCCGACGTGCAGGGACAGCTCCGTCGAGCTGAGACGGACGCCGGCGAGGCGCTCGACGGTGCCGAGGTCACCCCACCCGCGGCTCCGCGGGCCGACGCCTCGTGGACGGTGGCGCAGCTGCGGGAGGAAGCTCGGCGGCGCGGCGTCGGCGGCCTCTCCGGCAAGCCCAAGGCAGAGCTGCTCCGGGCGTTGAGCTGACGCAGGCCGCGACCGCAGGAAAAACCTGTCGGTCGATGTCGAGAACAGCCACCGCCGTTCGACGTACGCCCGAGAAGCAAGTTCCCGCAACCAAGAGGAGTGATCGAGATGCCGCGTTTCATGGGGTTCGTGCGGATGGAGGAGGGCATCGGCACGCCGCCGCAGTCGCTGTT
>CADCUM010000014.1 GCA_902805885.1 uncultured Nocardioides sp. | reverse complement strand
CCAGTCCAGCGCAGCCTCGAGGACCGCGACCTCCGCCCGCCGACGCGCCGCCATCGCGTCGACCGCACGACCCAGCACGGCCCGCGGGTCGCGGGTCCTGCGCTCGGTCGCTGTCGTGGTCACAGGACCACCTTGGCAGGACCCACCGACACTCGATCCCGCCTGCGCAGCGGCCTGTGGACAACAGTTTCCGCCAGGTGACGACAGCTGCCGGCCCGCCCCTGGAGGGGCTGGAAGGCAGCGCGAGACACGTCCGGCCAGGCGCGGCCGGCAAGGCACGGGTGACCCCCTCGGTTCGCTGACTACCGTGAGCCTGTGCCGTCCGACTTCCCCAGCGCGCGCCGTACGGCGGCCAGCGCGTCGTCGTCGGGCAGCCCGAGCCCGCGCGCCTCGGCCACGTAGGACGCTGCCGCCGAGCGGACGGCCCGGTCCACCCCCCGACCCGCGACGAAGGTCCCCGCTCGACCGCGTGTCTCCACGATCCCGGCCGCCTCGAGCTCCTTGTAGGCACGCGCGACGGTGTTGGGCGCCAGGCCGAGCGACGCGGCGAGCGACCGCACGGGCGGCAGCCGGAAGCCGGGCGCCAGCGACCCGTCGTCGACCCGGTCGCGGATCCCGTCGCGGACCTGCTCGTACGGCGGGACGCCCGACTCGCCGTCGACCACCACGGAGAGCGTCTCGGACATCGTCACGCCGCGGCGTCCATCCGCTCGAGCCACACCCAGTCGCAGCCGTCGCCCGCCTCCCGCCGCACCTCGACCCACTCGTCGGCCGCGAGCTCGGGGTAGAAGGCGTCGCCCTCCGGCTCGGCGTGCACCTCCGTGAGGACCTGGTGGGTCGCCCAGGGCAGGGCCAGGGCGTAGATCTCGCCACCGCCGGCGACCATCACGTCCCCGGGCAGCCCGGCCGCGAGCCCGAAGGCCTCCTCGAGCGTGTGGGCGACCAGGACGCCGTCGAAGCCGGGGTCGAACCCCGTGTCCCTCGTGACGACGATCGTGGCCCGCCCCGGCAGCGGTCGTCCGATCGAGTCCCACGTGCGCCGCCCCATGACCAGGGTGTGACCGGTCGTCTCGCGCTTGAAGTGGGCGAAGTCGTGGGGCAGGTGCCACGGGATCGCGCCCGCGCTGCCGATGACCCGGTTGCGGCCCATCGCCGCGACCAGCACCACCCGCTGGTCGGGTCTCGGGGTGTGGCTCGTGGGGCTGGTGCTCATACGGCGATGGGTGCCTTGATCGCCGGGTGCGGGTCGTAGCCCTCGACCGCGATGTCCTCGAGGTCGAAGCCGTCGATCTCGGTCACGGCGGGGTCCAGCCGCAGCGTCGGCAGCGGGCGGGGGTCGCGGGTGAGCTGGAGCCGCGCCTGGTCGACGTGGTTGAGGTAGAGGTGCGCGTCGCCGATGGTGTGCACGAAGTCCCCGACCTCCAGGCCCGTGACCTGGGCGACCATGTGGGTGAGCAGGGCGTAGGACGCGATGTTGAACGGCACGCCGAGGAACGTGTCGGCCGAGCGCTGGTAGAGCTGGCAGCTCAGCCGGCCCGGGCCCGACGCGGACGGTGCGACGTAGAACTGGAAGAGCGTGTGGCACGGCGGCAGCGCCATGTCGTCGACGTCGGCGACGTTCCACGCCGAGACGATGTGACGGCGGCTGTCGGGGTTGGTGCGGATGCCCTCGACGAGGCGCGCGACCTGGTCGACGTGCCGGCCGTCGGGGGTGGGCCAGGACCGCCACTGGTAGCCGTAGACCGGACCGAGGTCGCCGGCCTCGTCGGCCCACTCGTCCCAGATCGTGATGCCCCGGTCCTGGAGCCACTTGACGTTGGTGTCGCCGCGCAGGAACCACAGCAGCTCGCCGAAGACCGAGCGCGTGTGCACCTTCTTCGTCGTGACCAGCGGGAACCCCTCGGTCAGGTCGAAGCGCATCTGGTGCCCGAAGACCGAGAGCGTGCCGGTGCCGGTGCGGTCGGTCTTCTCGACGCCCTCGTCGAGGATCCGCTGGAGGAGGTCGAGGTAGGCGCGCACGGGACGACTGTACGACGCCCGCTCAGGCGCCGAGGGCGACCTCGCCGACGACGACGGTGCGCGTCTCGCCGCCGACCCAGACGGTGTCCTCCTCGCGCTCGACGTGGACGCGCCCCGACCTCCCGAGCAGGGTGCCCTGCGCGGCGACGTACGACGCCGGGAGGGTGCCGTCGGCGGTGAGCCACTGGGCGAGCGACGCGTTGAGCGACCCGGTGACCGGGTCCTCCACGACGCCGTGCGCGCGGAACAGCGCCCGCACCTCCACGAGTGCGCCGACCTCCTCGGCCCTCGCGTCGGTGTGGCGCCCGACGAGCCCGATGTCGAGGTCGCCGAAGGAGCCGTGGTCGGCTGTCACGGCCAGCACGGCGTCGGCCGAGGGCAGCAGCACGCCGATCCAGCCGGGACCGTTGTCGCACCACTCGACGGCGAGGACGTCGTCCTCGTCCAGCGCGAGCGCGGTCAGGACCGCCGCCCTCTCCTCGGCCGTCGGCGGTCCGGAGCGGACGAGCGGTGGCGCCGCGAAGGCCAGGCGGGGTTCGCGCCGCAGCGTGACGAGCCCGGTCCCGCACTCCTGGACCAGGGTCCCCGATGAGCCGGGCACGCCGCCGGCCTCGAGCCAGGCGTGGGCCGACCCGAGCGTCGGGTGCCCCGCGAACGGCAGCTCCTCGGTCGGGGTGAAGATCCGCAGCCGGTAGTCGGCGCCGGGCTGCGTCGGCTCCAGCAGGAACGTGGTCTCCGACAGGTTGGTCCAACCCGCGAACGCCTGCATCTCCTCCGTCCCGAGACCCTCGGCGTCGTGCACCACCGCCACCGGGTTGCCGCCGAGCGGCGCGGAGGAGAAGACGTCCACCTGCCGGAACGGCCGGGTCACCGGACACCCGCCAGCTGCTGGAGCGCGCCGCCGACCAGGCGGTGGGTCGACCAGCCGTCCATCGGGAACGCCCCGAGCGAGCGGTAGAACTCGATCGACGGGGTGTTCCAGTCGAGCACGGTCCACTCCAGCCGCGGCCAGCCACGCTCGACGCAGACCGCCGCGAGCGCCGCCAGCAGCGCCTTGCCGAGTCCGCCACCGCGGTGCTCCGGCAGCACGAAGAGGTCCTCGAGCCAGATCCCGTTGCGGCCGGTCCAGGTCGAGAAGGTCACGAACCAGACGGCCATCCCGGCGATCGCCCCGTCCACGTCCGCGACGTGGCAGTGGGTCGTCGCCGAGCCGTCCTCGGGGAACAGCGCGCGCCGCAGGTCCTCCTCGGTGGTCTCCACCGAGTCGGGCTCGCGTTCGTAGAGCGCGAGCGCGTGGATCAGCTCGAGGATCGCGGGCACGTCCTCGGGGACGGCCGGTCGGACGGCGGGACGAGTGGTCACGTGGCCGAGGCTAGTCGGAGCCGCGGACAGCCTCGACCAGCACGCACTCCACGTCGAAGGTCAGGTGGTCGCCGTCGAGCCAGGGCGTGAGCGAGGCGTCGTACGCCGCCCGGATGCGCGCCCGGGTCGCGTCGTCCTGGGCCCGCCAGGTGACCCCGAAGTTGCCGACGGAGGTCACCCCGATCCAGAAGCCCTCCGGCGTGACGCGCCACCGCCAGGCAGGGGCGCATGCGTCCACCGGCTCGAGCCCCGCCCCGGCCAGCAGGCCCGACAGCCCGTCGGGCGAGCGTTCGAAGTCCAGCTCCGGTGCGAGGCGCGGCAGGTCCGGCCGCACCGCTCCCGCAGCATCCAGGACCGCGGACCAGAGAGCGCCGTGCGGAGGTGGCGAGCCGGGCCAGATCGTCGCCAGCACGCGCCCCCCGGGACGCATGACGCGGCGCAGCCCGGCGGCCGCTGCCCGCGGGTGGTCCACGTGGTTCAGCACGAAGCTCGCGACCACGACGTCCGCAGACGCGTCAGCGATCGGCAGGTCGGGCAACCCGCCGGTGGTGGGCTCGAGCCCCGTCCGGGACCGGGTCAGCGCGACCATCTCCGGATCGGGGTCCACCGCGGCGACCGGGTGCCCGGCGGAGAGGAGCGCGGTGGCGACGTGACCCGAGCCGCAGCCCACGTCCAGGACCGCCGCCCCCGCCGGCAGCCGGACGAGGAGCTCCGGGGCCACCCCCGCGCACAGGCTCGCGAAGCTCCGGTCGTAGGTCTGCGCCACGTCGCTCCACAGGTCCTCGGCCACGATGGGCGACCCTAGCCAGGCCGCGTCCGCCTCAGCGCAGCCGGATGGCGGTGGTGCCCTCCATGACGGTCTCCGGCGACCCGCACTCCCCCGCCTCGGTGCACGTCACCAGGGCGCGGCGACCCGTCTCCGACATCCGCAGCCCCTCCTCGAAGGCCTCGCGGCGCGAGGAGTCGAGCAGGTGGACCCAGCCGCCGTCCGGAAGCGGCACGCTCTGGATGACCATGTCGTCCGGGCCGGTCTCGTACGACGGCGCCGCGGGCGGTCGGGCCAGCGGCGGCGGCTCCTCCTCCAGCTCGTCCACGTCGCCGTCCTGGTCGACCAGCACCAGCCTCCCGTCGGCGTGCCGGACGGCCACGCCGCCCTCCCAGTCGGCGAACGCGTCCACGCGCGGCAGCTCCACCACGACCTCGTCGAGGTGGAGCTCGCCGGCGGCGTACCAGGTCACGGGCAGCGGGTTGTCCTCCTCGCGGACGGCCGGCGGGTCCGGGCGGGCGTCCCACCAGGCGAGGGCGGCCAGCGCGGCGGCGACCAGCGCGAGCACCACGGCACCGCGGCGGATCCGTCGCAGCCGGCGCCGACGCAGGGACGACTCGGCCCGGCGCAGCCAGTCCTCGGGACGGTCCGTCGTCCCGAGGGCCTGCGGCTCGGTCTCGGCGTCGAGGGCCGTGTCGAGGGGCAGCGTGCGGGCCGGCTGCAGGCCGAGACGGCGCCGTACGTCCTCCCAGACGAGGAGGTCCACCTGCTCCTCACGCACCAGTCGCGCCCACCCGCGACGGCGCTCGACCAGCACCTGCGCCACGGTCAGCCGGGCCGCGTCGGGTGCCACGTCCTCGGCCTCCAGCGCGGCGACGAGGCGGGGCCAGCGGGCATGGACGTAGTCGGAGAAGTCGGCGTCCTCCGGGCGAGCCGACGCCGCCGGTCGCCCTGCCCTGCCCACCTCGACGCCCACCTCGGTCCACCTCCGTCAACGATGGGTTCGGCGCGCCCGGCGGCGTGGATGGGTTCAGGCGCTGAGGGACATCGGGCCGTAGACCTGACGGTCGTGCTCGAAGAGGGTCACGGCGGCCACGCCGTGCCCGGCCAGCTCGGCCCAGATCTCGCCCACCCACGACTCGGCGTCGCCCTGGGTGAGGAAGCGGGTGCCGGTGAAGCCCTCCACGTCGAGCTCCCCGCCCTCGGCGTCCTCGAGCCGCCACCACCAGGGCCGCTCGGAGGCGGACGGCGGACGGAAGGTCGGCGGCTGACCCGGCAGCACTCAGGACTCCTTGACCGAGGTGTCGACGAACGGCGGCTTGACGAGCTGGAAGATCTCGCGACGGCCACGCACGTCGACGCCGACCTCGGCGTCCTCGGCCACCATCGTCGGGACCAGCGCCAGGCCGATGCCCTTGCGCAACGTCGGCGAGAAGGTCCCGGAGGTGACCTCGGCCAGGCGTACGTCGGGGGTGAGGGTGATGCCCATCCCCGGGCGCGGGATGCCCCGGCCGGTCGCGACGAGGCCGCGGAGCCGGCGGCGCGGCCCCTCCTCCCGCACGCGGAGCACCGCGTCACGGCCCCAGAAGCGATCCTTCTTCCAGCCGACCGCCCAGGACAGGCCGGCCTCGACGGGGTTGGTCTGCAGGGTGATGTCCTGCCCGTGCAGCGGGTAGCCCATCTCGGTGCGCAGCGTGTCACGGGCACCGAGGCCGCACGGCAGCATCCCGTGCTTCTCGCCGGCCGCCAGCAGCGCGTCCCACAGCTCGCCGGCGGCTCCGTTGGGGATGACGAGCTCGTAGCCCCGCTCGCCGGTGTAGCCGGTCCGGCACACCACCACGCCCGCTCCGGCCGAGCCGAGCTCGGCCTCGACGAACGACATGTACTCGTGGCCCGCCGACAGGCCCAGCTCCGACAGCACCTCGTCCGACCTCGGGCCCTGCACGGCCAGCACGGCGTGGTCGCGGTGGTGGTCGACCACCTTGACGCCCTCGGGTGCCTCGGCCTGCAGCCGGCGCACGACCTCCGCGGCGTTGGCCGCGTTGGGGACGAGCAGGACGTGCTCGTCGTCGTGCCAGTAGGCGATCAGGTCGTCGACGATCCCACCGGACTCGTCCAGGCACAGCGTGTACTGCGCCTTGCCCGGGCGGATCTTCGCGAGGTCGTTGGACAGCGTCGCGTTGACGAAGTCCGCGGCCCCCGGCCCGGAGACCATCGCCTTGCCGAGGTGGCTGACGTCGAAGACGCCCACGGCCTCCCGGACGGCGGTGTGCTCCTTGACGACGCCGGTGGGGTACTCGAGCGGCATCGACCAGCCGCCGAACTCCGCGAGCTTGGCGCCGAGGGCCTCGTGCCGGTCGTGGAGCGGTGACTGGAGCAGCGTCTGCGCGGGCTGTGCGGGCATGGAGGCAACGTACCCCAGCGCTCGGCGCGCACCGCCTCGCCTAGCATGCCAGGTGTGACGTCGTACACGCTGCGCACCGGCAGCCCAGCCAGGACCCGATCCGACGCCGTGGTGGCGGGAGTGGTCTGGACGCCCCAGGGCCCGCGCCTCGGCGAGGCGGCGGCGGAGGTCGGCGAGGCCTACGGCCGCAAGCTGCGGCCGCTGCTCGCCAGCATGGGGGTCACCGGCAAGGCCGGCGAGGCGGTCACGCTGCCCACCAACGGGGTGGTGAAGGCGCCGCTGCTGGTGCTCGTGGGCCTCGGTCCCGACGAGACCGACCACGTCGCCGTACGGCGTGCCGCGGGCGTCGCGGCCCGCAGCGTGCCGAACGCGGCGTCGGTCGCGCTCGCGCTGCCCGCCGGCACCCCCGAGCTCGTGGCCGCCGTGACCGAGGGGCACCTCCTCGGCGGCTACACGTTCACCCGCTACAAGTCGGCCAAGCCCTCGAAGGGCGCGAGGAGCAGCGGCAAGGACGCACCTCTCGACACCGAGCCCACGACCAAGGACGCCGTCGACGCCGTGGTGCTGAGCCCGGTCGCGCGCCGGGCCGACGCGGTCGCGGCCTTCGAGGCCGCCCAGGTCGTCGCCCGCGCCGTGCTGCAGTGCCGGGACTGGGTGAACACCCCGCCCGGGGACCTCACGCCGCCGCTGTTCGCCGACGCGGTCTCCTCCGCCCACGCGGAGCTGACGAAGGGACGCGGGGCCCCGAAGGTCGGCATCGAGGTCCTCGACGAGGACCAGCTCGCCGAGATGGGCTGCGGCGGGATCCTGTCGGTCGGCAGCTCGTCGGTCGCTCCCCCGCGCCTGGTCCGGCTCACCTGGGAGCCCCCGGCCGCCGTGGCCCACCTGGCGCTGGTCGGCAAGGGCGTCACCTTCGACTCGGGCGGCCTCACCATCAAGCCGTCCTCCAGCATGCTCCACATGAAGGGCGACATGGCCGGCGCGGCGGCGGCCGTCGCCGCGACGTTCGCGATCGCGCGTCTCGGCCTCCCGCTGCGGGTCACCACCTACGCGCCGATGGCCGAGAACATGGTCTCCGGCACCTCGTCGCGCCCCGGCGACGTCGTGACGATGCGCGGCGGCACCACCGTCGAGCTCGCCAACCTCGACGCCGAGGGGCGGATGCTCCTCGGCGACGCCCTGGCCCTCGCCGTCGAGCAGCGCCCCGACCTGGTGGTCGACATCGCCACCCTCACCGGTCACATGCAGGTCGCGCTGGGCGACAAGGTCGCCGCGGTGATGGGCAGCGACGATGCGCAGCGCTCGCTCGTGCTCGACGCGTCCGCGGCCGCGGGCGAGCCGCACTGGCCGATGCCGATCCCCGAGGAGATGACCGAGCGGGTCACCAGCTCCAAGGTGGCCGACCTCCTCCAGCACGACTGGGTCCGCTGGGGCGGGGGCCTGTACGCCGCGGCGTTCCTGCGCGAGTTCACCGCCGGGCTCCCCTGGGCCCACCTCGACATCGCCGGCAACGAGATGAACACCGGCGGCCCCTACGGCCACGTGCCCGCGGGCGCGACCGGCTTCGGCGTCGCGACGCTCGTGCAGCTGGCCCGGGACCTCGTCGCCCTGCGGTCCTGACGCTCCTAGAGCCCGCCGGTCTTCCTGCGGCGGTTGTAGTCGCGCATCCGCTGCGGCACGCCGACGACAGCGGCGTCGTACGACGGGACGCGGTGCGCGTTGGCGAAGTCGTGGGCCCACTTGATGCTGGGCACCCGGCGGCGGGTCCACTCGCCGTCGTGCGCCACCAGCAGCAGCGTCACGTCGCTGACCGCGGTCCTCGGCTCGACGAACCCCTCCACCCCACGGCGCGAGGAGACGAACTGCTCGAGGTGCCTCACGTCGGCACCGTCGGCGGCGCGCACCCGGGTCGAACCGGTGCGGGTGGCGTCGGCCGCCGGACGGCGGGTGCGTCCGGAGCGGCGGAATCGGTCGAGCAGGCCCATGCTCGCCATTCTGCCGGGTACGTCCGCGCGCGCCAGACCCGGTGTGGACTGCGTCACGAAGAGTGCAAGGATGGGCCGCACGCATCTGGCCCGTCCGGGCTGAGTGAGGGAGGAAGCACCTGTGGCGGACGCTGAGTTCGACGTCCTTGTCCTCGGCGCAGGCTCGGGCGGTTACGCCTGTGCGTTGCGCGCGGCCCAGCTCGGCCTGAGCGTCGGCCTGGTGGAGAAGGGCGACCTGGGAGGCACCTGCCTCCACGTCGGGTGCATCCCGACGAAGGCCCTCCTGCACGCCGCGGAGGTCGCCGACTCGGCCCGCGACGCCGGCCAGTTCGGGGTCACCGCCACCCTCCAGTGCATCGACATGCCCGGCGTCAACGCCTACAAGGACAAGGTGGTCTCGCGGCTCTTCAAGGGCCTGACCGGTCTCATCAAGTCGCGCGGCATCACTGTCATCGAGGGCGAGGGCCGACTGACCGGCCCCCGCACGATCACCGTCGGCGACACCGCCTACACCGGTCGCCACGTCGTCCTCGCGTCCGGCTCCCACAGCAGGTCGCTGCCCGGTCTCGAGATCGACGGCGAGCGGGTCCTCAGCTCCGAGCACGCGCTGCGCCTCGACCGCGTCCCGGCCTCCGTGGTCGTGCTCGGCGGCGGCGTCATCGGCTGCGAGTTCGCCAGCGTGTGGCGCTCCTTCGGCGCCGAGGTGACGATCGTGGAGGCCCTGCCCCGGCTCGTGGCGGCCGAGGACGAGGCCTGCTCCAAGGCGCTCGAGCGGGCGTTCCGCAAGCGCGGCATCGTCTTCCGCACCGCCACGCCGTTCCAGAGCGTCAAGACCACCGACACCGGGGTCGCCGTCACCGTGGAGGGCGGCGACGTCATCGAGGCCGAGCTGCTGCTGGTCGCCGTCGGCCGCGGCCCCTCGACCGACGGACTGGGATACGACGAGCAGGGCATCGCGATGGAGCGCGGCTTCGTCCTCGCCGACGAGCGCTGCCGCACCAACGTCGACGGCGTGTTCGCCGTGGGCGACATCGTGCCCGGCCTCCAGCTCGCCCACCGCGGCTTCCAGCAGGGCATCTTCGTCGCCGAGGAGATCGCCGGGCTCGCCCCGACGCCCGTCTCCGACTCCGGGATCCCGCGCGTCACCTACTCCCACCCCGAGATCGCCTCGGTCGGCCTCGACGAGGCCACCGCTCGCGAGCTGCACGGCGACGCCGTCACCACCGTGACGTACGACCTCGGCGGCAACGGCAAGAGCCAGATCCTGCAGACCGCCGGCTTCGTCAAGCTGGTCGGCCTCACCGACGGCCCGGTGCTCGGCGTCCACATGGTGGGCGACCGCGTCGGCGAGCTCATCGGCGAGGCCCAGCTGATCTACAACTGGGAGGCGCACGCCGAGGACGTCGCTCCGCTGGTGCACGCCCACCCCACCCAGAACGAAGCGCTCGGCGAGGCCCACCTGGCCCTGGCCGGCAAGGCGCTGCACGCCCACTCCTGACCCACCCACCACGCGAGCTAAGGAGCTCCCATGGCCTCCGAAGTCACCCTCCCCGCACTCGGTGAGTCCGTCACCGAGGGCACCGTCACCCGTTGGCTCAAGCAGGTCGGTGACAGCGTCGCGGTCGACGAGCCGCTGCTGGAGGTCTCGACCGACAAGGTCGACACCGAGATCCCCTCCCCCGTCGCCGGCACGTTGCTGGAGATCAAGGCTCAGGAGGACGACACGGTCGAGGTGGGCGCCGTGCTCGCCGTCGTCGGTGAGGAGGGCGAGTCCGCCGGGGACGCGTCCGGGACCGCCGAGCCCGAGGCCCAGCCCCAGGACGCGCAGGAGTCGGAGAAGAAGGCCGAGCAGGAGGAGCAGGTCGCCGAGGAGACCGGCGACCTGCCACCGGGCGACTCGACCCCTGAGTCGGAGAAGCCGGAGGCCCCCGCCGAGGCCGAGGAGCAGCCGGCGGCACAGGCGGCGCAGCAGTCCGGGGACTCGGGCGGTTCGGGCTCGGGCGGTTCGGGCTCGGGCGGCGGCACGTCGGTGACGCTGCCTGCGCTGGGCGAGTCCGTGACCGAGGGCACCGTGACCCGCTGGCTCAAGCAGGTCGGCGACGAGGTCGCCGTCGACGAGCCCCTGCTCGAGGTCTCCACCGACAAGGTCGACACCGAGATCCCCTCCCCCGTCGCCGGCACGCTGCTGGAGATCAAGGCGGCCGAGGACGAGACCGTCGAGGTCGGCGCCGAGCTGGCCGTGATCGGCTCGGGTGACGCCGCCCCCGCCGAGGCGGCCCCCGAGGCGCAGCCCAAGGACGAGCAGGAGTCCGAGAAGAAGGCCGAGCAGGAGCAGCAGATCGCCGAGGACACCGGCAGCCTGCCTCCGGGCGACGACACCCCCGAAGCGGAGAAGCAGCAGCCCGCGCCGCAGGAGGAGGGTCAGGAGGAGAGTCAGGACGACGCTCCCCAGGAGCAGGCGCCGGAGCCCGCCGAGGAGCCGGCTCAGGCCGAGCCTCGTGCGCTCGGCGAGGCGCCGTACGCCCCGACGTCCCAGGGCGAGCCGGAGCCGCAGACCCAGGAGCAGCCCGCCCAGGAGCAGCCCGCCCAGGAGCAGCCCGCCCAGGAGCAGTCCGCCCAGCCAGAGCCCCAGGCGTCCCCGCAGCAGCCCGCTCCCCAGGAGGACGGAGGCCGCGACCAGTCGGCGTACGTCACTCCCCTGGTGCGCAAGATGGCCGCGCAGCACGGGGTGGACCTCGCGTCCGTCGCGGGCACCGGGGTCGGCGGCCGGATCCGCAAGCAGGACGTGCTCGACGCCGCGGCCGCGGCGAAGCAGAGCGCGGCCCCGGCCGCCGCTGCGCCCGCTGCCGCCGAGACACCGGCGGCGTCGGCCCCGGCCGCGTCGAGCTCCGCGCCGTCGCC
>CADCUM010000013.1 GCA_902805885.1 uncultured Nocardioides sp. | reverse complement strand
GCCACAAGCTGCCGGTCACAGCGGCGTACGCCTCGGCCGCGCCGCCGGCGACCGGGGAGGCCGTCCGTGCGTTCCGCGCGGAGGGCCGCCGCCACATCGCGGTCGCGTCGTTCTTCCTGGCGCCCGGCCTCCTCCCGGACCGGGCGGGCGAGCTGGCGCTCGAGGCCGGGGCCATCGCGGTCTCCGACCCGCTGGGCGCGCACCCCGAGGTCGCGCGCGCCGTGCTGGCACGCTACGCCGTGGGGGCCGTGGAGCTCGTGCCCGTCTGACGCACCGGGCCCGGCTCAGCCGACGAAGCGCTCGAGGAGGTGCTCGAGCTGGCGAGCCGGGTCGTGGGTGATGCCGCCGTGCACCGGCCCCGGTTGCAGCACGGTGCTGCGCGGCGCCTTGAGGAAGCCGAAGCGCTGCCCGAGGGGCTGTCTGGCCGCCTCTCCCCCGCGCTCGTCGCCTCGGCAGACGCCTTCGACGAACTCGAGCGACGTGCACAGGCGCTCGACGTCGAGGCGCGGGTCCAGCGCCCGGAGCCGCTCGCGGTCGCAGTGCCACGCCACGTCGAGGAAGTCGGTCGCCTGGCAGTGCAGCACCACCCCGACGTTGAGCAGCTCGCCCCGGTCGGGTCGCGGCACGCAGCGCAGGACGACGTACTGGTAGGCGTGCCTCACGAGGCACCCCCGGGCAGCCACGAGCGGGTGCCGAGACGCGCGGTCAGGAAGTCGACGTACGCCGCCCGCAGCGCCGCCGGCGACTCCGCGCCCGGCACGGGCTCGAGCCACACGTCGGGCACGGTGGCGAGCACGTCGGCGAACACGTCCGGACCCAGGACGGCCGTGATCTCGGCGTCGAGGCGCCCGGCCGCCGCGTGGAGTGCGGCGAACACGTGTCCGGACGGGTCCCACGCCTGCGCCGCGAAGCGGGCGGGATCACTCACCCCGGCCCGCCAGCCGTGGTGGAAGTAGAGCGACGCTCCGTGGTCGATCACCCAGAGATCGCCGTGCCAGAGCAGGAGGTTCGGGTTGCGCCAGGACCGGTCGACGTTGGCGGTGAACGCGTCCAGCCACAGGACGCGCGCGGCTTCCTCCGCCGGCACCTCGAGCCGGCCCTCGACACCGAACGCGCCGGGGAGGAAGTCGATCCCGAGGTTGGCGCCGGGACTGGCGTTCAGCAGGTCCTGCACCTCCTCGTCGGCTTCGTAGCGCGCGATCTCCGGGTCGACGTCCAGCTCGACGAGCCGCGGCGTGCGCAGGCCGATCCGTCGCGCCAGCTCACTGACCACCACCTCCGCCACCAGCACCTTCGGCCCCTGGCCGGCGCCGCGGAACTTGCAGACGTAGGTCCCCAGGTCGTCCCCCTCGACGACCCCGGGCAGGCTGCCGCCCTCGCGCAGCGGAGTGACGTAGCGGGTGACCGCGACCCGGGGCAGCCCGGCGGGCTGCGCCTCGGTCACCGGACGGACACCTCCCGCGCCAGCCGCTCCTTCTCCGCCTCGACGTCGAAGTCGGCGATCGGCCACGCGAGGTCCATCGCCCGCAGCGCCTCGAGGACGAGGTGCCCGACCGCCAGGTTGCGGTACCACTTCTTGTCGGAGGGGATGACGTACCACGGCGCGAACTGCGTGCTGGTGCGCTCGAGGGCGCGCTCGTAGGCCTCCCGGTAGGCGGGCCACAGCGCGCGCTCGTCGAGGTCGCCGGGGTTGTACTTCCAGTGCTTCTCCGGGTTGTCGAGGCGCTCCTTCAGGCGCTCCTTCTGCGTGTCGGCGCTGATGTGGAGCATCGCCTTGATGACGGTCGTGCCCTCGTCGGCGAGTCGCGTCTCGAACTCGTTGATCGCGTCGTACCGCTTCTCGATCTCGGCCTCGTCAGCCAGCTCGCGGACCCGGGCGATCAGCACGTCCTCGTAGTGGGACCGGTCGAAGACCCCGATGAAGCCCGGCTCGGGGGCAGCCTTCTCGATGCGCCAGAGGAACGTGTGCTTCTTCTCCTCCTCCGTCGGAGCCTTGAAGCTGGTGATCCGCACCCCCTGGGGGTCGACCAGTCCCACGGTGTGGCGGAGGATCCCGCCCTTGCCACTGGTGTCCATCCCCTGGAGGACCAGCAGGATGCGGCGCTCCGACCCGACGGTGCGCTCCGCCCACAGCCGCTCCTGCAGGTCGGCGAGCTCGTCACCGATGCCGAGGAGGGCCGCCTTCCCGTCACTCTTGCCACCGGAGAACCCGGGCGTCGCGCCCGTGGGGAGCGCCGTCAGGTCGACGGGTCCGGGTGCGAGGCGCAGGAGGGTGGGGATGCTGGATGCGGTCATGGACCCATCATGGCCCACCCGCGGCCCGGATGGCCCGGGCGAACCGTCCACGCCCGCTCAGTCCGGGTCGGGCTCGTCCAGCTCGCCGAGCACCTCGCGCACCACCGAGAACGCCAGTCCGGCGGAGTATCCCTTGCGCGCGAGCAGGCCGGCCAGGCGCCGCGTCGCCACCTGCGGGTCGACGCCGCGCATGGACCGCAGCTTCTTGTCGACGAGAGCGCGCGCGGCTGTGCGCTGGTCGTCCTCGTCGATCTGCTCCAAGGCCGCCTTGGCGTCCTCGTCGCCGACCCCCTTGCGGCGCAGCTCCTGGGCGAGGGCCCGGGGCGCGAGACCCCGGCTGCGATGACGTCCCTCGACCCACAGTCGGGCGAAGGCTGCGTCGTCGATGAGGCCGACCTCGGTGAAGCGGTCGAGCAGTGAGGCGGCCAGCTCGTCCGGCACGCCACGCTTGGCGAGCTTGTCGGCGAGCTCGTGCCGCGTGCGCGCCTGTCCGGTCAGCGTGTCCAGCAGGATCCGCCGAGCCACTGCCTCCGGGTCGGCCTCCACCTCCGCGGCGGCCGCCTCCTCCCTGGCGACTCGACCAGCCTCCCGCTCCTCCGGCGTGGGCCGGGGGCGTCGCCCGCGCGACCGACCCGAGCGCGACGAGCGACCCACCGGGTGGGGCTCGTCGTCCCGCGCGGCGTCCGGCGTGGGTGGGCGCTCCCCCACCCACGCCTGGACTCCGAGGCCGACGTCCCCGACCCAGTCGGGTGCCGGACGCTGCTCAGAAGTCATTGACCCCGATGGGCTCGTCGCTCAGGTCGTCCGCTGGAGCGTCGACGCTCGGGGTGACGCCGAGCTTCTCGAGGATCTTCTTCTCGATCTCGTTGGCCAGGTCGGGGTTGTCGCGCAGGAACCCGCGCGCGTTCTCCTTGCCCTGGCCGAGCTGGTCGCCCTCGTAGGTGTACCAGGCGCCGGCCTTGCGGACGATGCCCGCCTCGACGCCGACGTCGATGAGGCCACCCTCCCGGCTGATGCCCTTGCCGTACATGATGTCGAACTCCGCCTGCTTGAACGGCGGGGCGACCTTGTTCTTGACGACCTTGACGCGGGTGCGGTTGCCGACCATGTCGGTGCCGTCCTTGAGGGTCTCGATGCGACGCACGTCGAGACGCACCGAGGAGTAGAACTTGAGCGCCCGGCCACCGGTGGTCGTCTCGGGCGAGCCGAACATCACGCCGATCTTCTCGCGCAGCTGGTTGATGAAGATCGCGGTGGTGCCGGAGTTGTTGAGGGCACCCGTCATCTTGCGGAGCGCCTGGCTCATCAGCCTGGCCTGGAGGCCGACGTGGCTGTCACCCATCTCACCCTCGATCTCGGCGCGCGGCACCAGCGCGGCGACGGAGTCGATGACGATGAGGTCGAGCGCACCCGACCTGATCAGCATGTCGGCGATCTCGAGGGCCTGCTCGCCGGAGTCGGGCTGGGAGACCAGCAGGGCGTCGGTGTCGACGCCGAGGTTGGCGGCGTAGTCGGGGTCGAGCGCGTGCTCGGCGTCGATGAACGCCACGATGCCGCCGGCGGCCTGGGCGTTGGCCACCGCGTGCAGGGCGACCGTGGTCTTTCCGGAGGACTCCGGACCATAGATCTCCACGACGCGACCGCGCGGCAGCCCGCCGAGGCCCAGCGCGACGTCGAGGGCGATCGACCCCGTGGGGATCACCTCGAGCGGCGCTCGCGTCTCGTCGCCCAGTCGCATGACCGAGCCCTTGCCGAACTGCTTCTCCACCTGCGCGAGCGCGGCGTCGAGCGCCTTCTCGCGGTCTGCTCCAGCCATGTGCTGAGTCCTTGTCTCTCGTCGTGTTCCAGGTACATCGGCGACGCTAGGGCGAGCCACCGACAGTCCCTGATCAGGACCGTCGAACCTGTGGATGACCTCGCCGTGCGTCGTACCTGTGGACACAACCTAGCCCGAACAGGTGTTCGACGCGCGCTTTCACCGGGCGTGTCGCGCGACCAGGCCCCCGGCCGCGCCCACGCCGAGGGCGAGCAGGGCGGCGAAGGCCGCGAGCACCGGGTAGCCCAGGCTCCCCACGATCACCCCCGAGACCGCGCCGGCCACCGCCGCGGTGAGTCCCATCGCCATGTCGGAGACGCCTTGGACGTCCGTGCGCGCGGACAGGGGGGCCAGGTCGGCGACGGTGGCGGACGCCGCCAGCGTCGCCAGCGACCAGCCCAGGCCGAGGAGGAACAGCCCGGCGGTGATCCGCCACGAGTGACCCTCCGGGGCGGATCCACAGAGGGCCAGCGCGGCCAGCAGGACGACCGAGCCGCCGACCAGCACCGGTCCGCGACCCACCCGGTCGGCCAGCATCCCGACGAGCGGCGAGAAGGCGAACATGCCGAGCACGTGCACGGAGATGACGAGGCCGATGACCTCCAGCCCGGCGCCCCCGTGCTCCATGTGCAGGGGCGTCATGATCATCACCGCGATCATGGCGGCGTGGGCCAGCGCCTGGGCCACCGCCGCAGCCACGAGAGCGGGACGGTCGGAGAAGGCCTCCAGGGCTCGCCCCCAGGCCGTGCCGCCGGCCGGCTCGTCGCCGGCGCCGGCGAGGTCGCGGGCGAGCAGCAGGGGGTCGGGCCGCATCAGCACCAGGACGACCAGGGCCGCGGCGACCATCACCACCCCACCGAGGAGGAACGGTCCGGTCAGCTCGGGCAGGCCGAGGCGGCGGGCGAGGTCGCCCGCCGGTCCGGACAGGTTGGGGCCGAGGACCGCTCCGACGGTGGTCGCCCAGACCACCGTCGACAGCGCACGTCCCCGCGTCCCAGGGGTCGCGAGGTCGGTCGCGGCGTAGCGGGCCGCGGCGTTGGCCGCGGTGGTGGCACCCAGCACGAGCGAGCCGAGCATCAGCAACGCCATCGAGCCGACCACCCCGGCCCAGACGGCGGTGAACGCGCCTGCCGCGCCGAGCAGCAGCCCCGTCACCTGGCCCGCCCGGCGTCCGCGGCGCGCCATCAGGCGGGCCAGCAGGTACGACGCCATCGAGGCGCCCAGGACCTGGGCGGTCTGCACCAGGCCGGCCAGCCGCTCCGAGCCCGAGATGTCGCGCGCGAGGAGCGACGCGGTGGACACGCCGACGGTGATGCCGACGGCGCCGACGGCCTGGGCGAGGACCAGCAGGCGGACGGTCCGGCGCTGGACGGCCTCGACGTCGAGGCCGGGTCTCGTCCCTGCGGTCCCTGCCGTCACCGGTAGGTCTCCGGGAGCTCGAGCTGACGGCGTACGGCGGCCCACACGCGCTTGGGGGGCTCACCGTCGGCGAGCGCCTGCCGGGCCGTGCGCCCGTCGAGCTCACCGATGACCGTCAGGTCGGCCCAGCTGCGCGAGTAGGCCTCGCCGAGGACCTGGTCCATCAGCGCCCAGAACTCCGTGTGCCTCATCCCCGCACCGCCGTCGCCTCGAGCCAGCTCTCGCGGCGCTCGCCCGCGATCCCGCTCCGGACCTCGACGTCGACCCATCCCGCGGTGACGACGACCTCGCGCAGGGGTGCGGCGCGCCAGTAGGTGAAGTGCCGCGGCGCCGCCACGGACCCGTGGGTCGACCACCCCTCTCCGTCGCCCTCCTTGACCGAGAGGCGCAGCAGGCCTCCGGTCCTCGTCGCGCGCCGGAGTCGCTCGAGGACGGTGCCGAGGTCGGCGCGGGCCACGTGCAGGAGCGAGGCGTTGGCCCACACGGCGTCGTACGGCCCGTCGGGGCTGCCGACGTCGTCGGTGAGCGGGTCGAGGACGTCCGCCTCGTGCCCCTGCTCGCGCAGCAGGTCGACGAAGGCCGGGGTGATGTCCGTGCGGCGAACGCGCAGGCCCAGCTCCTCCATGAGAGCGGCGTCGCGTCCCCCGGCGGAGCCGATCTCCAGGACCCGCGCGCCGGCACCGAGCACCCGCGCGAAGGCCTCGATGTCGGCGCGGACCGAGTCGGGCGCCACGGGGCTGGCCGCGGCGTAGGCGCGGGCGCCGGCGTCGTACGCCGCCACCGTCGCGCTGCGGGGGTCAGGGTCCGGCGTCACCAGGTCATCAAAGCAAAGCGCGGTGACAGCGCTGTCATCCCCGCACGTCCGCCAGGTGGTGCACGACGTCGTGGAGGTGGTAGCGGCCGAGCGACTCGACGGTGAACTCGCTGCCGTTCGAGCGGTAGCCCGGCCGGTGCCGCGTCGCGTCGGTCACGGTCGAGTAGAGGGCCGCCACCGCGGCCGCAGCCTCCGCCAGGTCGGCGCCGACCGCCGCCGGGTCCTGCTCGTCGTAGCGTCCCTCGCGCGCCGCGTCGTCCTGGTCCCAGTCGGGGAAGCGCGGCCCGTCCTCGACCAGCATCAGCCGCACGCGATCGGCGAACACGCGGTGCACGTCGCGGACGTGGGCGCCGTACTCCAACGGCGACCAGACGCCGGGTCGCGGCCGGTCGCGGACGTCGTCGCGGCCGAGCACGTCCGACCAGCGCCCGGTGGACTCGTCGAGCAGCGCCGGCAGGTCCTCGGTGACCAGCGCTGCGGCGTCGAACCCACAGTCTGGGCACGCCCGATCCAGGACCCAGGTCCAGTCCTTGGTGTCGGGTTCGACAGCGCCCTGGTCCGTCCTGTCCTCGCTCATGCGCCACATCCAAGCAGCGACGCGGGGTCACGCCGACCGCGTTCCTGCCAGCGGACGACGACTCCCTGCCGCCATGATGACGACGTGGAGATCCGCCCAGCCGTCCCCGACGACCTCGACGCCGTGGCGGCGATCTACGCCCGCGAGGCGCGGGAGGGCACGGCCACCTTCGACGTCGAGCCCCGCTCGCGGGAGCAGTGGCTGCAGCGGCTCGACGCGACGGAGCCCGGTGACCACTTCCTCGTCGCCGTGATCGACGGGGAGGTGGTCGGCTACGCCACGTCCGGTCCCTACCGGCCGAAGCCGGCCTACCGGCACACCCGGGAGACGACGATCTACGTCGCGCCCTCCGCCCAGGGCCGGCGCGTGGGCCGCGGGCTGTACGACGAGCTGCTGGCCCGGTGCCGCGCGGACGGCGTCCACCTCGTCGTCGCCGCGGTGGCGCTGCCCAACCCCGGCAGCCTGGCGCTGCACCGGGCGTGCGGGTTCGAGGAGGTCGGCACGATGCGGGAGGTCGGACGCAAGCTCGGACGCTGGATCGACGTGCGGTGGCTCCAGCGGCTGCTGGACTGACCGGTCGGGGTCAGGTGCGCAGCAGCGCGTCGAGCCGGCGGCGGACGACGAGCAGCCCGACGACCCCCATGACCACGAGGTAGACCACCGAGACGGCACTGCCCCACGTGAGCGATCCGGTGGTGAGCTCGCGGCACAGCACCACCCCGCGGTAGAGCGGGGTCGCCTCGACGGCCCACCGCAGCACGCCGTCGCCGTACGCCTCGACCGGGAAGAAGGTGGCCGAGAACAGGAAGAGCGGCAGCTGGACCAAGGTGATCTTGTCGAAGTCCTGGAAGCTCTTCATGTAGGTCGTCCACGCCATGAAGACCGCGCTGAACGCGAACCCGATGAGCAGCGTCGCCGGCAGCGCCAGCAGCGCCCACCACGAGCTGACCATCCCGAGGGCCACCATCACCAGGAGGAACGCGGCGGAGTACGTCGCGCCGCGCAGCTGCCCCCAGAGGATCTCGCCGCGGGCGATGTCGCCCGTCGTCAGCGGGGTGGCGAGCATCTGGTCGTAGAGCTTGTCGTACTTGAGCTTGAAGAACACGTTGTAGGTGCTGTCGAGCATCGCCCCGTTGAACGCGGAGACGGCCAGCATGGCCGGGGCGACGAACTCGGCATAGGGGATCGCGCGCCCGTTGAGCTCGAACGTGTCGATGAGCTGGCCGACACCGATCCCGATGGAGAACAGGTAGAGGACCGGCTCGAGGAAGCCGGTGAGGAAGAGCTTCCAGTAGCGCCTGTACGTCGTGTAGTTGCGGAGCGTGATCGCCCCGACCGCCTGCAGCGGCGACAGGACCGGGGCCGTCACGACCGCATCCTCTGCTCCAGGCCGCGGATCGCCCACCACCAGCCGAGCCCGGCCATGGCCCCCAGCACCGCCAGGTGCAGGGCGGCCAGGCGCCAGTCGACCGTGTCCAGGCAGAGCATCCGGGTGAGGTCGACCCCGTGCCACAGCGGGGTGAGCCGCGCCACCCAGGCGAGCACGGGTCCCAGGTTGTCGATCGGGAAGAACGACCCCGAGAACAGGGTCAGCGGGATCACCCCGAGACGGAAGATCAGCCCGAAGCCCTCCTCCGACCGCATCCGGGCGGCCGTCCCGAAGACGACGGTGGCGAAGGCCATGCCGAGCAGCACCAGCACGAACCACGCCAGCACGGGGCCCCACCACGTGGCGAACACGTCGAACGGCGCCAGGACCACGAGGAAGACCGCGCACGCCGACGCGACCCGGAACGCGACGAAGCCGAGGTGGGCGTTGACGATGTCGCGCACGGCGAGCGGCGTGGCCATCTGGGCGTGGTAGCTCTTGTGCCACTTGATGCCGCCCATGACGGGGTACGTCGTCTCCTGCACGGCGATCTGCATGGCGTGCGCAGCGACGAGGCCGGGGACCACGAACGTGAGGTAGGACGTCGCCCCCTCGAGCCGGGAGGGGTCCGCGGGCACGAACCCGCCGAGCAGCACCCCCATCCCCACGACGTAGAACAGGGGCGAGACGAAGCTGGAGATCACGCCGCCGCGCCACGTGCGCTTGAGGACGGTCCACCAGTAGTCGAGCTGGCGGCGCGCCCCCTCGGCGACGGAGAGCCGGGTGGCGGTCATCAGTCGACCAGCGTCCGGCCGGTGAGCTTGAGGAACACGTCCTCCAGGGTCGAGCGACGCACGAGCACCGCGATCGGCTCGAGCCCGCGCTCGTGGACCTTGGCGATGACCTCCTCGCCGTCGGGGCTGTAGACCAGGATCCGGTCGGGCAGCACCTCGAGCCGCCCGAGGTCCTCGATCTTCCCGGCGACCTGCTCGTGGACGTTGCCGTCGTCGGCGATGCCGAAGCGCAGCTCGGCGACCTCGCGCGTGGCGTGCTGCTCGATGAGCTGTCGCGGGGACCCCTCGGCGGCGATCACGCCCTTGTCCATCACGACGAGGCGGTCGCACAGCTGCTCGGCCTCGTCCATGTAGTGCGTGGTGATGACGAGGGTGACTCCTGCCTGCTTGAGCCGGAAGAGCTGGTCCCACAGCACGTGCCGCGCCTGCGGGTCGAGCCCCGTCGTGGGCTCGTCGAGGAGCAGCAGCTCCGGCCGGTTCACGAGCGAGCGGGCGATGGTCAGGCGGCGCTTCATGCCGCCGGAGAGGTCCTCGACCCTGGCATGACGCTTGTCGACCAGCTGGACGAACTCCAGCAGCTCCTCGGCCCGCTCCCGCACGGTCGCCTTGTCGATGCCGAAGTAGCGGCCGTAGACGTAGAGGTTGTCGAAGACGTTGAGCTCGTTGTCGAGCGTGTCCTCCTGGGGGCAGACGCCCAGCCGCGACCGGATGACGGGCCCGTGGGTCGCGGGGTCCATGCCGAGGATCCGCAGCTCTCCCCCGCTGACGGGGCTGACGGTCGCGATCATCCGCATGGTGCTGGACTTGCCGGCGCCGTTGGGACCGAGGAAGCCGAACGCCTCCCCCCGGCGGACCTCGACGTCGACCCCCCGAACGGCCTCGAGCTCGCCGAACGACTTGCGGAGTCCCCGCGCCGAGATCATGGCCGTCACGTCGGCGACACTAGATCAGACCGGCGACGCCCGGTACCGAGGTCCGGCTGCTCGGCGGCTCGACCGAGCGGGGTCCAGCGCTTCCACCGTCCCGTTGGCGGCCCCGGCCGCTGCCACCCGGCGGTCCTCGACCACCCGCACGCTCACCGCGTGGCCATCGGCGTACGGCGCCGCGGGTGGCGCCGTCTCGGGCGGTGCCTTGTCGGGGCGGTTCGACGCACCTCCAACGTCCGCGCACCGATCGCGGGCGATGCGTACGATCAGCTGCGCCGCATGTCGCGCCGCCTGAATGCTCCGACCCCGCAGGCGGCCATACCGGTTCCGCCGATGGCGACCATCCAGGTGGGGCTGGTGCCTCGCGGCTCCAGCGTCGCGTCTGCCGGATTGGAAGGATCGAAGTAGACAGGGATGTAGGCGCCGCGTCGCGACATCTGTAGAGGTGCTGTAGTAGCAGGCAAGACCTGAGATGCAGGGCCAGGATCCGCGCCGACCCATCAGCAGTCGGCCTGGACTCGGTGTTCGATCCGACTGAGGGAGAGGTGTCTCACCATGGATGGGCAGGCGACGACGCGGGCCAGCGCCGGATCACCGCCGTGCGCCGAGTTGCACGTCCACCTCGAGGGCACCCTCGAGCCGGAGGCCGTGCTACAGATGGCCACGCGCAACGGCCTCCCCGCTCCGGCCGCTAGCGTTCAAGACTTGCGCGATCGCTATAGGTTCACGGACCTGCAGTCGTTCCTCGACATCTACTACGACAACATGTCTGTCCTCAGGACCGAGGCCGATTTCTACGACATGGCCACCTCGTACATCCAGCGGGCAAGTATGGCGAACGTACGCCACGCCGAGATGTTCTTCGACCCACAGGCTCACATCGTGCGCGGCGTGCCCGTGGACGCGATGATGCAAGGACTCAGCGCTGCATTGGAGGACGGCCGAAGGACACACGGCATCACCACCGGCTTGATCATGTGCTTCCTCCGCCACCTCGGAGCAGAGGCAGCCGATGACGCATACACAGCGTTGCGCCCCTACCGCTCGCATCTCCTCGGGGTCGGTCTCGACTCGACTGAGCTCGGCTATCCCCCTGAGCTGTTCCGCGAGGTGTTCAGCAGGGCTGGCGCGGACGGCCTTCGACTTGTTGCGCACGCTGGCGAAGAAGACGGCCCTCAAGCGATCCGGTCGGCCCTGGACGACCTGAAGGTGGAACGCGTCGACCACGGCATTCGCGCCCTCGACGATCCAGACTTGATCCGACGGCTCCGCGACGAGCAAACCCCACTGACAGTGTGCCCGCTGTCCAACGTCGCGCTACGGGTGACCGACACGATGGCCCAACATCCCCTTCCTGACCTGTTGAGGGCGGGGGTGGCCGTGACCGTGAACAGTGATGATCCGTCCTACTTCGGTGGCTACATCGACGACAACTTCGCTGCGGTCGTCGAGCACTGTGGGCTCTCCCCAGAGGACATTTCCGAACTCGCCGCGAACTCGTTCCGCGC
>CADCUM010000012.1 GCA_902805885.1 uncultured Nocardioides sp. | reverse complement strand
GCGGCACGCGAGGTGCCGCGCAGCGTCGGGCTCGCGCTGACCTACGGAGCCGGCGCCGTCGCGCTCGCCGCACTCGCGGTGAACGTCTGGAGGGACAGGGGTGGTGGCGGTGCGGGTGGGCTGTTTCGCCGAGTTCGGCGACGCCACGGTGATGCGCGTCGAGCACCGCGCCGACCCCGGCCGCCCCCGGGCGTCGCAGCTCCTCGTCGCGGTCGAGGCCAGCAGCGTCAACGGCACCGACCTCGGTCTGCGCCGAGGTGACCTGCCCCCCGTCACGTGGGGACGGATGCCGTTCGTGCCGGGCTTCGACCTGGCCGGGCGGGTGCTCGCCGTCGGGCCCGCGGTCACCGCGTTCTCGCCCGGTGACCGGGTCGCCGCTCTGCTCCCGCACCGCGGCGGGGGGCTGGCCGAGCAGGTCCTCGTCGAGCAGGACCGGGCGGCGCGTGTTCCCGACGAGGTGAGTGCGGCCGACGCGGCGGCGCTGACGCTGGCCGGACTGACCGCGCTGCAGGCGCTGCACCGGCAGGGCCGCCTCCGCGAGCGCACGGGCCCGGGCGGCCGACCCGCGCGCGTGCTGGTCTCCGGGGCGGCGGGCGGCATCGGCTCGTTCGCGGTCCAGCTCGCCGCGCTCGAGGGCGCGGAGGTGACCGGCACGACCAGCCGTGGCAAGGTCGCCTGGGTGCGCGACCTCGGAACGCACCGGGTGCTCGACCGCCGCGCGGAGGACCTGGACGCGCAGCTGGCCGACGCCGGTCCCTTCGAGCTCGTGCTCGACGCCGCGGGCCGCTCCCGTCACCGCGAGCTCGCGCCGCACCTCGCTCCCGGCGGGACGGTGGTGTCGGTCCGGCCGCTGCACCCCGACGTCCTGCGCTCGCTGCGGCCCGGTCGCGCCGACTTCACCGCGGTGCGGACCGCTGCCCGTTCCGCGGACCTCGCCCACCTGGTGCACCTCGTCGCCACCGGGAGGTTGCGGGTGCCCGTCGAGCACGTCGTCCGCCTCGATGACGTGGCCCACGCCCACCACCTCGCGGAGGCCGAGGGTCGCGGCAAGGTCGTCGTGGACCTCACGGCGTGACGCGGCCCGGGTCCTCGGGAGTCGCCGTCCCTGCCGGACCGGCTCGGACGTCGTCCGACGACGGCAAGGGCTGAGCCGGACGTGGACCGCGACCCGCACAGCGGTCCGGTGTCCGAGCGGGCCTGGCACGCGGACGCCCTCGCTCGCGAGCGGGGACGAGTGGAGATCTTCAACGCGACCCGTCCCGACGGGCTCGACGGCTGGACGATGGACGTCGCGCAGTACGAGCTGATGCGGGCCCACATCCTGGACATGATCGACGAGGAAGCCGGGGCGGACGGGAGCATCGCCCTGCGCGACGTCGTCCGCGCGGCGCAGGAGCGCTACGCCACCCACCCGCTGTTCCCCGGCGGGCGCACACGGAACTACTGCACCTTCACCAAGGTCGACCTGGAGGCGCGGTGCGAGATCGAGCGGGTGCCGCGGTCGCGCCCGCAGCGCATCCGGCGCGCGGGCGACGCACCGCCTCCTCGGTAGCCCCCGGTGCCTCGCGGTCACGGTGAACCCTGTCGAGCCCGGCGACGCGGGGCCCACAGCGGCTCGAGCGCGGCCAGCTCCTCGGGGGTGGCCTGGCGGAACGGCGGGGCTCCGGTGGGGGCGGCCACGGCGTGGGCGGGCGCGCCGCGGGTGGACCAGAGGCTGGCGGCGACGGCCACGGTGAGGATCCCGGTGATGACCGCGAGGCTGACCGGCGTGGGGATGTAGGTGATGTCGACCTTGAGCGCCATCTTGATCCCGACCCACACCAGCACGAGGGCCAGGCCGAGCTTGAGGTAGCGGAAGCGGTGGACCAGGTCGGCGAGCAGGAAGTACATGGCCCGCAACCCCAGCAGGGCGAACGCGTTCGCCGTGAAGACCAGGAACGGCTCGTCGGTGACGGCGAAGATCGCCGGGATGGAGTCGACGGCGAACACGACGTCGGTGACCTCGACGAGCACGAGCACCGCGAGCAGCGGCGTGGCCACCAGGACCCCTCGGCGGCGGAGGAGGAAGCGCTGGCCGTGGTACGCGTCGGTCATCGGCACCAGTCGCCGGAACCAGCGCAGGGTCCGGGACTGCTCCGGGTCGATGTGACTGTCACGCTGGACCGCCATGCGCACGCCGGTGACCACGAGGAACGCGGCGAACAGGTAGAGCACCCACGAGAAGTTCGCGATCAGCACGGCGCCGACGGCGATGAACGCCCCGCGCAGCACCAGCGCGCCGAGGACGCCGAGGAACAGCACCCGGTGCTGGTACTCCCGGGGGACGGCGAAGAAGCTGAAGATCACCGCCCAGACGAACACGTTGTCCACGGCCAGCGACTTCTCGATCAGGTAGCCGGCGAAGTACTGCTGGCCGTACTCCGCACCCCAGGCCCACCACACGACGACGCCGAACCCGACCCCGATCGCCACCCACACCGCCGACCACGCGGCAGCCTCGCGCACCCCGATCACGTGGGCGCGGCGGTGGGCGACGAGATCGACCACCAGCATCGCCACGATGCCGCCCAGCACCGCGGCCCATACCCACAACGGCACGTCCATCGACGACCTCCGAGCGCTCGTGTCCGACACTCGGAGGTCTCTCCCGACCCGGCCCTACCCGGGCAGCGGGTCCGTCTCGCCGGGACCGGTTCCCCTCGCGCGGGACCGGAGGCCGTGGTGACGACGAGGACGTCGGGGGATACTCCCCTCCACGGCGAAGAGTGAAGCAGATTTCACGCTTTACGACAACAGGCGAGAGGACGGGCGGACATCACCGCTCACCCCCGACCCCGGTGAACACCCGCAGGAGCTCGCCGACGGCGTGGTCGCGCTCGGCGGGGTGGCGCAGCGGTCCCGCCGAGTTCACCTCGTAGCGGTTGCGGCGGCCCACCCGCACGCGCCGCAGGTAGCCGGTGGCCTCGAGGTCGGCCACGATCGACTGCACCGACCGTTCGGTGATCCCCACGAGCAGCGCGACGTCCCGCAGTCGGACATCGGGATCGCGGGCCAGGGCGATCAGGACGTGCGCGTGGTTGGTCAGGAACGTCCATCCCGACGGCGCGGGGCCGGCGCTCCGGTCGTCGCGTTCGGCCGATGTCCCACGGTGCACCCGTCGAGCCTCGCACGACGAGCCCGACCTGCTCAGCTCCGTCGCGCGGTCGGCGGAGCCGGCCGATCCGACCGCACCTCGGTGGCCGAGCCGCTCCTCGACGACGGGGTCCGTGCACGGAGAGCGTTCACGGCCAGCAGGCCGACGGCGGCGGTGGCCTCCACACCGACGTCGACCACGTCCGCGAGGGCACGTGCCAGGGGATGGGGTGGGCGCACGGCGATCAGTGCGCGGTGCAGGTGGTGCGGTCGACCTCGACGCGAGCCATCAGATCCTCCTCGGGCGCTCGCTCACAGGGAGCAGGGCATGCGCTTGACGACGTGGAAGAAGTTGCCGGGCATGAGCTCCGGCTCGCCTGCGCGCAGGTGCGGGGCGCGGGTGAGCAGCTCGGTGAACAACGCCCGGAGCTGGAAGCGGGCGAGCTGGTTGCCCAGGCAGTGGTGGATGCCGCCGCCGCCGAAGCTGATGTGCGGGTTGGGGTGGCGGGCGAGGTCGAGCTCGTGGGGCCGCTCGATGCGCGAGGCGTCGCGGTTGGCCGAGGAGTAGAACATCACCAGCTTGTCGCCCGCGGTGACGTGCTGGCCGCGGAACTCCAGGTCCCGCGCCGCGGTGCGGCGGAAGGTCATGATCGGCGTCGCCCAGCGGACCATCTCCTCCACGGCGCTGGGCATGCGCCCCTCGAGGTCCTCCAGCAGCCACGCCCGCTGGTCCGGGTGGGTGGTCAGGGCGCGCAGTCCGTGGCTGGTGGACTGGCGGGTGGTGTCGTTGCCGGCGATGGTCAGCAGCACGAAGAACGCGCCGATCTCCTGGTCGGTCAGCTGCTCCCCGTCGACCTCGGCGTGGGCCAGCGCGGTGATGAGGTCGTCGGTCGGGTCGTCGCGACGGGTGGCGGCGAGCGAGGTCGCGAGGCCGTGGACGTGGGTGAGGGCCTGGAGCAGCCGGCCGAGGACCTGCTCCCGGCCCTCACCGACCAGCTCGGGGTCGTTCCAGCCGGTGCCCACCTTGGCCTCGTGGGCGGCCTGCTGACGGTCGCCGTCGGGCACGCCCATGATGTCGTTGATGTTGTGCATCGGCAGCGGCTCGGCGCACTCGGCCACGAAGTCGGTGGTGCCGCCGCCCTCGTCGAGCTTCGCGAGCAGGTTGTCCACGACCATCGCCGCGTTGGCCCGGATGCGGTCCTCGATGCGGCGCATCTGCTTGGGCGTGAACGCGGCGGCGACCAGTCGCCGCAGCTTGGTGTGCCGGGGCGGGTCCATCCCGATGATGGACTGACCGGCCTCGACGAGCTCGGGGGGCAGGTTCTCCATGAGGATGCCGGGCCCGGACAGGAAGTCGTCGTGCCGCTTGGTGACCTCGACCAGGTCGTCGTAGGTGGTCACCGCCCAGAAGCCGTGGTCCTCGGGCACCTCGAGGAGCTGGTCCTGGAACGGCGGGTGCCAGGTGATCGTGCCGCGCTCGCGGAGGACCGCGAACGAGCGCTCCCGCTCGTCCGTGGTCGCCGACCAGAACGCCTTCGACGAGATGTCGACGTCGTCGTGGGGCCGGTCCGGCGTGCCGCTGGCGAAGCTCGTGAGGCTCTCGGTCATCGGTCCTCCCGTGGTGGCGTCGGTGCCGACCCCACTGTCGGGAGCGCGGACCCGTCGTGTCAACACATCTCGAAAAGTGTCAACCGAGCTGACGAAGAACGAGATCTGTCGGTTCCCCCGGGTAAGGTCGCCGTCGTGACCAATCCGTACCGGGACGAGGCCCATCAGCGGATGCGCGACGCCGCCCTCGACGCGGCGGCCGACGAGGTCCTGGCCCGCGGCTGGCGGGGGCTCCAGATGCGCACGGTCGCCGTCCGGACCGGGGTCAGCCGCCAGACGCTCTACAAGACCTTCGGCGACAAGCACGGGCTCTCCCAGGCCCTCGTCCTGCGGCACGCGCACCAGCTCCTCGAGCAGGTCGGCGAGGCGATGGAGGGGTGCGCCACGCTGCGCGAACGGTGGGCCGCCGCGGTGCACACCACCCTCGCCGCCGCGGCGGGCGACCCCTTGGTCAAGGCCGTGCTCCTCAGCGACGCCAGCGACGAGTTCCTGCCGCTGATCACCAGCCGTGGCGCGCCGGTGCTCGACCTCGCGCGTCGCGGGCTGACCGCCCTCGTGCTGCACCACCACCCCGGCCTGGACCCCGGCCGCGTCGAGACCGCGGCCGACGCCGCCACGCGGATGACCCTGAGCCATCTCGTCCTGCCTCTGCAGCCCGTGGAGAAGACGGCCACGGACATCGCCGAGATCGCCACCCTGTACCTCGAGCGGACCGCGGGCGACCCACGGCCCGACCCGGGAGACGGCGGGGAGCACCCACCCGTGGGGGAGGGGCCGTAGCTGTCCGGCCTGGTGCTCCACGGGTGGATCGTTCGACAGTCCGGGTGCACGGGCTGCCGCCGGTCGGCGGGGCAGGGGACCGGCGACGGGACCAACTCGGTCAGCGATGACCCGGCACCGGTAACCCCGGGGTGCCCGCGGGCGACAGGGTGTCGATCGATTCGCCTCCAGCAGCGGGGGTGGCGCCGTGGGGTCAGGCGATCGGCCTGCTCCGTGACAGAGGCCGAGGTGGCGATGACGATCACGCTTGCGGTGACCCCGTCCGGGCTCGAGGTCCGGTTCACGGGAGTCGACCGGGTCGCCGCCGGTCGCGGGGGCCTGGACGTGCCCTTCGAGCGGGTCGTCGGGTCGCGGGTGTTGTCCCGGGCCGACGCCGTCGCCTCGAGTCCTCGCCTGCCCTGCTGGGGTTCCTGGTGGCCGGCCCGGCTCCGTGCCGGTTCCTGGGGGATCGGTGAGCGCCGCCAGCTCTGGGGTGTTCGCCGGGGAGCCGAGGTCGTGGTCGTCTACCTCTCCGGCCGGCCCTTCCACCGCATCGTCGTGGAGGTCGAGGACTGCCGGCGGACGCACCGCTGCATCGACGCGGCGCTCCTGGACAGCAAGAAGACCGCCACCCGCTGGTCGTTGCGCGCCGTGGTCCGCGAGCAGCACGACGTGGGGGCCGATGTGCCCTCGCGTCGGCAGCCGTGAGCACGACGGGGTCGTGGAGAGGACGTCCGGGGTCGTCCGGCGCCGTCGGGCACACTGGTCCTGGCGAAGCTGATCGCCCGCTCCCGTGGATGTGCGGCACGTGCTGCCGGTCTCTGCGCCGGTGCCGGTCCGTCGTGTCGCCGTCGGTCCGACGCGATGGAGGGAGGCCGCTGGTGCCAGGCGGACCGCTGACCGCGTCGTCGTCCGGCCAGGACCTCCTGGCCCTGCTCGAACGCGAGCTGCACCCACTCGACGGCGCCGACGAGATCACGAGCCTGGTGGCCCAGCGGCTGGGTGAGTACCTGGGCGCCGACCGGTGCGCGTATGCGCAGGTGGAGGCCGACGAGGACCACTTCACGATGGCCGGCGACTGGGCCTCGGGGCTACCGCACCTGACCGGACGGTTCGCCATGTCCGCGTTCGGTGCTGAGGCCGTGGCCGCGATGCGGCGGGGCGAGCCGTGGGTCGTGGAGGACGCGGAGACCGACCCCCGCCTCGACGACGGCCAGCGGGCGGTGTACGCCGTCACCGGGATCCGTGCCGTGGTCACCTTCCCGCTGACCAAGCAGGAGCGGTTCGTCGCCGGGATGGCGGTGCACCAGGCACACCCGCGGAAGTGGACACCAGCGGAGATCGAGCTGACCGGCACCGTCACCAACCGCTGTTGGGAGTCGCTGGCGCGGGCGCGTGCCGTGCGGACCGCGCAGGGCAGCGAGGACCGCTTCCGGCTGCTGTTCGAGCGCGCCACCGACGGCATCTGGCTCGCCGACCAGGACGGCCGCTTCCTCGACGCCAACCCGGCCGCGTGCGCCATGCTCGGCCTGCCCCGCGAGGAGCACGTGACGCTCCGGGTGCAGGACCTCGTGCTCGCCGAGGACCAGGACCGGCTCGCGTCGTTGGTCGACCGGCTGCGCCGCGACCAGGCCGTCCACGAGACCTGGGAGATCCGCCACCGGGCCGGCGGGACCGTCGCGGTCGAACTGAGCGTGTGGTTCACGCCTGACGGTCTGTGGCAGGCGATCGGTCGTGACGTCACGGCGCGCCGCCTGGCCGAGGTCGAGCGTGAGCGCCTCTACCGCGTCGAGCACGAGCTCGCCCAGACCCTGCAGCGCAGCCTGCTGCCCCGCGACGCGCCGGCCCTGGCCCGGCTGACCACCGCCACCCGCTACCTGCCCGCCACCACCGAGGCGCAGGCCGGCGGCGACTGGTACGACCTCGTGGCGATCGGGGAGACCACCGTCGCGCTGGCGGTCGGTGACGTCGTCGGGCACGGCCCGCGGGCCGCGGCGGTCATGGGGCAGCTGCGCAGCGCTCTGTCGGCCTACCTGCTGGAGGGGCATCCACCGGCCGAGGCGCTCGAGCGGCTGGACCGCTTCGCCGGCGGCGTCGAGGGCGCGCTGGGCAGCACCTGCGCCTGCCTCACCCTCGACTGGGAGACCGGGGTCCTCACGTGGGCCCTCGCCGGGCACCTGCCCCTGCTGCTGGTCGACGACGACGGCGTCCGCTTCCCCGCCGGAGGCGCGGGCACGATGCTCGGGGTGCGCGGGCGCGTTGTTGCCTACCGGTCGGCCAGTCTGGTGCTGACTCCGGGCTCGTCGGTGCTGCTCTACACCGACGGCCTCGTCGAGCGGCGGGGCGAGTCGCTCGACGAGGGCCTCGACCGGCTGCTGCGCACGGTCGGCGACGTCGGTCATCGACACCCCGAAGATCTCGCGACGGGCCTGGTCGACGCCGCCGTCGACGGCGGTGCCGGCGACGGCGCCGACGACGACATCGCCCTGGTGATGGTCCGGTGGATCCCCGCGCCGCTCCGTGCCCGACTACCGGCTGAACCCGCGTCGCTGCGGACGCTGCGTCAGCAGGTGACCGCCTGGTCCGCCCGGACGGGCCTGTCCGGGGACCACGCGATCGACCTCCACCTCGCGCTGGACGAGGCGGCGCTCGACGCCGTGGAGCACGCCGACCCGGACGGGCACGGTCACGTCGCCTACGAGATCGCCCGCACCGCCACCGGCCGCATCAGCGTCACGGTGGAGGACACCGGACGACGGCGGCCGCCACCCGGCGATCCGGGATACCGCGGCCGCGGGCTGGCGCTCCTCCACGAGCTGGCCGAGGACGTCCACGTCGAGCCAGGACCGCAGGGAACGCGTGTCACGTTCCTCGTCCCTGACCCGCAGGTGTGAGATGCCGACCCGGCGGGTCAGGTGAGGTCGGGAGCGCGGACCCGGTCGGGGGCGAAGACGCGGCGGACCATGGGCTCGAAGAACGCCAGGGGCTCGGTGGGGTAGTCGGGGTCGAAGGAGTTCTGGTCGTAGTCCGCGCAGAAGTCGACGCAGGCCTGGTACCAGGGGTGGTCGGCGTAGCGGTCGCGGGCGTGCGGGTCGGCGCCGATGTGGTGGAACCAGTAGGCACCCTGGAACACCCCGTGGTGCTTCAGGATCCAGTGGTTGCGTTCGGAGACGTAGGGGCGCACGACGGCGGCGGCGACCTCGGAGTGGTTGGCCGGGGCGAGCATGTCGCCGACGTCGTGGACCAGAGCGCAGACGACGGTCTCCTCGTCCTCGCCGGCGCGGTGGGCGCGGGTGGCGGTCTGGAGGCTGTGCTCGAGGCGGGTGAGCCGGTAGCCGGTGTGGTCGTCCATGGCGCGCAGCCAGCCGAGGACGCGGTCGGGGAAGCGGGCGAGCTCGGCCTGTTCGTAGGCCTCGAGCAGCGCGTAGTCCTCGGCGGTGCCGTCCGACATCGCGGTGAACGTGACGGTGGCACGTGGGGTGGTCACGCGTCCTCCTGGGACTGGGCGGGCAGCGGCTCGTGCTCGCCGCGCAGGACGCGGCGGCGGGCCATCAGGTCGTCGAACTCCATGTAGACGTCCTGCAGGTGGCGGGCGCCGCTGGCGGGGTCGTAGGGCAACCGGCCGTGCAGCACGCGGTGGGCGTGCACGGTGAGCAGGTCACCGTCGGCGGCCGTGAAGGTGGCGCGGTAGCGGCCGGAGTCGATGATCTGCCCGAGGTGGCGGTAGGCGTCGTAGAACGCCTCGACCTGCTCGTAGGGCGCCGACAGCGGCTGGGCGAGCTGGTTGGAGAACCGGAACAGCCGTACCTCGCCCTCGGCGCCGAGCTGGATCATCGGGTTCTCGGCCCAGGTGTCCTCGTCGGCGCTGAACAGCTGGAAAGGCACCGGCACGCGGGTCAGGGTGTCGAAGTGCCCGGGGGCGTCGCGGCGCAGCTCGGCCAGCGCGGCCCAGCCGTCGACGAGGGTGGACTCGCCGCCGGTGGCCTGGTTGGTCAGGAAGTGCAGCAGCTGGATCGACGGTGGCCAGTCGTAGCTGGGCATGTCGGTGTGGGGCTTGAGCTCGCCGGGGGTGTGGGCGACGTTGTAGCCGGCCGGGTCGTGGCGCACGTTGTGCACGCGCTCGAAGGCGACCTCGCGGACGTGGCCGAGGGTCCGGGCGAACCGCTCGACCTCGTGGTGCTCGGAAGGGACGCCGGTGACGACGGCGGCCCCGGTCTCGCGGACGGCGTCGAGGTAGGCCAGCTGGCCCTCGGTGCTGCCCACGACCTCGGTGTGCGGGAACCGGGGCGGCTCGTCCGCGTTCTCGGGCCACAGCGCCACGGTGGGACGCCGGGCGGCGCGCGCGGCGGGGGAGTAGTCGTAGCGGCGCAGCCACGCCGGGGAGTAGGTCGCGGGCTGCCCGTCGTTCCACAGCACCTCGAGGCCCCGCTCGGAGTCCCAGGAGGCGGCGGTCGGAGCGATGCCCGGCGGGATCGAGGCGGTGAACAGCTTGCGTTCCCCGCTCTGGCGGACCCGGTCCTCGGGAGCCCAGCTGTTGTCCCGCAACCAGACGTAGTGGAACCGGCGGACCCGACCGTCGAGCACGACGGCCAGGCTGCGCTCGTCGAGCTCGAGGGAGCCGTCCGGCGGGGTGGTCTCGAGGCTGGCGTGGCCGAGGGTCTGGCTCACCGAAGGATCTCCTGGAGGTGGGTGTCGCGGGCCGCGGTCTCGTCCAGCGTCGCCAGGCACCAGGCCGAACTCAAACGACGGGAACAGTGCCTGAGGCGTCGAAATGGTGTGGCTCGTCGAGTTGCGCGCCTAGGGTCGCGTGGTGCGTGACCCGCTGCCCCCCTTGCCCGGCGTGCAGGCGTTCGACGCTGCGGCCCGACTGGGCAGCTTCGCGGCGGCGGCGACCGAGCTGCACCTGTCGCCGGCCGCGGTCAGCCAGCGCATCCGGTCGCTGGAGACCCACCTCGGAGTCCCGCTGTTCGAGCGGCTCGCGCGCAGCGTGGAGCTCACCGAGCTCGGCCGCGCCTACCTGCCCGCGGTGCGCGAGAGCCTCGACGACCTCGCCGCCGCCACCGGCGGCCTGTTCGCCCCCGCCCGCCGCGAGCAGCTCACCGTCCGGACCCAGGTGTCGTACGCGACGACCTGGCTCGCGCCGCACCTGCACCGGTTCCAGGCTGCGCACCCCGAGATCGACCTGCGGCTGGTGTGCGCGGTCTGGTCCGAAGCCCTCGTCCCCGGCGCGGTCGACGTCGACATCCACCAGGGCCGCGGGGCCTGGCCCGGCGTCCACGCCCAGCTGCTGCACCACGACGACGCCGTCGTCGTCCACGGGCCCGGCCACCTCGAGCGCTGGGGTCCGATCCACGGCGCCGCCGACCTCGCCGCACGACCCCGCATCCAGGTCCTCGGGTTCGACGACGTCTGGCAACGCCTGCTGCCGCCCGGCCCGACGAGCCCTCCGCCGGGCCGGGCGACCACCGTCGACACCACCATCGCGGCGCTCGAACTCGTCGCCGCGGGCGACGCCACCGCAGCGGTCCCCGAACGCTTCGCCCGCACCGCCGTCCGCGCGGGACGGGTCGCTCTGGCCCTCGCGCAGTCCTTCCCGATGCGTCAGGCCCACTACCTGCTGCGGCCCCTCGACGCCCCCACGCCATCGACACACGCGCGGACCTTCCTTGCCTGGCTCGCCCGCCTCGACCGGGAGCACCCCGCTCTCGTACCGACCGCTCCCTCGGTGTGACGGGCCGGTCAGCGCAGGTCCCGCCGCGTGTAGCCGACGAGGCCGACCACGCCGAGGGCGACGCCGACGAGGCTCAACGCGACCAGTCCCGCCCGGTCCGGCGGCTGGTCGGGCACGGCGGCGAGGTGGGCGAACGGGGAGATCGCGCCGACCCAGCCCGGGGCACCCGCGCTCTGCGCGGTGACGTGGAGCAGGAACCCGCCGACGGCGGGCAGCGCGCCGAGCGCGGCGACCGCTCGCGGGGCCCATCCCAGCGCGGCGACCGACGCCCCGAGGCAGAGCACCGCCACCGGCAGGACGTTGAGCGTGCCGGCGAGGGCGGCGGGCAGCGCGAGCGGCGCGCCGACGAGC
>CADCUM010000011.1 GCA_902805885.1 uncultured Nocardioides sp. | reverse complement strand
CCGAACGACACCACCGCTGGAAGACCCACGCGGGCTACCAGTCACGCCAGTGCGGCGAGGGCCGCTACGTCTGGCTCACCCCACACGGCCTCGGCTTCCTCGTCGACCACACCGGCACCCACCGGATCCACCCCGAGAAGGCCCGGACCATCCTCGACGCACCCCCGGGCGTGGACCTCTATGTGGCGTAGGTGATCGCCGCGTCGCTGCGGGGCGCTCGTGGTCTTCCGGCGCCGGTCATCCTGGGCCTCAGTCGCAGCGCCCGCACAGCAGCGATCGCCGTGGAGGAGACGCTTCAGCGCTTCACCCCTTGTGCGCCGTCGACCGGATCCCTCGGCCGATCGCCCTTGAGGGTGCCTCGGGATTCTGCGATCGTGAGCCATGGCCGACGTCCGAGGGCTGCTCCTCATCGCTGACATGGGGGGATACACCGAGTACATGAGTACTCACCGGATGACCCTCGCCCACGCTCAGGTGAACACCAGCCGCCTCCTCGAACGAGTGATCGACGCGGTGCCGGGCCTCGAGCTCATCGAGATCGAGGGGGACGCAGCCTTCCTCTACCGTCAGACCGAGGCGGAGACCCCGGAGGCGCTCGCCGACGAGGTCCTCCGGTCGGCCGTCGCGATGCACGAGGCCTTCCACCTCGAGCGCGCATACGTCGCGAAGAACCTGTGTCCCTGTGGGGGATGCAAGGAAGCGGCGAACCTCACGCTGAAGTTCGTGGCCCACGTGGGGGACGTCGCCATCCAGACCATCCGCCAGAGGACCAAGCTGGTGGGGATCGATGTCATCCTGGTGCACCGGCTCCTCAAGAACGCCGTCCCGATCCCGGAGTACGTCCTGATGACAGCCGACCTCTGTAGTGCCGACACCTCTGCGGTCGCCGACCCGATGCACGAGATCGTGCCCGAGCTCGACGGCATCGGCGCCATCCGCGCGTTCTACGTCGACGTCACCGACATCCGAGACACCTCGGCGTCGGCGCCGGCACCGGCACCGACCTGGCGCGGGCGCCTGGGACGCACGGCGTACGCCGCCGGCGCTGGCCTGCCCTACATGTTCGGTCGGCGCCGTCGCGAGCTGGTGACAGCCGCTTCCGCGGCCTGACGGACCTCGGTCGTGAGAAGGCGCCGCCCCGCGGCGGTGACCACGACATCGGCTGGAGACCCAGGCGCGGGGTCCGAGCGACCTAGGTGGGGCCGACTCAGGTCGGGGGTCGCCGCCCCGGGGGTCGCACTGCGGCGCACCGCGAAGGACCCCGTGCTCGTGCGGGTCCAGCTCGCCTGGGCGGCGGTGATGACGGCGTCATGGGCGGTCACCGTGGCCCTCACCGTCACGGCGTACGACGTGGGCGGAAGCGCTGCGGTGTCGGTCGCCCTGCTCGCCAGGGCGCTACCGGCTGCCCTGGCAGCCACTGCCGTCGGCGCCGTCGTCGACCGGGTGGGTCGACGGCGGAGCCTCGTCCTCTCGGCCGTGCTGAGCGCGGCGGGCTCCGCAGGCGCAGCCGCGGTGGGCGACCGGCTGGCGGCGGTCGTGGTGCTGCTGACGCTCGTCACGGTGGCCACCATGGTCTTCCGCGCCGCCCAGTCCGTCGTGATGCCAGAGCTGGTCGACGAGCCCGCCGACCTGACGGCGGCGAACGTCGTCTCGAGCGCGATCGAGTCGTTGGGCGTCTTCGTTGGGCCGGCACTTGCGGCGGTCCTCATCGCGCTCCGTGATCCGGAGCTCGCGCTGGCCGCGGCCGCGGCGCTGTTCGCCAGCGCCGGGATCATCCTGCTCGGTCTGCCAGCGCGCGAGCGTCCGGGGCCGTCGAGCGAGGCGCCGGACGAGCCCACGATGCGCCAGCTGTGGGCCATTGGCTCCGCCCGACTCATGTTGGGGCTCGTCCTCGGCCAGACGGTCGTGGGCGGCGCCCTCGTAGTTCTCTACCCCGCGCTCGCCGTCGAGGTCCTTGGTGCCGACCTCGGGACGGTGGGGCTCCTGACCGCCGCGTTCGGGCTGGGTGGCGTACTCAGCTCGGTCGGGCTGTTCGCGCTCGCAGGCTCGTCCCGGCTCGGGGTCCTCGCCGCTGTGGCGCTCGGGTTGTGGGGGATACCCCTCCTGCTCGTGCAGGTGGCCCCCCAGCTGGCGCTGGTCCTGGCTCTGCTCGCGCTCGTCGGGACCGGCAACACGCTGTTCGACGTCACCATCGTCACGCTGCTGCAACGCGCGGTGCCCGAGCGCCTGCGCGGTCGAGCCTTCGGTGCGCTGGAGACCGCCGCGGTCGTCGGGATGGCCACGGGGGCTGTGGTGGCGCCGGTCCTCGATCGGCTGGTGGGCGCCGCGGGCAGCCTTGCAGTCCTCGGGGGAGCTCTCGCGCTGATCGCGGCGGCGTCCTCCCCGGCCCTCCACCGGATCGACACCCAGCTGGCGGCCCCCAAGCGCCAGGTCGAGCTGCTCCGTGGGACCGAAGCGTTCGCACTCCTTCCTACTCTGGCGCTCGAGCGGCTCGCGCTTCGGCTCCAGCTGGTCGAGCTCATGGCGGGCGAGGTCGCGGTCCGTCAGGGCGACCCCGGCGACACCTATTTCCTCGTCGAGGAGGGGGTCCTGACCGTGGCGGTGGACGGACGACCGGTGACCGAGCTCGGAGCGGGGGACGGTTTCGGCGAGGTGGCGCTGCTGCACGGCGGCGTCCGTACCGCAACCATCACCGCCACCACGCCTGTCCGGATGCAGGCACTCCAGGGAGCTGACTTCCTGGTCTCTCTGACCACGGGCGGCGGGCAGGGCCTCGCCGCCTCCCACCAGGTGGCCGCCGACCGGTTGCGACGTGCGGCTCCGGGCGACACCTCGCAGACCTCCTGAGGGGTCAACCGCCAGCCGCCTCGGCGCGATGGTGTGGCAGGGGAAGCAGGGGAGGAGCAGGTCTCGACGAGCAACGGACCAAGCACGCCAGGGACGCTGAGCCGCGAAGCGCTTGCGATGGCTTGACAGTCACAGGCGGCGGGAGGTCGCAGGTCCGCCCGGATGGCGCTGTCGGAGGAATCGGCTCACAGTTCGGACGGGCCGTCGAGGGCGTAGACGGTCTGTTCGCCCTCCACCATGTCTTCGAAGTACTGCAGGTGCTCACGGGACGCGTCGACCCCGTAAGCCTCCTCGAAGAGCGGCTCGAGGTTCCAGTCGTCCAAGTCCGAAGGCCCCTCGAAGAACATGAGCCAGGCGCGTGTGCATCCCTCGGGTTGATCTGCGGCGGGACGCATGAGCTGCCACATTCCAGCAAGGTCTGGCCGCGCCTGTACCGCTGCAGGCACGACGACGTCGCGCATGAACGTCTCGAAGTCGTCGTCCCTGCCCGCTTTGACCTGGGTCGCCAGCACATATCGCGGGGAGCTCGTCATCGCCATCGTCTACTCCTTCAGCGCCGGGACTTTCACCATGCCGCATCGACCAGCGGCCCGCAATGACGCCTGTGCCGCGAGGTGCCACGCGGGAAGACGGTGCTTCGCCGTGGCGGCGATCGCAGGTCCGGCCATGGGCGGATGGTTGCGGCTGTCCTCCAGGCGCCGGCCACCCGGCCCGCCGCCGTCACGCCGTACCGAGCACCCGGTCCACCATCGCGTTGCGGAACGTCCCGGCCGGGTCGACCCGCTCCGCCAGCGTGCGGAAGTCAGGCAGGAGCGGGTGGTGGTCGGGGTCGAAGCGGTCGTAGACCTTGCCCCAGTGCGCCCGCGGGGCGAACGGGGCGAGGGCGTCCTCGACGCGCCGGACCATGGCGAGCACCGCGGCGGGCTCGCGCCGCCACGTGAAGTGCAGGGCGACGGTCTCGCGTCCCTGGGCCGGTGACAGCCACAGGTCGTCGGCGCGGATGCCGCGGACCTCGCTCACGATGAGCAGCGCGGCCAGCTCGCCTCGGGTCGCTGCCGCGAGGTCGGTGACGGCACGCAGGGCAGCCGGCGCGTCCGAGGCGGCGACGAACCACTCCGACTGGATCTCCTCGCCGAAGCTGGGCTGCCGGTCCCCGCGGAAGTGGGGGAGTCGCTCCGACCACGGCCCAGGTTCGCCGCGGACCGTGATGTGGTCGCCCGGGCCGAGTGTCAGCATGGCGGTGGCAGCGGGGACGACCTCCGCGCCGTCGCTCCACAGCGAGCCAAGACACCCGGCGCCGCCGAGACGCGTCTTCACCAGCACCTCCGTGGGGTCCGCGTCGTTCCACCGGCCGAAGACGCTGACGCTGTACGCTGACGGCAGGACCTCGCCGATCCGCTCGACCACCTCGCTCCAGCTCAGGTGGGCGTAGAGGTCCTGGCGCACGTCGTACGTCGGCTCCACGTCGAGGTCGAGCGACACCACGGCGCCGAGCGCGCCCAGCGCGACGACGGAGCCGTCGAAGTCCGGCTCGCCGCGTGAGATCGTGCGCAGCTCGCCGTCCGGGCCGATCAGCTCGAGGCGGCGCACCGCCGCACCCAGGATCCGGTTGCCCGAGCCGGAGCCGTGAGTGCCGGTCGCCGTGGCACCGGCCACGGAGATGTGCGGCAGCGAGCCCAGGTTGGCCAGCGCGATGCCCCGGTCCTGCAGGTGGGCGGCGACGTCGTTGTACGGCGTGCCGCCGGCGACCCGGACCGTCCCACTCTCGACGTCGAGCACCGACTCGCCGGCAAGGCCGGTGAGGTCGAGGAGCGTCCCCTCGGTGTCGCACAGGGCGTTGAAGGAGTGCCGGGTGCCGAGGAGGCGCACCCTGCGGGACGCCCGGACCGCCTCCTGGGCCTCCTCGAGGGTGCGGGCCCGGACGTAGCGACCCGCTGCGTAGGCGTGCGTGCCCGCCCAGTTCGTACCCGGTCCGCCGGAGCCCTCGCCAGTCGAGGGCGCACCCGAGCCGGTTGCTCCGGTCATGGCGCTCCTCCTCGATCGTCGGACCCGTCGAGCGTAGCCGCCAACGGTGTGAGCGTTAACAAAATATGGGGAGCGGCCCTTGACGCGACGAATGTGAGCGCTAACACTACCTGTGGTGCCCGTCACACGAGGGGTGCTCTCGGACCTCCCGGAGGATCGCCATGAGGAACCCCCGCCGCTCATCCGCCACCCTGACCGCGCTCGCGCTGCTGGTCGCCGGCCTGGCCGCCGCGGCCGCCGTCGCCACGCCGGTGGTGGCCGCCGCACCGGTCGCCGCTGCGCCCGTCGCTGCCGAGCCCGTCGTCACCTGGACGGACGCCTTCGACGGAACGGCGCTCGACGCGCGCTGGAGCACCGTCAACCCGGACCCGGCGCACGTGTCCGTCGCCGACGGCGCGCTGCGGATCGCCGGGCAGCCCGGTGACACCTACCAGACCGTGAACACCGCGAAGAACATCGTCGTGCTCGACGTGCCGGCCGGCGACTTCACCGCCACGGCCGACGTCTCGGCAGCGGTCTCGAAGGTCTACCAGGGCGCCGGTCTCATCGCGTGGCAGGACATCGACAACTACGTCCGCTCCGGCCTCACCTTCGTCGGCGGCCTGTCACCGTCGGGCACGGCGATCGAGACCGACGTGGAGAGCGGCGCGACGTTCCGCGCGGTCAGCTTCGCCGACCGTCCCGGGTCGGGCGCCGAGCGGCTGCGCCTGCAGCGGGTGGGCGACACCATCACCTCCAGCTTCTGGGACGGCACCGTCTGGGTGACCGCCGGCTCCACCGCCGTCGGCTTCGACACGACCCAGGTCGGCCTCTACGCCCTGGCCGCGCAGGACGGCACCGTCCTCCCCGCCGCGTTCGACTCCTTCACGATCGAGCACGCCCCCGGCGCCGACGTCACGCCCGACGCGACGTTCGTGCTGCAGGCCGTGGGGGAGGCGCCGTACGTCGTGGTCGAGGACGGCGCCGTCCGACTCACCGCGGACCAGCCGGCCGCCAGCCTGCGGCTGCGCGCCGCCGGCCTCGATGACGGGGCACTCGGGCTCTCGACCGACGACGGCCCGCTCCTCCTCCGGGACGGCGTCCTGGTCGTCGGCGGTGCGCAGGAGCAGCCGACCGCGCTGCGGATCACCGACGCCGGCGGCGGGAAGGTCGTCCTGCGCGACGCCGCCGACGCGGCGTCGTACGTCATGCTCGGCACCGACGGAGCGCTGGTCACCGGCGCCGAGGCCGACGCCGTCCGGTTCCTGCTCTCCGAGGTCGACGACGGGCTCTCCACGCTGAGCATCGACGGTGACGGAACCGGCGCGGAGATCAGCGACACCATGTTCGGCATCTTCTACGAGGACATCAACTACGCCGCCGACGGCGGGCTCTACGCCGAGCTGGTGCGCAACCGCTCCTTCGAGTTCAACACCTCCGACAACCGCGACTTCACGGGGATGACCGCCTGGCAGGTGCTCGACCGCAGCGGCGCCGGCACCACCGGGGTGGCGGTCGACGACGCCACCCGCCTCAACGACATGAACCGCAACCACCTGCGCCTCGCAGCCGCTGCGGCAGGCGACGGCATCCGGAACATCGGCTACAACAACGGCTTCGCCGTGAAGTCCGGCGACACCTACGAGGGCTACCTCTGGGCGCGCAGCACCACGGCGCAGGACCTCACCGTGCGCCTCGAGAACGCCGCCGGTGACGCCACCATCGCCACGGCCACCGTCGCGCTCGACGGCTCGGACACGTGGAAGAGGCACCCCTTCTCCCTCGCCCCCGGCACGACCACCGACGCCGGCCGCCTGGCCGTCCTGGCAGGCGCTCCCTCGGTCATCGGCCTCGACATGATCTCGCTGATGCCCACCGACCGCTGGGTCGGCCCGGTCAACGGCAAGTCGGTGCTGCGCAAGGACCTCGCCGAGAAGGCCGCCGCGATGGACCCGACGTTCCTCCGGTTCCCCGGCGGCTGTGTCACCAACGTCGGCACCTTCCGCACCTACGAGGAGAGCGGCTACACCGACCGCCGCCGCACGTACCAGTGGAAGGAGACCATCGGCCCCGTCGAGGAGCGCCCGACCAACTGGAACTTCTGGGGCTACAACCAGACCTACGGCATCGGCTACCTCGAGTACTTCGAGCTCGCCGAGGACCTCGGCGCCGAGCCGCTCCCGGTCGTCTCGGTCGGCGCCAACGGCTGCGGCGGCGCGGGCATCCCGGAGATGCACGACCCCGAGCTGATCGACCGCTGGGTCGACGACACCGTCGACCTCATCGAGTTCGCCAACGGCGGCACCGACACCGAGTGGGGCGCGAAGCGTGCCGCGCTCGGCCACCCGGAGCCGTTCGGGCTCGAGATGATCGGCCTCGGCAACGAGGAGAACACCACGACGTTCGAGAAGAACTTCCCGGCGTTCCGCGACGCGATCAAGGCGAAGTACCCCGACATCCAGATCATCTCGAACTCCGGCCCGGACTCCTCGGGCGCCCGCTTCGACACCCTCTGGGAGTTCAACCGGGCCCAGGAGGTGGACATGGTCGACGAGCACTACTACCGCGACCCGCAGTGGTTCCTGGAGAACCACTACCGCTACGACTCCTACGACCGCGACGACCCGAAGGTCTTCCTCGGCGAGTACGCCTCGCGCGGCAACACGATGTACAACGCGCTCGCGGAGGCGTCGTACATGACGGGCCTGCAGCGCAACGCCGACGTGGTGCGGCTGGCGTCGTACGCCCCGCTCCTGGCCAACGAGTCGCACATCCAGTGGAACCCCGACGCGATCTGGTTCGACAACGACGAGTCGTGGGAGACCCCCAACTGGGAGGTGCAGAAGCTCTTCGGCACCAACGTCGGCGACGAGGTCGTGCCGAGCACGTACGACGGTGCCGCGACCGCCGCGGACGACATCACCGGCGGCGTCTTCCTCTCGACGTGGTCCACCAGCGCGGCCTACGACAACGTCACCGTCACCTCCAACGACACCGGCGAGGTGCTCTTCTCCGACCAGTTCGCCGACGCCTCGCGGTGGACGCCGCAGAGCGGCTCGTGGGCGGCGGACGGCGGGCGCTACGTGCAGTCGAGCCGGACGGTGAACGACGCGCGCAGCATCGTGACCGGCGCCTACGCCAAGGACTGGAGCAACTACACGCTCGAGCTCGACGCCACGAAGATCGCCGGCAACGAGGGGTTCCTGGTGGGCTTCGGAGCGACCGGTGCCAACGACTTCTACTGGTGGAACCTCGGCGGCTGGAACAACACCCGCTCGGTGCTGCAGCGCGCCACCGGCGGCAACGCCGGCGAGGTCAAGGCACTCGAGGGTCAGAGCCTGGAGACCGGCAGGACCTACCGGGTGAAGGTGGTCGTCGACGGCCGCCACGTCGAGCTCTACCTCGACGGCGTCCTGCAGATGGAGCACGACCAGCCCGCCCCGCCGGCCAAGGTGTTCCAGGTCGTCACACGTGACGAGCGGAGCGGCGACCTGGTCGCCAAGGTGGTCAACACCTCCACCAGCCCCGCCCGCACCCGCGTCGACGTCTCCGACGCCGGCGTCGAGCCCACCGCCACGGTGACGACGCTGAGCGCGCCGTCGCCGTCGAGCACCAACACGAAGGCGCAGCCTGACCTCATCAAGCCGCGGACCCGCGAGGTGGGCGGCATCTCGGAGTCGTTCGTCTACGAGTTCCCGCCGTCGTCGGTGACCTTCATCCGGATGCGGACGGCCGACGCGGTCGCCCCCGTCGTCGACGAGCTGTCGGTCGCGGGCCAGGGCGTCAACGGCTGGTACGCCGACCCGGCGACGGTGCGGATCAGCGCGTCCGACGACCGGCGGGTCGAGCGGCTCGAGGTGTCCGTCGACGACGGCCCCTGGACCCGCATCGCCGGAGACACCGGCGAGGTGACCGTCTCCGGCGACGGGACCCACACGGTCCGCGTGCGCGCCGTGGACGCTGCGGGCAACGTCGGCGAGGTCCGTCCGCTCGTGGTCGGCATCGACGCCGCGGCACCCGTCACGAAGGCGACGTTCGACTCCGCCTCGCGCACCGTCACGCTGTCCGCGGCCGACGCCGGCTCCGGCGTCGAGCGCATCGAGCACCGGGTCGGCGATGGCCCATGGACGACGTACGTCGAGCCGGTCCGGGTCGGCGCGGCGGCCACCACCGTGGACCACCGCGCCGTGGACCGGCTGGGACGCGTCGAGCAGCCGGGACGCCTCGCCGTCCCGGCGGCAGGGACCACGCTCGCGGGCACCGTGACGGCCGCGGCGCTCGCCGAGGACCGGGTGCGGCTCGGTCGGCGCCTCCGGGTCGACGTCGCGGTCAGCGGGGAGGGAACCGTGCCGTCGGGCGCGGTCACCCTCGCCGAGGGCTCGCTGGTGCTCGCCACCGGCGCGCTCGCCGACGGCCGGACGACGCTCCGCGCGCCGTCCGCCCGGCTCGGCGTCGGGGTGCACGAGCTCACCGTGAGGTACGCCGGCGACGCGACGCACGCCGCGTCGCAGGACACGGTGCGGGTGAGCGTCACGAGGGCCGCGTCCAGGACGAAGGTGAGGGTGCGACCCCGCGCCGTCCGGCCGGACGCGCCGGCGACGGTGCGGGTGCGGGTGCGGTCCGCCGCGGCGGCGGCCGGCACCGTCCGGGTCGTCGAGCAGCGCGCCGGCGACGCCGTGCGGACCCGGACCGCCGACCTGCGCGACGGCACGGCGTCCCTGCGCCTGCCGGGGCTCGATCCCGGCCGGCACCGCATCACCGCGACGTACGGCGGCTCGCCGACCGTCGCAGCCTCGACGGGCAGCACCACCCTCCGAGTGTCCGGAGCCGGCCGATGAGCGCCGGCAGCAGCGAGCAGGAGACAGCGATGAGCACGACGAGCACGTGGCGGCGCGCGGCGCGCGCCTGGACGGTCGGAGCCGTGGCGCTCGCGGCCTCGATGGGCGGCGTCGTCCCGGGCGCCGGTGCCGCCTCGGCGCCGACGGCGGTGGTGAGCGCAGCGGCGACCCCGGCCCAGGAGGCGGTCGACGCCGTCGAGCGGGTGCACGCCGACGACGTGCGCGGCAACCTCACCCTCCCCACCACGGGCCTGCACGGGACCACGCTCGCGTGGTCGTCCGGCGACCCGGCCGTCGTCACCGGCACCGGCGAGGTCACCCGGCCCACCCCCGGGAGCGCGCCGGTGGACGTCCCGCTCACGGTGACGGGCACGCAGGACGGCGCCACGGCGACGCGGACGATCACCGTGCGCGTCCGGCCGATGCCGGCGCCCGCCGAGCACGAGGCGTACGCCTTCGCCTACTTCGCGGGCGAGAGCACCGACGACGGCGAGAAGATCTACCTCGGCGCCAGCCGGGGCAACGACCCGCTCGACTACGACGTGCTCGACGACGGCCGGCCGGTGCTGTCGTCGGTGCACGGCACCCGCGGCCTGCGCGACCCCTTCATCATCCGCTCGGCCGAGGGCGACCGCTTCTACCTCCTGGCCACCGACCTCAAGGCGTACCCGCGGGTCGACTTCGGCGAGGCGCAGGAGACCGGCAGCAGGTACATGGAGATCTGGGAGTCCACCGACCTCGTCAGCTGGTCGGAGCAGCGGCACGTCAAGGTGTCCTCCGACCTCGCCGGCAACACCTGGGCGCCCGAGGCGTTCTACGACGAGGCGGCGGGGGAGTACGTCGTCTACTGGGCCTCGGCGCTCTACCCGACCGCTGACGGGACGCCGCGCGACATCGCGACCTCCTACCAGCGGATGATGTACGCCACCACCCGCGACTTCGTGACCTTCAGCGAGGCGCAGCCGTGGGTCGACGTCAGGCGTGGAGTCGGCCGCGGGATGATCGACGCCACCGTGGTCAAGGACGGCGACACCTACTACCGCGTGATCAAGGACGAGGCGTCCATGACGCCCCGCCAGGAGCGCTCCACCGACCTCCGGGCCACCGTGACCGGCACCCTGCCGACCACGACCTCCTCACCCGGGTGGCAGCTCGTGCGGGAGCGGGTCGGCGTCGGCCAGCCCAACCCGTGGGGCGGCACCTTCACCCAGGGCGAGGGGCCGACGATCTTCCGCGACAACGAGGTGCCCGGCCGCTGGTACATGCTCATCGACCAGCCGAGCTACCACGGCGGTCGCGGCTACCTCGCCCTGCGCACCGACGACATCGCCAGCGGCGTGTGGACCTCCGTCCCCGGGGCCGAGCTGCCCAGCAGCCCTCGCCACGGGACGGTCATCCCGGTGAGCCAGGCCGAGCTCGACAGGATGCGGGCGGCCTACCAGCCGGAGCTGCTGATCACCTCCGTGGCCGATGCTGCCGTCGCGACCCGGCAGGGCACTCCACCGCAGCTCCCGCCCACCGTCGCCGCCCGGCTCGGTGACGGCACGACCGCGCAGGTCGAGGTGGAGTGGGACGAGGTGGACCCGGCGTCGTACGCCGCTCCGGGGACCTTCACGGTGCAGGGCACCGTGGTGCACGGCTCGGCCGACGACCCCGTCGCCACCGTCGCGGTCACCGACCCCGCGGACCCGGCCGTCACCCTGACGACGGGCGTGCCCGACGGTGCCGAGGGCTGGTGGACCACCGCTCCCGTCCGGGTCGGCGTGTCCGCCAGCGACGACACGGCGGTCCACTCGGTCCAGACGTCGGTGGACGGCGGGCCGTGGTCCACCACGCCGGGCGCGACCGCGTCCGTGCCGCTCGCCCAGGACGGCGTCCACGCGGTCCGGGCGCGGGCCACC
>CADCUM010000010.1 GCA_902805885.1 uncultured Nocardioides sp. | reverse complement strand
CCCCCCCACCACGCCAACCCCCACCACGCCGACCACGCCGCCCGCGACGCCGACGCCTCCGCCCCCGGGGAGCACGACACCCGGGACCGGCACCCCGCCCGGCACGAACGCGCCCGGCCTGCCCACGCCCTGGGCGCTCCACCTCGCGAGCCGCTTCGGGTACGGCATGACGCCCGGCCTGAACGCCGCGATGCATGCCGCCGGTGGCCCGGACCGGTGGTTCGAGCAGCAGCTCAGCCCGGCCTCGGTCCCGGACGCCGCCGCGGACGCGATGCAGGGGTGGTGGGCCTCGATCGACGCCGACCACACCACGATCTGGCAGCGCGACCGGGACGGCGTGGAGAGCGGCTGGTCGGCGATGGCCAACTACGCGCGCTGGTGCCTGGCGCGCCGGATCCACTCGCAGCGCCAGGTCCTCGAGGTGATGACCGAGTTCTGGGAGAACCACCTCCACGTCCCGGTCCAGGACGACGGCGTGTTCACCCACCGCGCCCCCTACGGGAAGCTCCTGCGCAGCCACGCGCTGGGCCGCTTCGACCAGATGCTGGTCGCCGCGATCACGCACCCCGCCATGGGCATCTCGCTCGACAACGCGTCCTCGACCAAGCGGGCGCCGAACGAGAACCTCGGCCGCGAGCTGCTGGAGCTGCACACCGTCGGACGCGGGAGCTACACCGAGGACCACGTGAAGTCCTCGGCCCGCATCCTCACCGGCTACCGCGTGGACACCTGGCGGACGTGGAACGCCTGGTACGACACCGCGAGCCACTGGACCGGACCGGTGCAGGTCATGGGGTTCGCCCACCCCAACGCCGACGCGGACGGCCGGCCGGTCGCCGAGGCCTACCTGACCTACCTCGCCCACCACCCGCTGACGGCGGCACGGATCGCGCGCAAGCTCGCCGTCCGCTTCGTCTCCGACCAGCCCTCCGAGCAGCTCGTCGCCGACCTCGCCGCGGTCTACCTGGCCCACGGCACGGCGATCGACCCCGTGCTCCGCGCGCTGGTGGCGCACCCGGAGTTCCGGGCGGCCGTCGGCGCCAAGGTCCGCACCCCCACCGACGACGTGGTCGCGACCTACCGCGCCCTCGGCGCCCAGCTCCACCAGCCGACGGGCAGCTCCTCGGCGGCCAACGCGATCCTCTGGCAGTCCCAGGCCATCGGCCAGTCGCCCTTCGCGTGGGGCCGGCCCGACGGCCAGCCGCAGGACAACCGCTCCTGGTCGTCCGCGACCCGGGTGCTCGCGTCGTTCCAGTTCCACTACTCGGTGGCCGGGCGGTGGTGGCCGAAGCTGGACGTCACCTACCGCGAGCCGATCGCCTGGGTGCCGACACCCGGGATGCGGTTCGACGCGCTGGTCGACCACCTCTGCACCCAGCTGCTCGGCACGAACGCCCCTCAGCGACTGGTGACGGCGGCGTGCCAGGCCACCGGGACCCGGGCGGACGAGGCGATCACCTCCACGCACGCCATCGTCCTGTGGAAGATGCCGATGCTGCTGACGACGCTGCTCGACAGCCCCGACCACCTGCACCGCTGACTCGGAAGCCGACGATGACCGACACCCTGCCCTGCTGCGAGGACTACCTGCGCACCTCGCGACGCGGGTTCCTGCGCGGCTCGCTCGCCCTGGGCGGAGCCGCCGCCCTGACGGTCGCCCACGGTTCCACCGTCGTCCAGACGGCGTACGCCGCGACGCCCGCGCCCCGCACGCTGGTCGTGCTCTCGATGCGCGGTGCCGCCGACGGCCTCAACCTCGTCGTCCCGCACGCCGACCCCGTCTACTACCAGGCCCGTCCCTCGATCAACGTGCCGAGCGACCGGCTGCTGGCGAAGAACGGCATGTTCGGCCTCCACCCGTCGCTGGCGCCGCTGCTGCCGATGTGGGAGGGCGGCAGGATCGCGGCGATCCACGCGACCGGGCTCCCGGTGGCCAACCGCTCGCACTTCTCCGCGATGGAGGAGGTCGAGGACGCCGACCCCGGGTCGGCCGAGCGCGTCGGCTGGCTCAACCGGCTGGTCGGGCGGGACGGACCGGGCTCGCCCATCGAGGCCATCCAGATGGGCGGCGGCGTCCCGGACACCGCGATGCTGGGGCCGCAGCCCGTCCTGGTCACCCCCGACGTCAGCTCGGTCAGCCTCGCGGGCGCCGACGACGCCGCGTCGGAGGCGGCGCGCCGCTCGTCGCTGCTGACCGCGTGGGGCGAGGCCGGGGGCGAGCTCGCGGCCGGCGTCGACACCGCGCTCGACGTGGTGGCGGACTTCGCTCCCGTGCGGGCCAGCTCGACGACCCCGGGCAACGGGGCGACGTACCCCGACAGCGGGCTGGGCAGGGCGCTGCACGGGTGCGCCCGCACGATCCGGGCCGACGTGGGCGCGGAGATCATCACCGTCGACCACGGCTCGTGGGACCACCACACCTGGATCGGTCGCCCCGAGAACGGCAACCTCCAGCGGATGGCGGACGCGTTCGCCACGGCCGTGGCGGCCTTCTTCACCGACCTCGGCCCGCTGGCCGACAAGGTCACCCTGGTGACCATCAGCGAGTTCGGGCGCCGCGTCGTGGAGAACGCCAACCAGGGCACCGACCACGGGCACGGCAACGTGATGTTCGCGATGGGCGGTGGCGTCAAGGGCGGCTACTACGGGACCTGGCCCGGCCTGACCAACACCTCGGACGCCGACCTCCGGGTCACCACCGACTACCGCAGCGTGCTCAACGAGGTCGTCACCCGACGGCTCAACGCCTCGACCGCGCAGGTCTTCCCGGGGCTGGCGCCGCAGGACCACGGGTTCATCACCAGCCTGTGAGAGCCGCGCGCCTCACTTGAGCAGCTTGGACATCCGCCGGTCGGCCAGCGGCTTGCCCCCGGTCTGGCAGGTGGCGCAGTACTGCAGGCTGGAGTCGGCGAAGGACACCTCCCGCACGGTGTCGCCGCACACGGGACAGGGCTCGCCCGCGCGTCCGTGCACCGCGAGGTTGCTCTTCTTCTCGCCCTTCAGCTCGCTGGCCGCCAGCCCCTGCGAGCGTCGTACGGCGTCGCCGATGGTGTCCTTGATCGCCGCGAAGAGCGTCTGGAGCTCCTCGTCGTCGAGGCCGTTGGCCGGCTTGTACGGCGACATGCGGGCGGCGTGCAGGATCTCGTCGGAGTAGGCGTTGCCGATGCCGGCGATGGTGCCCTGGTGGCGCAGCACGCCCTTGAGCTGCTTGCGGCCCTCCGCCTCGAGGATGCCCGCGAGGACCTCGAGGGTGAAGTCGTCGGAGATGGGGTCCGGCCCCAGCCGGGCGATGCCCTCGACCTGCATCGGGTCGCGGACGACGTACATCGCGAGCCCCTTGCGGGTGCCGAACTCGGTGACGTCGAGCGCCGACTCGTCGTCGATGACGATGCGGGCCGCGAGCGGGCTCTTGCTGCTCGGGCGGGCGGGCAGCTCGGGCACCTCGTCGCGCCACCGCACCCAGCCCATCAGCGCGAGGTGCAGGACCAGGTGGACGCCGCTGGCGTCGATGTCGAGGAACTTCCCGTGCCGGGTCACGTCGTCCACGAGGGTGCCGTGGAGCGCGTGCAGCGGCGGGTCGAAGGTCTTGAGGGCGCTGAACGCCGCGAGGTCGACGCGGGTGATGGCGCGCCCGGCCAGCCGGCTCCGCAGATCCAGGGCCAGCGCCTCCACCTCGGGCAACTCGGGCACAGGGGGAGTCTATGCAGGGACGGGTGGCAGGGGTCACAATGCGACATGACCATCCCGCGACCCCTGCCCCGCACGGGCGGCGTCTTCCTCGACCCGCGAGGGGAGGACCGCGCGCTCCGGGTCTCCTGGCACGCGGAGTCCGACGTGGTGGTCCTCTCGCTCTGGCGCGACAACGTCTGCGCCGGAACCTTCCGCCTCGCCGTCGACGAGGTGCCCGACCTCATCGACCTGCTGCGCGCCGGCCTCGCGGAGGCGTACGTCGCCGCCCGCGACCGAGCCGAGCGGGCCGGCGTGCTCACCGACACGTGCACCTTGTCCGCTGGCTGAGGTGGCCTGCTGCCGCTCGGAATCCCCGGCTGTGCAGGGAAGTGTCGACTTCCTGTGTGTTGCGACACCCAGGAAGGTTCCATCTACCCGGTGATGGCGGGGAGACCGTCACCGCCGCGACTCGCGGAGTATCCGCGGATCTAAGGCGCACCGTAGACACGCCGATACGGTCGCATCGTGGACCCGATCACGAACCCGTACGCCCCCGGCGCCGGCCAGCGGCCGCCCGAGCTCGCCGGGCGCGACGAGCAGCTCGCGGCGTTCGACGTGGTGCTGGAGCGGGTCGCGCGCGGCCGGCCCGAGCGCAGCCTCGTCCTCACCGGCCTGCGCGGGGTGGGCAAGACCGTCCTGCTCAACGCGCTGAGGGGTACGGCGGTGCGCAAGGGCTGGGGGACCGGCAAGCTCGAGGCGCGGCCCGACCAGGGGCTGCGCCGCCCGCTGGCCGGCGCGCTGCACCAGGCGGTCCGCGAGCTGGGGCACCGTGACGCCGACAGCGTCGACCACGTCCTGGGGGTGATCAAGTCGTTCGCCCACCGCGACGCGGCCGCGGGCGCCCGGCTCAAGGACCAGTGGAACCCCGGCATCGACGCCCCGGCGGTGCGCGGCCGCGCCGACTCCGGGGACATCGAGATCGACCTCGTCGAGCTCTTCACCGACCTCGGCGGCCTGGCGGCCGACGTCGGCAAGGGCGTGGCGGTCTTCATCGACGAGATGCAGGACCTCGGCGCCGACGACGTCTCCGCGCTCTGCGCGGCCTGCCACGAGCTCAGCCAGTCGGGGCTCCCGGTGATCGTGGTCGGGGCCGGGCTGCCGCACCTGCCGGCGGTCCTGAGCGCCAGCAAGTCCTACTCCGAGCGGCTCTTCCGCTACCAGCGCATCGATCGCCTGACCCGGGAGGCGGCGGACCGCGCGCTCGCCGCCCCGGCCGCCGAGGAGGACGCGGAGTTCGAGCCCGACGCCCTCGCGGCCATGTACGACGCCACCGGCGGCTACCCCTACTTCATCCAGGCCTACGGCAAGGTCGTCTGGGACCTCGCCCCCCGCTCGCCCATCACCGCCGCGGACGTCGCCGTCGGCGCCCCGGAGGCGGAGTCCGAGCTGGCGGTGGGGTTCTTCGGGTCCCGCTACGAGCGGGCCACGCCGGGGGAGCGCGACTACCTCATGGCGATGGCCGAGGTGGCAGCAGCGGCCGATCCTGACGGGGAGGCCGTGCCCACCGCCGACGTGGCCGCCGCCCTCGGCAAGAAGCCGCAGTCCCTCTCGCCGGCGCGGGACTCGCTGCTCAAGAAGGGGCTGATCTACTCCGGTGAGCGCGGACGGATCGCGTTCACCGTCCCCCACTTCGGCCGCTACCTCCGCGAGCGCGGCTGACGTGGGAGGGAGCGAGATGCGGGAGGACGGCACGGGCAACGCGGGCGGTGTGGTCGTCCTCGGCCCGGTCTCCTGGAACGAGATCCTCCTGGTCGACGCCCTCCCGGAGGCCCGGCCGCACACCGTCTTCGCCGAGGCGTCGTACGAGACCCTGGGCGGGACGTCGGCGGGCAAGGCCCTGCACCTCACCGACCTCGGGGTCGCGGTCGGCCTCCGCACCCCGGTCGGGGACGACCGCCACGGCCGGCAGGTGCTGGACGCGCTGGCGACGGCCGGCGTCGCCCCTCACGTGCTGGCGCCGGCGGGGCCGACGGAGCACCACGTCAACGTCATGACCGCGAGCGGCGCGCGGCTCTCGATCTACGCCACGCCACCGGCCGACACCACCGCGACCGTCACCGCCGACGACCTCGCCGGTGCCCGCGCGCTCGTCCTCGACCTCGCTCCGTGGACGCAGCGCCTCGCTGTCGAGCTGGGACGGCGCGACCGCGACCACGGCCCCGCGGTGTGGACGGACCTGCACGACACCGACGGGTCGGACCCCTGGCGCCAGCCCTTCATCGACGCGGCCACCCACGTCCTCTGCAGCGACGACTCGCTCGCCGACCCGCTCGGCTTCCTGCACCACGTCGTCGACGGTGGGGCGGCGGTCGCGGTCTGCACCCTCGGGGCGCAGGGCGCGGTGGCCGTCGACGCGGACCATCGCGAGTGGCGGGTCTCCGCGCACCCGGTGGAGCAGGTCGTGGACACCAACGGGGCCGGCGACGCGTTCTTCGCCGGCGTCCTGGCCGCGACGCTGGACGGCGCCGACCTCCCTGCTGCGCTGGACGCCGGGGCGCGTCAGGCGACGCGAGCCCTGGAGAGCCGGCACCTGAGCCCGCTCCTCGGGATCTGACCAACCTTTGCCAAAGGTCTGGTACCCTCCTCGCGAGGGGAGTACCCCACCAGCTCTCGCCGGTCATTCCGGTGCCTCCACAGGCACCTCGGCGAGACGCCGTACGCCGGTCCGGTGCGCGGCGGGGGAGACCTCAGGAACCCGACCTTCCTGAGGAGACCCCGTGTCGTCCATCGCCACCCCCACCCTGTGGGCGCTCACCGTCGGCGTCGTGCTGGCCCTGCTCGTCGTCGACTTCATCGCCACCCGCCGACCCCACGAGGTGTCGATGCGGGAGGCGATCGCCTGGTCGGCGTTCTACGTCGCCCTCCCGCTCACCTTCGGCCTCTGGGTCTGGTCCGCCCACGGCGGCGACCGCGGGCTGGAGTACTACACGGGCTACCTCGTCGAGAAGACGCTCAGCGTCGACAACCTCTTCGTCTTCATGCTGCTGCTGACCGCCTTCGCGGTGCCGCGCCACCTCCAGCAGCGCGTGCTGCTCTACGGCATCATCGGCGCGCTCGTGCTGCGGGCGATCTTCATCGCGCTCGGCGCGGCGGCGCTGTCCCGGTTCGACTGGGTCTTCCTCGTCTTCGGCCTCGTGCTGGTCCTCACCGGCGTCAAGCTGCTGCGCGACGCCCTCAGCGGCGAGGACCACGAGATCGACGTGGCGGAGCTCCGCGTCGTCCGCCTGGCCCGTCGGCTGATGCCCGTGACCGAGGAGTACCACGGCACCCGCATGACGGTGCGCGAGGCGGGGCGGCGGGCGCTGACGCCGTTCGCGCTGGTCGTGCTGGCGGTGCTGGCCACCGACGTCGTGTTCGCCGTCGACTCGGTGCCGGCGGTGTACGGCATCACCGGCGACCCCTACCTGGTCTTCGTCACCAACGCCTTCGCGCTGCTGGGCCTGCGCGCCCTCTACTTCGTGCTCGAGGGGGCCCTGGGCGCGCTGGTCCACCTCGGCTACGGACTGGCCGCCATCCTGGGCTTCATCGGCGCCAAGCTGGTGCTGCACTGGGCGCACCTCACGTGGCCGGCGGTGCCGGACGTGCCGACCCTGGTGTCGCTCCTCGTCATCGTCGGCATCCTGGCGGTCACCGTCACCACCAGCCTGGTGGCGGCACGCCGCGAGCGACGGTCTCCTGACGAGCTCGTCACCACGAGCTGACCCCTGGCGCACGAGACCCGGCCCCACGAGGGGGCCGGGTCCGGTGCTCGTGCGGGGGAGGAGCTCAGCAGCCGCAGGTGTAGTAGAGGATGTCCCAGTGGTTGCTCTCGCGGGCGTAGACGTTGCCGGAGGGTGACTTGTAGAGACGGGCGCCGTCGCCGCGCGTGCCGGCGTACGCGTAGTGGCTGGTGATGTAGTTGCCGATGCAGGTGGTCAGCGGCACGTCGACCTTGTAGCCGTTCCAGTGGCTGTAGGTGCCGGACGCGTGCCCGGTCTCGGTGCCGCCGGTGATGGTGATCGCGCAGCCGCTGATCCGCTTGAACGTCTTGATGCCGTCGACGGTGGCCTGGTTGATCTGCTCGTACGACGTGCACGTCGACCCGTAGCGGCTCGTGCAGCCGCCGCTCGAGGACCGGCCGATGCCGGCCGCGGAGAGCTGGGAGGCGGCCTGGGCGTCGGTCAGCTTCGTGACCGCCTGGGCCGGGACGGTGAGCCCGAGAAGGGTGACGAGGCCGAGCGCGGCGGCCAGGATCGTCCGGAGGAGATGGAGGTGCATGCAGCACTCCTTCAGTGAGGTGTCGCGGCACCCCCGATGGCGCCGCGTCCGGGACCACCTGACCCGGCGTGAGGTGGTTCGGTCAACCCCTTGCCCGATGACGCCCGCTCGCCGAGAGTGTTGCCCATGACGAGCGCCGACGACACGGCCCGGGGGATCGACCCCGAGGTCCCCCCGAGCGGTCCGGGCTGCGTGGAGTGCGACGCCACGGACGGCTGGTGGGTCCACCTGCGCCGCTGCGCCCGGTGTGGGTTCGTCGGCTGCTGCGACTCCAGCCCCTCCCAGCACGCGACCGGCCACTGGCGCGAGACGGGGCACCACGTCTTCCAGAGCTTCGAGCCGGGCGAGACGTGGTTCTGGGACTACGACAGGGACGTCGGCGTGCTCGGCCCCCGGCTCGCCGACCCGCAGAGCCACCCCGAGGACCAGCCGGCCCCCGGCCCCGCGGGCCGGGTGCCCGACAACTGGCGCGACCAGGTCCACTGAGCCGGTCCGTCCGTCCCGGTCCACCGACAATGCCGTGGCGCGCCGGTGCCCCGACGTGGCAGGCTGGTCGCAGCGGCGTCGCCCGACGCCCAGCCTGCGCGCCGGCCCCAGTCCTGCGCGACGTGGCGAAGGGGAGCGGATCCTCGGGCTCAGCACACCGACTCGTTCACGACACGTCCGGCTGCGACGGCCGCACTGGGGGCGCGACCGCAGTCGTGAGGTGATGCAGGTGACCAGGAACGGTGACTTCAAGAAGGTCGTGCGCGCACGCATGGCCGAGACCGGCGAGACCTACACCGCGGCGCTGGCCGCCGTGCGCGAGTCGGACCCGTACGACGACGCGCGCCGCGAGCAGGAGCGGGTCGTCAGCCGGCTCTTCGCGGACGGCCGCATCCAGCGGGTGCCCGCCAAGCGGAGGACGCGGGTGGCCGTGCTGCTCGAGGTGCTGCGCCGGTTCGAGCCGGGCCGGGTGTACGCCGAGAAGGAGGTCGACGCGATCCTCCTCGGCGTGCACGAGGACTTCGCCTACCTGCGACGGGAGCTGGTCAACTACCGCTACCTGGTGCGGGAGGACGGCCGCTACCGGACGGCGCCGGCCGCGCCCGAGCGGATGCCGGTGGAGCGACAGGAGATCCCGGCGTGGGAAGCGGTCTGGCTTCCCCCGTTCCTGGCCGGGAGATCCTAGGCTCGGGTCCGTGAGACCGCAGGTCGTCGCCCACCGGGGGAGCAGCCACGACACCGCCGAGCACACGCTGGCGGCGTACGAGAAGGCCGTCGCCGTCGGGGCGGACGGCCTCGAGTGCGACGTCCGGCTCACCGCCGACGGCCACCTCGTGTGCGTGCACGACCGCGACCTGCGCCGTACGGCGGCGACGAAGGGCGTCGTCTCCACGATGAACCTCGCCGAGCTCGACGAGCTGGACTTCGCGTCCTGGAAGAACCCCTGGGCCGAGCTCGACGACGAGGCGCCCGAGACGGACCCCGAGGCGGGCCGGGTCCTGACGCTGCGCAGGCTCCTGGAGATGGTCGCCGACCACGACCGCCGGATCGAGGTGGCGATCGAGACCAAGCACCCCACCCGCTACGGCGGACTCGTCGAGCGCCGGCTCGTCGAGCTGCTCGCCGACTTCGGGTGGACCGGTGCCGACTCGCCGGCGCGGGTGATGAGCTTCTCGTTCAACGCGGTGTCCCGCGTGCGACGGCTGGCCCCCGACATCCCGGTGGTGATGCTGGTGGACAAGGCCCACCACTGGCCGGTGCTGCGTCCGCTGGTGGCGGACGACTGGATCATCGGTCCGGACATGAAGGAGCTGCACGCGCACCCGGGGCTGGGCCGGCACCTGGTCAAGGCCGGGCGCGAGATCCACGTCTGGGTCGTCAACAGCGAGGCCGACCTCGACCTCTGCCTCGCGCTGGGTGTCACGGCCGTGATCAGCGACCGCCCGGCCCACATCCTGGAGCTGCTCGGCCGCTAGGGTCGCCGCATGGCCAAGAAGTCCCGCACCCGTTCCCGCGAGCTCTCCCAGTCTGCTCCCGCCGAGGGGGAGGTGGGCCCCCGGCAGCCCTGCCCGTGTGGCTCCGGCAAGCGGTTCAAGGCGTGCCACGGTGCCGCCGGCGGTGCCGCCCCGGCGTACGTCGCCCGCCCCTTCGAGGGGATGGCGAGCGAGTGCGACGTCATCGCGCTGCGCGAGCTGGTCCCGGCGGCGACCGCGCCGCTGACGCTGCGCGACTCCACCGCCGGCTCCGGTCGCACGGTGCGCCTGTGCACGCTGCTGCCGATGGCGGCGCCGGCGATGGTGCGCGAGAGCGGGGACGTCTGGCTGGGCCTGCAGGTGCGCCACCAGTACGGCGACCCCGCCCGTGACCTCGGTGCGGTGCTGGAGGCCGCGCTGGCCACGGACGAGCCCGGGATCGTCGGGCTCCCCACCGCGCCCGGCGACGGGCCCCGCCTGCAGGACCTCATCACCGACGAGGCGCTCGACATCACGGTCCACGAGGGCTTCGCCTACTGGGTCGACGACGTCGAGGACCGCGACGCCTCCGTCGAGGCGGCGCTCGAGCAGGCCAACGCGGCGGCCATGCCGACGAGCCGGCTGACCTCGGTTGAGGCGGCGTACTGGACGAACGTCGGCACCAAGGAGCACCTGCGCTGGGTGATGCCCCACCCCGAGGATGAGCTGCTCGATGCGCTCGCGCGCCTGCACGCTGCCGGCAAGGACTCGATCGCCGAGGGCTCGCGCCTGGTGGGGATGTTCCGTGCCCACGGCCTGCTCACGCCCGTCTGGGACCTGCCGGTCGGCACCGGCGCCGAGGTGCTGGAGGAGCCGGTCGTGGCCTTTGCGGCGGCCCTCGAGGAGGCTCTCGGCGGGGGCGACCTCACTCCCGAGGAGCGCTCTGCCCGCGCCGGTCTCGCCAACCGCCAGGTGACGATCCGCTGACAAACCTTTGACATCCTGAGGCAGTTTCGCGACTTGTCGCGGGGTGGCTTGTAACCGGCTGTCACGGCGGGTTAGATTGGCGATGAGCCCGGTCGTTGTCGTGTCCCCCGTCGACAGCGGCCGGGCCTCTTCATGCCTCGGAGACCGGGTGGCCACGGCCCGGTTCGACCGAAGCGCGGCTCGGTGCTCGTCCGAGCTGGACCTCGTGCTCGCCCGAGGCTGGAGCCCGTGCTCGCCCGAGCTGGACCCCGTGCTCGCCCGAGCCGGACCCCGTCGGGGGCGTCTCGGGTGGAGCCGTCCGTGATGTGGTGCTCGAAGGGCCTACGGCACGGCGATGGGATCGGCGACGAGCCAGGCCGTTGTCGTGTCGCCCGTCGACAGCGGCCGGGCCTCTTCATGCCTCGGAGACCGGATGGCCACGGCCCGGACCGAACGCAGCGCGGCTTGGTGCTCGTCCGAGCTGGGCCCCGTGCTCGCCCGAGCCGGACCCCGTCGGGCCCACTCGAGCGGAGCCGTCCTCGTACCTGGTGCTTGACGACGCTATGGCGACGGTCGCCATGTGCGTCATGGCACCCCGGTGTCGGACGCTTCCCCTAGAATCGAACACATGATCGAGACGCTGGCGTTGGACGTGGACGTGGAGGTCGACGACCTTCCGCCCTCGGGCGTGCTGTCAGCGATGAGGGCCGCGCGTGCGCTCGAGGATGCGGCCGCCGCCCGGCAGCTGACGCTGGCGGCTCGGTGGGCTGACCTGCACCCGCCGGAGTCGATCCACTCCGCGGCCGTGTTCACGGTGCCTGGCTCGGAGCACGAGGAGCCGATCGCGGGCGAGGGCTGCCCCGCGGTGGCGGAGTTCTGCGTCGCCGAGCTGGGTGCGGTGCTGGGGATGTCGACGATGTCGGCGAAGCGGCTGCTGGGTCACGCGCTCGAGCTGCGACACCGGCTGCCCCGGTTGTGGAACCGGGTGCAG
>CADCUM010000009.1 GCA_902805885.1 uncultured Nocardioides sp. | reverse complement strand
CAGGCTCCAGACCTGGACCAGCCAGGCGACGTTCAGGGGACTGAGCACCAGGGCGCCGAGGTGCTCGGTCATCGGGCTGACGGGGTGGATCGCCAGCTCCGTCCGCGAGAGCAGCTCCCGCCCCCCACCGCTGCCGACCGCGGCGCCGATCGCGAGCAGCAGGAAGCCGGCGAACGTCACGCCGAGGTTGCCCCTGAGCTCGTCGTGGACGAGCGCCACCAGCTCGCCGACCTCGCCGTCGCCGGAGGTGTCGAGCCGTGCGGGCCCGAGCACGCTGAGGACGGTCAGGCCGAGGACGAGGGCCACGCCGAGGACGGCCCGGCGGGGGCGCCGTACGGTCTGGGCGCGGAAGCGGAGCAGGTGGAGCAGGTCGCGGACGGCGGTCGAGGACTCAGTCGAGGAGCGCACGATAGGCCTCGCCGCTGAGGGAGGTGGCCTCCATGGCGGCCACCCGCGACCCGCCACGCAGCACCACGGCGGTGGTGCACGCCTCGAGCGCCAGCTCGCGCAGGTGGGTGGAGAGCAGCACGCAGGCGCCGCGCGCCCGCGCATCGGCGACGACCTCCATCGTGGCCTCGACCCCCACCGGGTCGACGCCGTCGAAGGGCTCGTCGAGCAGCAGGACGCGGGGCTCGTGCAGCGCCGCCAGCACGACGCTGAGCCGACGGCTCATGCCGTGGCTGAACCCGCCCACGACGCGGTGGGCGACGTCGCCGAGCCCGAAGCGCTCGAGCAGGTCGCGACCACGCGGCTCCCAGTCGTCGGTACGACGCAGCCGTGCGCTGAGCTGGAGGTGCTCCCAGGGCGTCGCGCGCGGCACCAGGCCGCCGACGTCGGGGCAGTAGCCGACCGCGCGCTTCACCGCCAGCGACTCCGTGGCGGCGTCGTGGCCGGCGACGAGCACCGTGCCGGACGTCGGTGGGACGACGCCCGCGAGGACCTTCATGGTCGTGGACTTGCCCGCGCCGTTGCGCCCCAGGAGCGCCGTCGCCTGCCCCGCCTCGGCGACCAGGTCGATGCCTGACACCGCCTCGACCTCGCCGAACCGCACGTGCAGGTCACGCACGACGACGGCGGGCACGGGGGGCTGGCTCACCGGACCCATCCTCCCCGACCGAGCACCTCCGCGCAGGGAATCCGCCGAGCGGGCACCTCGTCGCTTCTCAGAGCGCCGAGCGGGGACTTCGTCGATTCTCAGAGCGCCGAACGGGTCAGGCGGGGAAGGACTCCCCCGTGCGGGCCTGTCTCTCGGCGAGGTCGCAGAGGTACGGCGTGGGCGCGAAGCGATCGCCGTACGCCGCCGCCAGCTCGTCGGCCCGGGCGAGGAACGCAGCGAGGCCGGCATCGCCGACGGGCTCACCGCGGTCGTCGCGGGCCTGGTAGCCGCTCATGAGCTGCGCGGCTCCCCCCGTGCTCGGGGGGAAGCCGATGCCCATGATCGACCCGATGTTCGCCGCGGCCGCGCTCTCCAGCACGCCCTCCTCGAAGCACCTCGCCGTCTCCAGCGCCTCGAGGAACAGCATCCGGTCCTGCACGTCGCGGAACGGCACCTGCTCCTGCGCGGGCGCGAAGTGCTCCGCCAGCCCGGGCCAGAGCCGGGTCCGCCGGCCGGAGTCGTCGTACTCGTAGAACCCCGCACCGGCGAGCCGCGACGGCCGGCCCAGCCCGATCATCGTCTCCACGACCTCGGTGGAGCGGTCGGTGTCGACGTCGTGGCCGGCGGCGCGCGCCGCCTCAGCGTTGGCCAGGCGGATCTTGCGCATCAGCTCCATGTTGAGCTCGTCGCTGATCTGCAGCGGCCCGACCGGGTAGCCGGCCTGCGTGGCCGCGCGCTCCAGGGAGACGGGGTGCACGCCCTCGGCGAGCATCCGCAGGCCCTCGTTGATCCGCACCCCGATGACGCGCGAGGTGTAGAAGCCGCGGCTGTCGTTGACCACGATCGGCGTCTTGCGGATCTGCTGCACGACGTCGTACGCCTTCGCCAGCGCCACGTCGGAGGTCTGCGACCCCCGGATGATCTCGACGAGCGGCATCTTGTCGACCGGGCTGAAGAAGTGCAGCCCGATGAAGTCGGCCGGCCGGTCGACGCCGCCGGCGAGCTCGCTGATCGGCAGGGTGCTCGTGTTGGAGCAGAGCAGCGCGTCGGGCTCGACGTACGGCGCGACCTCTGCGAACACCTGCCGCTTGAGCGCAGGGTCCTCGAAGACGGCCTCGATCACCAGGTCGCACCCGGCGAGGTCGGCGGGGTCGGCCGTCGCGGTGATCCGGCCCAGCAGCTCCGCGGCCTTCTCCTCGCTGAGCTTCCCTCGCTCGATCCCCTGGGCGTTGAGCTTCGCGGTGTACGCCTTCCCGCGCTCGGCGTTCTCGACGCTCACGTCCTTGACCACCACATCCATGCCGGCCCGTGCGCAGGCGTAGGCGATCCCGGCGCCCATCATCCCGGCGCCCAGCACGCCGACCTTGGTCGCGTTCCAGCGCTCGACACCGGCCGGACGCAGCGACCCCGACCCGATGGCCTGCAGGTCGAAGAAGAAGGCCTGGATCATGTTCTTGGAGGCCTGGTCGGTGATCAGGTGGGTGAGGTAGCGCGACTCGATCCGCGAGGCGGTGTCGAAGTCGACCTGGGCACCCTCCACCGCCGCGGAGAGGATCGCGCGGGGCGCGGGATAGACCGCGCCCCTGGTCTGCTGGCGCAGCAGCGCCGGGAACGCCGGCAGGAACTGGGCCAGTGACGGCGAGGACGGCGAGCCACCGGGGATCTTGAAGCCCTTCTGGTCCCAGGGCTTCAGCGCGGCGTCGGGGTTGGCCCGGATCCACGCCCTGGCCGCGGGCAGCAGCTCCTCGCGGGTGGCCACGAGCTCGTCGACCAGTCCCTTCTCCTGCGCTCCCCGCGGGTCGAACTGCGTTCCCGGCAGCAGCACGTCCATCAGGCCGGACTGCAGCCCCAGCATGCGTACGACGCGGGTGACCCCGCCGCCGCCGGGCAGCAGGCCGAGCGTCGACTCGGGCAGCCCGAGCTTCACGGAGCGGTCGTCGACGGCGATGCGGTGGTTGGCGGCGAGCGCGATCTCGAAGCCGCCGCCGAGCGCGGCGCCGTTGATCGCGGCGACCACGGGCCGGGGGAACAGCTCGAGCCGGCGCAGCCCCCGCTTGACGGCCTCGCACAGCTCGAAGATGCGCTGCGCGTCGGCCCTGGTGGCCTGCGACATGAGCTTGAGGTTGCCCCCGGCGAAGAACGTCTTCTTGGCGCTCGCGATGACGACACCGGTCACGTCGTCCGCCTCGTCGTGCAGCCGGTCGACGGCGCGCTCCATCGACTCCTGGTAGAGCTCGGTCATCGTGTTGGCGCTCGACGTCGGGTCGTCGAGGGTGAGCGTGACGATGCCGTCGGCGTCGCGCTCGTAGCGCACGGCGGTCTCAGTGGTGGTGGCGCTGTCAGTCATGAGTGTCTCCGTGAGTTCTGGAGGAAGGACGCCCGGTCCTGGGGCGCGCCGGGCACGGCGAGCGGAGCGAGCCCATCACAGGAGCGGGCAACTCAGCACAGCTCCACGATCGTGGCGATGCCCATGCCGCCGCCCACGCAGAGCGTGGCGAGGCCGCGGCGCTGGTCGCGCCGCTCGAGCTCGTCGACGAGCGTGCCGAGGATCATGGCCCCGGTCGCGCCGAGCGGGTGGCCCATCGCGATCGCGCCCCCGTTGACGTTGGTGATGTCGTGGCCGATGCCGAGGTCGCGCATGAACCTCATGGCCACGGCGGCGAAGGCCTCGTTGATCTCGAAGAGGTCGATGTCCGCCACCGCCAGCCCGGCGCGGGCCAGCGCCTTGCGCGCGGCGGGGGCGGGGCCGGTGAGCATGATCGTGGGGTCCGCGCCGGAGACGGCGGTGGCGAGGATCCGGGCGCGCGGGGTGAGCCCCAGCTCGGACCCGACCTCCTCGGTGCCGATGACCACGAGGGCCGAGCCGTCGACGATCCCCGACGAGTTGCCGGCGTGGTGGACGTGATCGATGCTCTCGACCCAGTGGTACTTCTCCAGCGCCACCGCGTCGAAGCCCGCCTCGGCGCCGACCTTGGCGAAGCTGGGCCGCAGCGCGGCCAGGCCCTCCACCGAGGTGTCGGGGCGCACGGTCTCGTCGCGGTCGAGGACGGTGACGCCGTTCATGTCGCGGACGGGCACGACGGAGCGGTCGAAGTAGCCGTTCGCCCAGGCCTTCGCGGCGCGGTGGTGGGACTCCGCGGCGTAGGCGTCGACCTCCGCGCGGCCCCAGCCCTCGACGGTGGCGATGAGGTCGGCACCGATCCCCTGCGGGACGAAGTCGGTCCGCAGCGCGGTCGCCGGGTCGCTGGCCCAGGCGCCGCCGTCGGAGCCCATCGGCACCCGGCTCATCGACTCCACGCCACCGGCGAGGATCAGGTCCTCGAAGCCCGAGCGCACCCGCCCGGCGGCCTGGTTGACGGCCTCGAGGCCGGAGGCGCAGAAGCGGTTGAGCTGCACGCCGGCGACGGTCTCGGGGTAGCCGGCCTTGAGGGCTGCGGTCTTGGCGATGTCGCCGCCCTGGTCGCCGATCGGCGTGACCACGCCGAGGACCACGTCGTCGACGCGGTCGGGGTCGAGGCCCGGGTTGCGGCGGCGTACCTCGTCGAGGAGCCCGACGACCAGGTCCACCGGCTTCACCTCGTGGAGCGACCCGGCAGCCTTGCCCTTGCCGCGAGGCGTGCGGAGGTGGTCGTAGATGATCGCTTCTGGCATGCCGCCAATTGTGACACCATCACTGTCACGGTGGAAGCAGGGCCGGGCCGGGAAGGGGTACGACGTGGGGACGGACGGGTTGCTCACCCTCGAGGAGCTGACCGTGCGGGTCGGGATGAGCGTGCGGAACATCCGCTTCTACACCTCCCGCGGTCTGGTCCCGCCGCCCGTGCGCCGCGGGCGGTCGGGCTACTACGGCGCCGACCACGTGGCCCGTCTCGAGCTGGTCCGCGAGCTGCAGGGGCACGGCTTCACGCTGTCGGCCATCGAGCGGTACGTCTCGAGGCTGCCGGCGGACGCGACCGCCGAGGACATCGCGCTCCAGCGCACGATGCTGGCGCCGTGGAGCTCCGACGGTCCGGTGCGGCTGACCCGGGCCGAGCTGGAAGCACGGGCGGGCCGCGAGCTCGGCGACGACGACGTCGCGATGCTCAGCGCGATGGGGGTCGCGCAGGCCGACGGCGAGGACCACTACCGCGTCTCCCCCACCCACCTCGGCGTGGGGCTCGGCCTGATCGACCTCGGCTACCCGGTCGAGGCGGCCGTCGCGGCAGGGGAGATCTTCGCCGCGCACGGGCGGCAGATCGCCGACGAGCTGGGCGAGCTGTTCCGCACGCAGGTGTGGCCCGCCTACCGCGACTCCGGCGTCTCCCCCGAGCGCATCCAAGAGGTCCTGGAGAAGGTCAAGCCTCTCTCCGTCGTCTCCCTCGTCGCGGCGTACGAGGCGGCGATGGACGAGGCCAAGCGCGAGAACGCCTCCCGGCGCGCGCGCTGAGCCCCACCCCTCGGGGGGCACGCTTGGGAGCGTTCCGGGGCGGCTGGGAGAGTGGCCCCGTGAGCACCGGACCGGCGATCTACCTCATCCTCGGGGTGGCCCTCCTCATCGCCATCGTCGTCCCGCTGCTCACCCACCGCATCGCGATCTCGCCGCCGATGGTCCTCGTGGCCTTCGGCATGCTCATCGGCCTGCTGCCCATGCCCGACGGCATCAGCCTCGAGCCCGAGTCCCACCGGACGCTGATCACCCACGTCACCGAGGTCACCGTGCTGATCTCGCTGATGGGTGTCGGGCTGGCGATCGGCCGCACGCTCGACCTCCGGTCGTGGAGCTCCTGGCGCACCTGGTCGCCGGTGTGGCGACTGCTCGGTGTCGCGATGCCGCTGACGATCCTGGCGGTGACCTTCGTCGGGTGGTGGGTCGCCGGTCTCGCACCCGCGGTCGCCCTCCTGCTCGGCGCGGCCCTGGCACCGACCGACCCGGTGCTGGCCTCCGACGTCCAGGTCGGCGAGCCGGTCACCGAGGACATCGAGGAGGAGGGCGAGGAGGGACCGTCCGAGGACGACGACATCCGCTTCTCGCTGACCGCGGAGGCGGGCCTCAACGACGGGCTGGCGTTCCCGTTCATCCACCTGGCGCTGCTGCTGCTCGCCGGCGGCTTCGCGCTGGGCGACGCGGCCACCTGGCTGAGCTGGTACGTCGTCGGCAAGATCGCCCTCGGCGTCACCATCGGCCTCGTCCTCGGCTGGCTGCTGGGCCGGCAGGCGTTCCACGCACCGCAGGACGCGCTCCGCCTGGCCGACCAGGGGGAGCCGCTCCTCGCCCTGGCGGGCCTGCTGACGGCGTACGGCGCCGCCGAGCTCGTGGGCGGCTACGGCTTCCTCGCCGTGTTCGCCTGCGCGATGCGCCTGCGCGCCTCGGAGCGCGGGCACTCCTACCAGCGCGCCATGCACGGGTCCATCGAGCGGCTCGAGCGACTCATGACGCTGCTCGTCCTGCTCGTCCTCGGCATCGCCATGACCAACGGGCTGCTCGAGCACCTCGACTGGCGCGGGGTCGTCGTCGCGGTGGCGCTGGTGCTCGTGGTCCGGCCCCTGGCGGCGTACGTCGCGCTCGCGGTGATGCCGCGGCGCGAGGAGCTCGACGGGGGCCTCGACCGCGGCGAGATGAGGGCCGTGGCGTTCTTCGGCGTTCGCGGCGTCGGCTCGCTGTTCTACCTCGGCTACGCCACCAGCCACCACGACGTGCCGGAGGAGGCGTGGCTGTGGTCGACGGTGGCGTTCGTGGTGATCCTGTCGGTGCTCGTGCACGGCGTGACCGCGACTCCGACGATGGCGCGCCTCGACGAGCGCCGGGGCGTCACGAGCCCCGGCAACTCGCCGAACGCCTGACGCATCAGACGCAGCAGGCCGCCTCCTCGCTCTCATCGGTCGAGGAGGCGCAGCAGCCGTCACGAGACCCACGGGCGTCGACCGGGGCGTCGTCGGTGATCGTGTAGACCTCCCAACGCTCCCCGTCCGGCGCGCCCCGGACCCAGAACTTGTCCTGCTCGGCGTAGCAGCAGGTGGTCTCCCGCTCCTCCGTGGTGGCGAGGCCCGCGGCCGCGAGCCGGGTGAGCTCGGCATCGACCGTGGCGACGTCCTCCACCTCGACGCCGAGGTGGTTGACGCTGCCGCCGTGACCGGGGTTCTCGATGAGCACGAGCTTCAGCGGCGGCTCGGCGACCGCGAAGTTGGCGTAGCCCGGGCGGAGCTTGTGGGGCTCGGTGCCGAAGAGCGTCGAGTAGAAGACGATCGACTGCTCGAGGTCGTCGACGTTGAGCGCGAGCTGCAGACGGGACATGGTGTGGCTCCTTCATATTGATGAGTGTCGATGTCCGAGATTGCTCCATCCATCGACATCTGTCAATATCGACCTGTGTCGAAGTCCCAGCTGACCCTCACCCCGACCGAGACGGTCGCGTGCTGCTCGCCGCTGATGCGCGAGCCGCTGTCGGCCGACCAGGCCGAGCGGCTCGCTCCGCTCCTCAAGGCGCTCGCCGACCCGGTCCGCCTGCGCCTGGTCTCGATGGTGGCGGCCAGCGAGGGCGGCGAGGCCTGCGTCTGCGACCTCAACGACGCCTTCGACCTCTCGCAGCCCACGATCAGCCACCACCTCAAGGTGCTCCACGAGGTCGGCCTGCTCGACCGGTCCAAGCGCGGCGTCTGGGTCTACTACGCCGTACGCCGCGAGGTGCTCGCCGACGTCGCCGCCCTCCTCGGCGGGGCGGCGTGAGCCCCACGCTCCTCTCGCGCGCCACCGCCGAGCTGCTGGGCACGGCGCTGCTCGTCGCCACCGTCGTCGGCTCGGGGATCACGGCGACCCGCCTGACCGACGACGTCGGGCTCCAGCTGCTGGCCAACAGCCTGGCGACCGGGGCCGTGCTGGTTGCCCTGATCGTGTCGCTCCAGCCGGTCTCCGCCGCGTTCAACCCGGTCGTCACGCTGGTCGAGGTGGCGCTGCGGGTGCTGTCGCCGCGTCATGCCGGGGCGCTGATCGGGGCGCAGGTCGTCGGCGGAGTCCTCGGCGCCGTGGTGGCGAACGTGATGTTCGGGCTCGACCCGGTCAGCATCTCCGGCCACGACCGGACCGGCGTCGGCCTCTGGGTCGGCGAGGTCGTCGCCACGCTCGGGCTGGTCGTCGTGATCCTGGGCTGCGTACGTTCCGGACGGGCCGATGCCGTCGCGTGGGCCGTCGCGGGCTGGATCGTGGCGGCGTACTGGTTCACCTCCTCGACCAGCTTCGCCAACCCTGCGGTGACGATCGCCCGCACCCTCTCCGACACCTTCGCCGGGATCAGCCCGTCGTCGGCGCCCCTCTTCGTCGTGATGCAGCTGCTCGGCGGCGCGCTCGCGCTCGGCGTCGTACGACTGCTGCACCCGCCTGTCCCCACCGCCCAGCCCACCAGCGAGGAGCCCGCCCGTGGCTGACGTCCCGACCGTCCTGTTCGTCTGCGTGCACAACGCGGGCCGCTCGCAGATGGCCGCCGGCTGGCTGCGCCACCTCGGCGGCGACGACGTACGGGTCCTGTCCGCCGGCTCCGCGCCCGCCGAGACCATCAACCCCGTCGCCGTCCAGGCGATGGCCGAGGTCGGGATCGACATCGGCGAGGCCGTCCCGCAGCTGCTGTCGACCGAGGCGGTCCAGGAGTCCGACGTCGTGGTCACGATGGGCTGCGGCGACGCCTGCCCGGTCTTCCCGGGCACGCGCTACGAGGACTGGGCGCTGGAGGACCCCGCCGGTCAGGGCATCGACGCCGTGCGGCCGATCCGCGACGAGATCCGTGGGCGCGTGGAGGCGCTGGTGGCGAGCCTGGTCTGAGGCACGTGGCGCGTGGGCGTGCTCAGGGCACCGGGGTGCACGAGCCCGTCGGCTCCCCGTCCACGGCGTCCCGACGCCTGAGGTCGTCGGCCGAGACCTGCGCGCCTGCGGCGACCCCGACGACGGCGATGCAGTCGGAGAGGCCCTCGGTGGACGTCAGCGTCCCCGGTCGCACGGATGAGCCCGGCACCATGCTCAGCTCGAACCGGCCGGCCTCCTGGGCCTCCCGGACCGACTCGCCCACCGCGATCGGCTCGCGGGCGATGATCACCGGGGTCAGCGCACCGGGGTCCTGGGACGGCGTCTCGGTCGGCGCAGCGGTCGGTGTGGGTTCGGGCTCCTCCCCGTACGGCACCGGTGCCGGGTGCTCGTCGATCCCCGCTGGAACACCGGACTCGAAGGACGTGTAGGGCGCGATCGGGGTCAGCAGCGACGGGATGGTGATGACGAGCCCGTGCTCGTCGACGCAGACCGGGAAGACCGGCAGCGGCTCGCCCTCGCGGACGACCGGATCGGGGCCGAGGTCCACCGCCTGCCCTTCCAGCCCGGCGCGTTCCTCGGCGCTCCCCCCGCTGACCAGGCAGTCCAGGGTTCCGAGAGGGGAGCCGATCGTCGCGTAGGAGGTCTCGCTGGCCGACAGGCCCTCGACGAGTGAGCGCTGGGCGCCCACGACCTCGGCCAGCATGTGCACCCAGCTGTCGACCATGTTGCCGAACATGTGTGGCGCCTCGCCCGAGGACGATTCCGGGCCGACCTCGCTGCAGGAGTCGGTGGCGGCGAAGCAGACGACGTACGAGAGCGGACCGTCCGTGTCAGTACGGCGCGGGTCCAGGTGGAGGTCGATCTCGCCCTCCCCGCCCTGGCCGAACCTCACCCGCACGTGCTCCGGCGTGCTGGCCACCTCGGCGTCGAAGAGCTCCAGGGCGGCCGTGTAGGACGAGGCGTTGAGCTCGTCGACGCGTTCCCGCACCAGGTCCACGTCCGCCTCCGTCGCCGGACGGACGTCGGCGTACGTCGGCCGCCAGGACTCATAGCTCGTCGTGGCCCGGGTCTCCGAAGGTCCCTCCTCCGTCGCCGCCGGCCGGCACCCGGTGGCCGCGGCGAGCGCCAGCACCGACGCGCTGCCGAGCGCCAGCCATCTGGTGGTGCCGCCCCCGCGCATCTGGCGATTCAAGCACCAGTCGCGTGCTCGCGTGGTGGGTTCGAACCGATCCTGGCGCTCGGCACATGCGTGGCCGTCGTCCGGTCCGCCGCCCGGTCTACTGCCCCATCGCCACGTCGGTCATCGCGCGAACCGCGAAGGCCAGGCCGTCCTCGCCCTCGGCCTCGGCCAGCAGGCGGCGCTGCACCTGGGCGCCGGTGCCTTCTGCGAGCAGCCGCTCGATGCCGCGGTGCACGTGGTCGCGGTCGCCCGCGTCGCCCAGCGCGTCGTCGACGTGGTCGAGCAGTGCCGCGAGGACGTCGGCGGCGGGCTTCGACGTACCGTCGCGGAAGTCCACGAGGTCGCCGGTGAGGCCGTAGCGCCCGGCCTTCCACGTGGCGAGGCGGATGAGGGGTGACCGCGTGCGCGGCGCCTCGACGCCCTCCGCCCACTCGCGCGCCGCCGTCTCGACCATCGCGCGGCACAGCGCCGCGACCAGCACGGCGTCGCGGACGTCGAGGCAGACGTCAGCGGTGCGGATCTCGACCGTGGGGTGGAGCGCGGAGAGTCGCGCGTCGGTGTAGACCATCGCCTCGTCCAGCAGCACCCCGGTGGCGAGCATGGCGTCGACGTGGCTGCGGTAGTTCTCCGGCGTGCCGAAGTACGGCGTGGGTCCGGCGCTCGGCCAGCGGACCATGATCTGGGAGCGGTAGCTCTCGTAGGCGGTGTCCCTCCCCTGCCACCACGGCGAGTTCGCGCTGATCGCCAGGAGCAGCGGGAGCCACGAGCGGATGCGGTCCAGGACGCCGACGCCCTCCTCGGGGCTCTCGATGTCGACGTGGACGTGGCAGCCGCAGATGAGCTGCTCGGCCAGCGTGAGGCCGTAGCGCTGGGCCATCGCGTCGAACCGCTGCGTGCGCAGCGCGCTGGTCTCGCCGCTGAGGGGCGACGTGCCCGACGCGAGCACCCGGGCCCCCACCTCGAGGGCGCTGGCACGTGCTCGCTCGCGCCACGCGCGCAGCGACTCCTCCAGCTCGCCGAGGTCGGTGAGGGGCGGGTTGTCGGTCTCGATCTGCGACTTCTGCAGCTCGTGGCCGAGGGTGCCCCCGCGGGCGTCGTCCGAGGCGGGATTGTGCTTCTCGCGGGCATCTGCGACCCGCACCACCTCGGCCGCGAGGTTGCGCGGCTCCCCGGTGCCGGGGTCGAGCAGGATCAGCTCTTCTTCCACTCCCATGGACCTCATGGCGTCGATCCAACCAGTAGCCGACTTGAAGTGCCCCACCCTCGTTGGGCATGGTCGTGCGCATGTGCCGCCTCCTGGGCTACGTCCGCGACCAGCCGGTCTCCGTCGAGGAGCTGCTCGGACCCGACGGGCTCGCCGACTTCACCGCCCTGACCAAGGTGCACGGCGACGGCTGGGGCATGGCGTGGCGCGCCGACGGTGGGACGCACACCCTGCGGTCCCCGGACTCGGCGGCACGCGACGACACCTATGCCGACGCCGTACGACGCCCGCTCGGCGCCGCCGGGTTCGTGCACCTGCGGTGGGCGACCGGCGGGCTGGAGGTCGCGCCGCAGAACACCCACCCGTTCGTCGACGGCGACGTCGCCTTCGCCCACAACGGGCACGTCTCGCCGATCGACGACCTCGAGTCGTTGCTGACTCCCGCGTCGCGGGCACGGCTCGCCGGCGACACCGACAGCGAGCGCTACTTCCGCTTCCTGCTGCAGTGCGTCGAGGAGGAGGGCGACCTCCGCAACGGCGTCGGTCAGGCGTTGGGCGTGCTGACCGAGCGCTTCCCGCAGTCCAGCCTCAACGCGCTGATGCTGACCCCGACCCACCTCGTCGCCATCCACGTCAACAGCCGCGCGACGTCACCCCAGAAGGGGCTGCGCGAGCTCTTCGACGACGAGCAGGACGTGCCGCCGCGGCACCTCTCGGAGTACTTCACGATGGACTACCGCACCGGGGAGCACGGGATCGACGTGATCAGCAGCGGCCTGGTCCAGGAGGGGTGGACGCCCGTCGGTGAGGACCGCGCCGTGATGATCGACCTCGGGACGCGGGAGGTCGTCGACATCCCGCCCGTCGCGCCCCGCACGGGCGGTGGCTGAGGCACCTTTTCAGCGGTCCGAAAGGTTGCTGGCGCACCGCCGGACGGACCACCCGGGCACGGGCGGTGACTGAGGCACCTTTTCAGCGGTCCGAAAGGTTGCTGGCGCACCGCCCCTGGGACTTGAGTC
>CADCUM010000008.1 GCA_902805885.1 uncultured Nocardioides sp. | reverse complement strand
CCGGCCGCGACCGGGGGCCGGTCAGCTGCGACGGACGCGCCGAAGCCCGCGGCGACACCCGCCGCCAGCAGCCCGGCCACCACGGCCGGCCCCCGCCCCCTCATGGGCACAACCTATCCGTGCGACACCCCGGCGCACCCTGCTCAGCCGGCCGTGACGCTCTGGGCGATCCGGTCGGCCAGCTCGCTGGTGCCGGGCACGTCGACCTTGCGCCCGTGGACGACGATCTCGACGTCCGCCTGGTCGCCCCTCAGCACGCCCACCCAGCGGATGAAGCTGTGGCGACGCGTGCCCTCGTCGCTGATGTAGGTGTAGTCGAGCGCGTCGGCGTCGCTCGGCCGGGGCTCGAACTGGTCCTGGTCCTCGGCCAGGCGCGTCGTCGCAGCCTCCTTGGACTGCTCGACCGTCAGCCGCCGGCTCGTCACCTGCTCCACGGCCAGGACGTAGGTGTTGTTGGACGTCCCCGGCTTCTTCCACTTCCACTCGTTCGAGGCGCGATCGATCCGGTTCCAGCCCTCCGGGACGAGGAAGGAGACGGCGAACCTCTCACTGCCCATCGTCACGCGCTCGAGCTCGATGCCCGGCTGGAGCGCGGGGTCGTCCGGGTCGTCCTTCACCACGACCTCGGGCTCGGGGTCGGGGTCGGGCTCGGGCGACGACAGGGCACCCTCCGCCACCACCGGCGAGGCCACGCCGGACGGGGCGGGCGTCGACCCCGACGCCAGCGAGGCGCCGTACCCGAGCGCGCCGCCCAGCAGCGCGAGCACCGCCAGCGCCGTCGGACCTCGCCACCCCATGGGACCAACCTACCGAGGGCGACCTCCCTAAGGTGTGCCCATGCTGATCCGCAACGCCCGCCTCGTCGCCCTGACCGACGACGTGCCGGGGCTCGTCGACGTGCGCGTCCGCGACGGCCGGGTCGCCGAGGTGGCCCCGGGCCTCACGCGCGAGCCCGAGGACGACGAGCACGACGCCGACGGCCGGTGGCTGCTGCCCGGCCTGTGGGACCAGCACGTCCACCTCGGCCAGTGGTCGGTGTCCTCGGCCCGCCTCGACCTCGCCGGCGCGCGGTCGGCCGGCGAGGCGGTGGCGATGGTGCGCCAGCGCCTCGCGGAGCACCCGGGACTCCCCGTGATCGGGTGGGGACACCGCCCGACGGCCTGGCCCGAGGTGCCGGTCGTCTCCCAGCTCGACGCGATCGACACCGACCAGGCGATCGTGCTGATCGCCGGCGACGGCCACCACGGCTGGCTCAACAGCAACGCGCTGACCGCCCTCGCGCTGTCGACGCGCGAGGGGGTCGTCAGCGAGACCGAGTGGTTCATGGCCTACGGCCGGCTCGCGACCGTGCTGGGCTCGGAGGGCACGGGCGCGGAGGCCTACCGCCGCGCCATGGCGGCCGCCGTGGCGCGCGGGGTCGTGGGCGTCGCCGACTACGAGTTCAGCGGCGGCGTGGCCGACTGGGTCGACCGGTGGGACGGTGGCGCCGACCTGCTGCGGGTCCGGGTGGCGACGTACGCCGCCGGCCTCGACGACGTGCTCGAGCGCGGCCTCACCACCGGCGCACCGCTCGCCGGCGACCCACGACTGACGATGGGCCCCCTGAAGATCATCAGCGACGGGTCGCTCAACACCCGCACCGCGTGGTGCTGCGACCGCTACGCCGAGAAGGCGGTGCCCGAGGCGCCGCACGGCATGCCCAACCAGTCGCCGGAGGAGCTGCGGTCGCTGCTGTCGCGCGCGACCGGCTCCGGTCTGGAGGTCGCGGTGCACGCGATCGGCGACCGGGCGGTGACCGAGGCCCTCGACGCCTTCGCCGACACCGGGGCCCGGGGGTCGGTCGAGCACGCCCAGCTCGTCACGCGCGACGACGTACGGCGCATGGCCGGGCTGGGCGTCAGGGCGAGCGTCCAGCCGGCGCACCTGCTCGACGACCGCGACGTCACCGAGCGACTCTGGCCCGGCCGGGGCGACCGGAGCTTCGCCCTGCGCTGGATGCTCGACGACGGGGTCGACGTGGTGCTCGGCTCCGACGCCCCGGTCTCGCCGCTCGACCCGTGGTTGGCGGTCGCGGCCGCGGTGCACCGCTCGGCGGACGAGCGCGAGCCCTGGCACCCGGAGCAGGCGATCACCGCTCGCGAGGCACTGGCGGCGTCCACGGACGGCTGGGGCACGGTCGCGCCCGGCCACCCGGCGGACCTGGTGCTGGTCGACACGGACCCCCTGGCGGGGTCGTCGGACGCCGAGCACGCCGCGACGCTGCGCGGCCTCGGCGAGCAGGTGGCAGCCGTGTGGATCGGGGGTCGGCCCGTCCACGAGGCCTGACCCGAGGCCTGACCCGAGGCCTGACCCGAGGCCTGGACCGGGGCCGACCGGGGTATCGGGAGCGTGCGGACCGGGTAAGTCACCCCATGACCGATGTCGTGGAGCAGACACGCGCCGCGACGGTCCTGGGGGTGCGCAGAGGTCTGCACGACACCTCGGGCGCCGTCGCAGGCGCCCCTCGTACCGACCGCACGAGGGTGTGTCTCTACACGCCGTCGGCCGACCCCTCCGGCATGGGCCAGCACATGCTCGACCTCGCTCGCGAGCACGCCGAGGCAGGCGTCGAGGTGACGTTCATGTGCGGGCCCCACGAGCCGGCGCGTCGACTGCTCGAGCGAGCCCGGCTCGTCGGCGCGCACGCCGTCCCGCTGCCCCACCCGCGTGACCCCGCCTTCGCTCCGGCGATCGTCGAGCACCTCGGCGCGGCCCCGGTGGACGTCTTCCATGCCCACGTGGGCTTCGGCCGCGAGGACTTCGACGGCTGTCGCGCGGCCCGCGCGGCCGGGGTGCCCGCGGTGGTGCAGACCCTGCACCTGCCCTGGCTCCTGCACGGCCGCAGCAAGCTGCGGCCCTTCCACCGGTCGATCCGCGGCCTCGACCGGCTCATCACCGTCTCCGACGGACAGCGGGCGACGTACGAGCGGATCGGCGTCGACCCGGCGCTGATGACGACCGTCCCCAACGGGGTTTCCCACCGCAGCCGCGTGCTCGACCGCGACGCTGCCCGGGCCCGGCTCGGCCTCCGCCGCGGCCAGCCGGTCGTGATGACCGTCGGTCGGCTGGCCGTCATGAAGGGCCACCGCTACCTGGTCGAGGCCCTCCCGGAGCTCGTCCAGCAGCACCCCGGCTTGGCCGTGGTCGTGATCGGCGACGGACACCTCCGCGACGCCCTGGAGAACCAGGCTGCCGAGCTGGGTGTCTCCGACACGCTGCGGCTCGTGGGGCACGTCCCGGACGCGCGGGCGGTCCTCGGTGCGGCCGACGTCTTCGTCCTCCCCTCCCGCACCGAGGGCATGCCGCTCGCCGCCCTCGAGGCGATGGAGGCCCGGCTGCCCGTCGTCGGCACGCGGGTGATCGGCACGGAGGAGGTGGTGCGCGACGGCGAGACCGGCCTGCTCGTCCCGCCGCGTCGTCCCGAGCCGCTCGCGACAGCCCTCGGCACGCTCCTCGCCGACCCGTCCCTGCGGACCCGGATGGGCGCCGCCGGACGTCAGCGCTACCTCGAGCACCACACCGCCGAGGTGATGGCGACGCGCACCCGCGCGGTCTACGCCGACGTCCTGGCCCCCGCCGGCGCGACCGTGCCCGCGTCCGTGCGCGCGACGGGCGCGCGCCGATGACCGCCCGCGTCGCCTGCATCGGCACCGGCTTCATGGCCGGCAAGCACCTCGCCGCGCTCGCCTCGTTCGACGACGTCGACGTCGTCGCGGTGGCGGACCCCGTGGTCGATCGCGCCCGGGCCGTGGCCGACGACCTCGGCGCCCGGGCGTACGAGGACGGTCTGGAGCTGCTCGCGACCGAGGAGCTGGACGCCGTCTGGATGTGCGTGCCGCCGTTCGCGCACGGTGCGCTGGAGCGTGCCGCCATCGCCCGGGACCTGCCGTTCTTCGTGGAGAAGCCGCTGGCCCACGACCTGGAGACGGCCACCACGATCGCCGAGGAGCTCTCCGACCGTGGCCTGCTGGCGGCCGTCGGCTACCACTGGCGCTACCTCGACGTCGTCGAGCGGGTGGCCGAGCACTGCCGCGAGCTGCCGCCCCACCTCGTCACCGGCTACTGGCTGGACAGCACGCCGCCGGTCGCCTGGTGGTCGCAGCGCTCGTCCTCGGGTGGCCAGGTCATCGAGCAGACGACCCACCTCTTCGACCTGGCCCGCCTCCTCGTCGGCGAGGTGGAGCGGGTGTGGGCCGATGAGCTCGTCGTCGCCGGCACGGACCCCGGCCCCGACGCCCCGGTGCCGCTGGTGGCCACCGCCCAGCTCCGGTTCCGGTCGGGCTGCCTCGGCGCCGTCTCGTCGGCCCGCACGCTGCCCGCCCGGCACCGGGTCGGCCTGCACCTCGTCGGCGACGGCTACGCCGTCGAGCTCGCCGAGTCCGCCATCGTCGACCACGAGCTGCGGATCACCGACGGCTCCGGCACCACGGTCGAGCGCTCCGACCAGGATCCCGTCGCTGCGGAGGACCGGGCGTTCCTCGACGCCGTGCTCGGTCGCGGTGACGACGTGCGCGCGCCGTACGCCGAGGCGATCCGCAGCCACGCGCTCGCCTGGGCGGCCGACGTCTCGGCGCGCGAGGGCCGCCCCGTCGACGTGACCCCGGTCGGCGTGCATGCCTGAGTGCCACTCGCTCGGGGTGCGAGCGCCGTACGAGCTCGAGGTCTTCACCCTCGACGTCCCGGCGCCCGACGACGGCGAGGTGCTGGTGCGGACGCTCTACAGCGGGCTGTCGGCGGGCACCGAGCTGACGTACGTCAAGGGCACCGACCCGGGGTTCACCTCCCGGCGCGACCCCGAGCTCGGGGTCTTCGTGCCCGGGGAGCCCTCGCGGACCTACCCGGTCCAGGCCATGGGGTACATGGAGGTCGCCGAGGTCGTCGAGAGCCGCCGGCCCGACCTGGCGGAGGGCGCGGTCGTCGCGGCGACGTACGGCCACCGCTCGTGCCACGTGCTCCCCGCGGGCGCCCTCGCCGTCCCGCTCCCCGACGGCCTCGACCCCGTGCTGGGGATCTACCTCGCCCAGATGGGACCGATCTGCGCCAACGGCCTCCTGCACGCGACGGCCGAGCTGGCGCCGGGAGCGGACGCGCTCGGCGACGGGGTCCGTGGACGCCGGGTCGTGGTCACGGGAGCCGGGGTGGTGGGGCTCCTCACCGCCCTCTTCGCCCGGATGCACGGGGCGGCCGAGGTGGTCGTCGCCGACCCCGACCCCGCCCGGCTGCGCACCGCAGCGGCCCTCGGCCTCGAGGTGGTCGACGAGACGCAGACCGAGCTGTGGGCCTGGTGCAAGGAGCAGTGGGTGCACGGTCCGGCCGACCGGGGCGCCGACCTGGTGCTGCAGTGCCGCGGCCGCGCCGGGGTGCTCCACGAGGCGCTCCGCGCGTTGAGGCCGCAGGGCACGGTCATCGACATGGCCTTCTACACCGGCGGGGCCGAGGAGCTCCGGCTCGGCGAGGAGTTCCACCACAACGGCCTCACCATCAGGTGCGCCCAGATCGGTCGCGTGCCGCGGGGCTACGCGGACCGGTGGGACCGCCCGCGGCTGGCCGAGGAGACCGCCCGCCTGCTCACGACGTACGCCGCCGGGCTGCGCGAGCACCTCGTCACCGACGTGGTGCCGTTCGCCGAGGCCGCCGACGTCGTCCTCGCCCTGGCCCGGCGCGAGCGGAGCGCCGGTCAGGTCGTCCTCGACTTCACCGCCTGAGGGCTGGCGCGGTCGTCGCACGACCCTCCTCGGCCCCTGTAACGCCGTGTCCGTTGCTCCACCCACCCTGCTACAGCATGGGGGGTACAAGCACGGACACGGCGTTACAAGGGCGGTCACGCCAGCGCCAGCGTCGCGTCCAGCACGAACGCCGGGTCGTCGAGGCGGTCGCCGTAGACCTCCCGCAGCTGGGCGACGCGGTAGCGGACGGTCTGCGGGTGGACGAAGAGCTCCTCGGCGACGGCGTCGCGACGTCCGTGGTTGAGCAGCCACGACCGCAGCGTCTCGGTGAGCTTCTCCGCGGTGGAGGGGCGCAGGTCGGCCAGGGGTGCGAGCACCCGCTCCCGGAGGTCCGCGCGGGCCTTGGGGTCGGCCCCGAGGAGCAGGCCGGCGAGGTGCTCCTGGCTGTCCACGAGGCCCGCCAGCCCGAGGGCGTGGCAGCGTACGGCGCGCTGGAGCGACGCCGGCGCGTCCAGCCACTCGACGGCCGGGCCGACGACCGCGTCGGTGCCGCGCAGCGCGCGGAGCAGGGCTCGGCGGCTCGTGTCCGACCCCGTGGTCGGGACCAGCAGCACGGCGGTGCCCTCCGGGACGGCCGAGACCTCGTCGGTCGCCTGCAGCGTCTGCGGGTCGAGCGCGGTGAGGGCGTGCGACACCTGCGACTCGGCCAGCACCACGGCCGTCAGGGCGCCCGGCGGATCCCAGTCCGCACGGGCGGCGGCGCTGGCGACGTCGTCGGGCGAGGCCCCGCCCAGGAGGGCCCGGGTGAGCCGCTCGAGGTTGCGCTGGCGGAGCCGGCCGCTGCTCTCCAGCTCGTCGGAGTGCCCGGCCACGGAGGCCGCGGACAGTGCGTCGATGTAGGCGAAGACGAGCTCGGCGAAGCGGGAGAGCTGGGCGGCGTCGACCCCGGCGTCGACGGCCTGGCGGGACATGTCGCGCCACGCCACCCGGGCGCCGATGCGGTAGGCCGCCAGCAGGGCCTCCATGCTGCGCCCGCTGCGGGCCTCGCCCCGGCCGAGCTGGTAGGCGCCCTCGATGGCCGGCGCCTGGGGGGAGCCCGCGTCCTCCTTGGCCAGGTTGAGGAAGCCGCCCAGCGCGACCTGCACCGCTCGCCGGATGGTCTCGCCCATCTTCCCGGTCAGCGCGCCGGCGTAGCCAGGGACCTCCTCGATGATCGCCACGACCGCCTTGTCGGCGACGTCGGGGAGCGCGTCGCGCATGAGGAGCACCACGGAGGGGTCGAAGCCGATGTCCGGCGCATCTTGAGCGGAGAGGGGGGATCCCGCGGCGTCCATCGTCCCTCCCGGCTCGTCATTGTTCCGTGCGAACAAGAGGCTATCCGGTGCGCACGGGAACGAGCAGGACGAGGACGTTTCACCGCGGCGCCCCGCGGGTAGGGTCCGCGGCGTGGACGAGCCGCTGACAGACAACCCGCAGGCCGGACCCGTGCCGGCGCCTCCCGTCGTCTACCTCCCGGTCGACACCGACGCGGACGGCCAGGTGACGGACGTCAAGATGATCAAGCTGGGCGACGGGCGGGTGGCGCTGCTGGGCTACACCGCCCTCGACCGCTTCGTCGACTGCTGGGGCCCCCACCAGCCCTGGCTGCTCTTCGACAGCCGTCAGCTCGACGACATCCACGCGGCGAAGCCGTTCGACGTCAAGCTGCTCGACGTGGCCGTGCCCGAGGAGCTCCGGCCGGCCGCCCCGCAGGGGGCGGGCGCATGACGTTGCGGCTCGACGCGGGCGCGGCCGACCGGATCGCCGGCGGCCACGAGGACGCCGGGTCCACGATCGACGGCGCGGCCTCGAGCGCCCCGGCCGCCGTCGACGCGGGCTACGGCTCGGCGTACGTCAGCGAGATCCTGGCGGCGGTCTGCGAGACCGCGGGCGAGATCGCCGCGATCAACGCCGGTATCGCCGGCGCGGTGCGCGACGCCGCCGACGACCTCGGCATGACCGAGGACGCGGTCGGGGCTCGGTTCGACTCGATGGCGAGGGTGGGTCGATGACCTCGCTGGACACCAAGGTCGAGGGCACCCCCCGAGCGGTCACCGGCGCGGCCGACTGGCTCCGCGACACCCTCGCGACGAAGCTCGGGGACGCCGGCGACGACCAGCAGGACGCCCGCAACGACTCCCGGGGCAGCTGGGACGGCGAGGCCGGGTCGTCCTACCGGAACGTCGCGGGCGACGTCCTCACGGCGACCGACAAGCACGAGGAGCGGGTCAAGCGGGCGGCGACCGCGCTCGACCAGTACGCCGCGCGCCTCCAGCGGTGCATCGACGACATGGGCGCCATCCGTGGCCGCGCGAGCTCGGGCGGGCTGACCGTCTCGGGCACCGTGATCCACCAGCCGCCCGACGCGCCGGCGACGAGCGTCGAGGCCGGGTCGCCCGAGGAGGCGGCACACCGGGCGGCTGTGGCGAGGATCGAGCTGTGGAACGAGATCGTCGACGACACCGCGAAGACCTACCAGGACTTCACGGACTGGGTCGACTCCCAGATGCCGCCCGACGTGGCCGACGCCAGGCAGAAGGACAGCACGGACAGCCTCCTCGACATCGCGAAGGGCGCGTTCCCGAACGCCGCCTCCGGCGCCGGCGCCGGGCTCGCGGGCATGGCGCTGATGGACAGAGCCAATGACCTGAGGGCCGAGGCCCGGGAGTTCCGGCGCAGGAGCCGCAGGTCGGGCAACCCGCGGGTGCGGGGCCAGGCTGACAGGCCGGCGGGCAAGGCGCACCTCGACGACCTGCTGGGCAAGGCGTCCTGGCTCAAGAAGGGCGGCAGGTTCTTCGGCGGCCCGGCCGGCATCGCCCTCGACGCCGGGTTCGGCATCTACGAGGGCCACACGTCGGGCGACTGGACCCGGGCTGCTCTCACGACGGGCTCCAGCATCGCGGTCGGCGTGGGCGTGACGGCGCTGGTCGCCGCCGGCGTGATCACCGCGCCCGTGTCGGTGGTCGTGATCGGCGGGGCGCTGGCCGCAGGCGCGGTCTCGGCCGGGGTGGGGTACGTCTACGACAACTGGGACGACATCACCGACGACGTCGGCGACGCCTGGGACAGCGCGACCGACACCATCGGCGACGCCTGGGACTCCGTGACACCGTGGTGAGGCAGGAGGGGCCGCTCCGGCTGATCCCCCGCTGGTACACGGTCCTCGTGCTCGTCATCCTGACGGTGACCACGCTCGCGGCGCTCGGTCTCTCGCTCGTCCACGACGGGGCGCTGGGCTGGTCCTTCCGCGCCCTCCTCGTCTTCGCAGGGCTGCTGCTGGTCTCCGCTGTGTCGTCCCTCGTCCGTCCACGACGTCGCAGCGAGCCCGTCGTCGGAGCCGATGGCACCCGGACGTTCGTCGCGCCCGCCGCGACGGTGTATCCCCTGGTCGTGGCGATGGTGGCGATGTGGCTCACGGGCGCGCTGTGGGCTTACGTCGCCCTCACCGACTTCGACTCGCTCGAGTCGCCCGGGTTCGCGCTGGTCGCCATCGCCGGAGCCGCAGCGGCCGTCCCGGACCTGGCGCGGCTGGTCACCGGCCGGCTGCACCGGTGGCGCCTCGAGATCGGCCCGGAGACGGTCCGCTACCGCGGCTACCGCACCGACGTCACCTACCCGTGGTCGAAGGTCCACGGCGCGCGCATCCAGGCTCGCGGTCCGGCCGGGGTGGTGATCGACGTGAAGGGCGCCGGCAAGGACCCCGTCGCCCCGGTCACGGCCTTCACGGTGCCCGCGGAGCAGCTCGTCGAGGAGATCGAGCGGGGCAAGGCCGCACGCCGCTGATCGCCGAGGATTGTTCGTTGCGAACAAGAACCCGGGGTTGATTCACGTCCACAGGCCAGGAACTCTGCCTCTCTGTGGGGGACATTGGATACATGACCACCACCGTCGAGCCCAGCGCCGCCGCCGCCCATCGCGGCGGCCGTCTCCGGGACCGTGCGATGCGGGTCGCAGAAGCCGCGACCACCCCCCTCGTTCCCGCCGACTTCCTCGACCTGTTCGCCCCGCTGCGCTCGGGCGCCGAGCTGCGCGGCCGCATCGAGGAGATCCACCCCGAGACCGCCGACGCCGCCACGGTCGTCATCCGACCCGGTGCCGACTGGGCGGGGCACGTGCCGGGCCAGTACGTCCGGATCGGCATCGACGTCGACGGCGTGCGCCAGTGGCGGGCGTACTCCCTCACCCACGGCCCGCGCGCCGACGGCCGCATCTCCATCACCGTCAAGGCCGTGCCCGACGGGGTCGTGAGCAACCACATCGTCCACCAGGCGCGCCCCGGCACGCTCGTCCACCTCACCCAGGCCGAGGGCGAGTTCGTCCTCGCCACCGACCACGACCGGCTGCTGTTCGTCACCGCCGGCTCCGGCATCACGCCGGTCATCGGGATGCTGCGCAACCTCTTCCCGTCCACCGACGACGGCGTGCTCCGGCTCCCGCGGAGCGCCGGGCTCGACATCGTCGTGGTCCACGTCGCGCCCAGCCACCCCCACTCCATCTTCATCCGCGACCTCGAGGCGCTCGACGCCGCCGGCGTCATCACGCTGATCGCGCGGTACGACGACGAGCACGGCGTCCTCGACATCAACGACATCGACCACCTGGTGCCCGACCTGGCGTCCCGCCGTACGTTCGCGTGCGGACCGGCCGGCCTGCTCGACGCCCTCGCCGCGCACCACGACGCCGCGGGCCTGGAGCTGGTCGTGGAGCAGTTCCGCGCCAGCCGCGTCGAGCCCGGCGAGGGCGGCACCGTCACCTTCGCCGACGGCCGCACCCTCGAGGCCGACGGCGCCACCCCGATCCTCGACGTCGCCGAGTCGGCCGACGTCCTCATGCCGAGCGGCTGCCGCATGGGCATCTGCATGGGCTGCGTGATCCCGCTCAAGGAAGGTGCCGTGCGCGACCTGCGCAACGGCGCGATCACCTCCGTCGTCCCCGGCGAGACAGGCGTCCTCAAGGTGCAGACCTGCATCAACGCCGCCGCCGGCGACTGCCACTTCGACCACTGACCCGGTTCGTTACCCCTGAAGGAGCAACGATGACCACCATCCAGAAGAAGCCCGCCACTGGCGAGCGCAACCCCATCGCCCACCTCACCGAGGCCGACATCGAGGCCATCGGCGTCGAGCTCGACGCGATCCGCCAGAGCGTCCTCGACGACCGTGGCGCCAGCGACGCGGCGTACATCCGCCGCCTGATCGCCACCCAGCGTCACCTCGAGCTCGGCTCCCGCGTCGTCCTGCTCTTCAGCGCGTTCCCGCCGGCCTGGGTGCTGGGCACCACCGGGCTCTCGATCGCCAAGATCCTCGACAACATGGAGATCGGCCACAACATCCTCCACGGCCAGTGGGACTGGATGCGCGACCCGAAGATCCACTCCTCGACGTGGGAGTGGGACAACGCCACCCCGGCCGCGCAGTGGAAGCACAGCCACAACGAGGTCCACCACACCTACACCAACGTCGTCGGCAAGGACAACGACCTCGGCTACGGCATCATGCGCGTCGACGAGGAGCAGCGCTGGCACCCGTTCCACCTCGGCCAGCCGCTGTGGAACTTCATCAACGCCTGCCTCTTCGAGTACGGCATCGCGGCCTACGACCTCGACCTCGGCGCCACGATCAAGAAGAAGCAGCACCAGGACCCCGCGTTCCGCGCGCAGGCGGGCCAGGTGCTCCGCAAGATCCGCAAGCAGGCCACCAAGGACTACCTCGTCCACCCGCTCCTGTCGCTCCCGACCGGGTCCTTCCTCCCGACCCTGGCGGCCAACGCGACCGCCAACGTCGTGCGCAACCTCTGGTCGCACAGCATCATCATGTGCGGTCACTTCCCCGAGGGCGTCGAGACCTTCGAGAAGCGCTCGATCGAGGGCGAGACCAAGGGCGACTGGTACGTCCGGCAGATGCTCGGCAGTGCCAACATCTCCGGCTCGAAGTTCCTCCACCTGATGAGCGGCAACCTGTCCCACCAGATCGAGCACCACCTCTTCCCGGACCTGCCCTCCAACCGCTACGCCGAGGTCGCGCCCAAGGTGCAGGCGCTGTTCGAGAAGTACGACCTCGCCTACTGCGCGCGCCCGCTCGTGCCGCAGGTCTACTCCGCGTGGCACAAGGTCGTCCGGCTCTCGCTGCCCAACGACTGGCTGGCCACCACGACGCCGAAGAACCTGCCGTCGCAGCTGAAGACGCTCTACGCCATGGCGACGAAGGGCCCGAAGGTACGCCGCGCCGCTCAGGCCCGGCTGACGCAGCTGGCCCGCCGTCAGGCGGCCGCGTCCGCTCCGACCGAGGTCTCGGCAGCCGCCTGACCGACCTCCCCGGCATGAGTGCGGTGCCTGCGGTGTGCCTGACGCACCACAGGCACCGCACTGTCGTCGAGCCCACGGTCGCGTCCCATGGGACACGGACGGGTAAAGGTTCAGCGTCCTGCTTCCGTGCAGGCGGGCGTCGGGCCTAGGGTCCGGGCATTCGCCCCGTCGGGGCCACCGGGGGGGAACCATCATGAACCGTCACGTCCGCACGGCCGTGCTGGCACTGCTCGGCCTGCTGGTCGGCCTCGCAGGGACGCTGGCACCGCGGACCGCCACGGCGGTGACGGCAGGGAGCATCAGAGGCACCGTCGTCGAGCCCAGCGGGGTCGGCGAACCGGCGGGGATCGCCGGCGTCGAGGTCATGCTCTACGCACAGGCGTCCGACGCGAGCCCCTGGGCCGTCGTCGCATCGACGTCCACGGACGGCGAGGGAGCGTACGTCCTGGGTGGCGTCGCGTCCGGCACCTACCGCGTGGGCTTCCACCCGACCACCGACCACGTGGCGGAGTACTGGAACGACATGCGGACCCTCGAGCACGCCGACGGCGTCGTCGTCGCCGACGGCGAGGCGGTGGCGCTCGGCACGACCGTGCTCAGCAGGGCGGGCCACGTGACCGGGCGGGTGACGGGCCACGGCGAACTGCCGCTCGAGGGCGTCGAGGTCAGGGCCTACATGCGCACCTACCCCCAAGGCTGGCGCGCGACCAGGCTCGCCCTCACCGACGCGAACGGCTTCTACGACCTGAACGGCCTGGAGGAGGGCACCTACCGTCTCGGCTTCGAGGACGTGGTGAACGGCCACGTCCCGGAGTTCTGGCAGGACGCGTCGATGGTGCACACCGCCCACGACGTCCTCGTGAGCGCAGGCTCCACCACCGCCGGCAAGGACGCTCGGCTCGTCCGCGGCGGCCACATCTCCGGACGGGTCACCAACGCAGGCGGTGCTCCCCTCGGCGACGTCGAGGTGCTCGCGTACCGGTGGAACGCGGAACGCTCCTTCTGGGACGTCGTCCGCTCGACCGAGGCAGACTTCTTCGGTCACTACGCCTTCGACCGCCTGGCGACGGGGGAGTACCGGATCGGGTTCCGACCGCACGGGTCGGCCGAGTACGCCCGCGAGTTCTGGGGCGACGCGACGACGGTCTGGACCGGGACGTCGGTGCACGTCGACGCCGACGGAGCGGCGATGACGGGCAGGAACGCCGCCCTCGACATCGGTGGCGCCATCAGCGGAGCCGTGACCGGCACGACCACGATGGACGACGTCTGGGTCGTCGCCCACCAGAACGTCGGCGGCACCTGGCGGCACGTCTGGGAGGTGTGGGTCCGCAACGACGGGACGTACCGCCTCGACCGGTTGCCCGCCGGCACGTACCGCCTCGAGTTCATCGACCACGACGGTGTCCTCGGGACCGAGTTCTGGGACGACAAGCCCTCGATCGGTCTCGCCACCGACGTCACGGTCGCGTCGCGACAGACCTCCAGCGGCCGGAACGCGGCGCTGCGGCCTTCCGGCGCCGGCACCACGAACCCGACCCCGACCACGCCGCCTCCTGCCCCGGTCCCTGTCCCGAGCGCCGGCGAGCGGCTCGCCGAGATCCTCGCCGCGGTGAAGGTCGCGGGCAGGACCAAGGTGGGCCGGACGCTGCGGGTGAAGAACCTCGTGGCAGGTGCCCGCTACAAGGTGCAGTGGTACGCCGGCAGGTCGGCCATCGGGAAAGCGACGAAGGCGAGGCTCGTGCTGACCCGCGCCCTCGTGGGCAAGGTCGTGTCGGTGAAGGTCAGGGCCACGACCGACGGGGTGAGCCGGACCCGCAAGGTGAAGGTCGGCCGGGTCCGGGGCTGAGCCGGACCGGACACGCCGAGCGACACCTCTGCGACACCCCGGGACGCGACCGTCCCGGGGTGTCGTGCTCACCTAGAGTGCGGCGGTGACCTGGGTCCTGGCCGCGGTGCTGCTGCTGTGGCTGGCCTACGGACCGCTCGTCCTGCTGCTCGCCGCGGCGCTGCTGGCCGTGCCGCGCGTGCGCTGGTGGGCGCAGGACCACTGGAACCTCTCCCGCAGGGGCGCCGGCCTGGTCGCCGCGGCGGCGGTGGTCGTCACGGCGGTCGTCGTCGTGGTGCCCGACGGGTGGCTGCCGGTCCCGCCGGCGCCGGGCGCGCTGGCCATGCCGTCGTACGTCGGTCGCCCCGCCGACCCCAGGCCGCTCGCCGTCGTCGTCGACCCCCCGCACCCGCGCCTCGCCGCGTCGGGGAGGGATCCCGCCCACCACGCGCGGGGCGGGTCCACCTCGCCGTGGGCCGGGCCGACCGGCTTGCAGCCGCAGGTCGACACCGCGTGGTTCGGGCTCGAGCACTGCCCGCGGCCCGCCTTCGACAGCCGGGACCGGCTCGTCGTCACGTGCCGCGCCCGGTCCGGACCCGCCCTGCACGTCGTCGACGCCGGGACCATGCGCAAGGTCGCGAGCCGGGACCTGCCGGACCCGACGGACGACGACGCTTCCCACGACCTGTGCGCCGCGACGCCCTTCTTCCTCGACGAGCGCGACCGAGCCGTGGTGGCCACCGCCGACCGCCACGTCGTCGCGCTGCGCACCGCCGACGGTCGCGGCGACCCGGAGCTCTCCGTCGACCAGGAGTGGGACCTGCGGCCCTGGGTGCCGCACGGCGACTGCCTCGTCGCGCTGATGCCCGACTGGGCGGGCCGGCTGTGGTGGGCCAGCCGCGCCGGGCTGGTCGGGACGATCGCCCCCGAGGGCGGGGAGGTCGGCGTGCACGACCTCGGGGAGGTGGTCGCCGGGTCCTTCGCCGTCGACGCGGAAGGCGTCCTCCTGGCCTCCGAGGCCGCGGTGCACCGTCTCGTCGCCGGTCCCGACGGGACGCCGCAGCCCGCCTGGGGGACGCCGTACGGCGCCGGCGGCGGGCCCGCCTCGCCCCACGGCACGACGCCGGCGCTGCTCGACGGGGGCCAGGTCGCCGTGACGACCGTGGCGGAGGGGCGCACGGACGTGGTGTTCCTGGACCGCGGGACGGGCGCCGAGATCTGCCGGCAACCGGTGTTCGAGGTCGAGGACGGCAGCGCCGCCGGAGGCGAGCTGGTCCCGGTGGGCGACGGCGTGGTGGTGGCCAACCACCACGGGTACGACGGCCCGCGGAGCACGCTGCTCGGCTTCACCCCGGCGGCGGGCCTGGCGCGCGTCGACCTCGTGGGTGGCGAGTGCCGGACCACCTGGACCAGCGACCGCGTCTCGCCGTCCGGCACCGGCACGGTCAGCGTGGCGAGCGGGCTGGTCTACGCCTACACGAAGCGACCGTCGCTGACCGGGGTCAGCGCGTGGTACCTCACCGCGCTCGACGCCGCCACCGGGCGGGCGATGTGGAGCGTGCGCACCGGGACCGGCGTCCTGGCCAACAACCACCACGCAGCGGTGGTCGTCGGACCGGACGAGACCCTCTGGGCGGCCACGCTGTCCGGGCTGGTCCGGCTGCGCGACCGCGACTGAACCCAGCTGTGGTCGAGGCTGGCTCCCGACCTGTGTAGTTCGGGGCAGTCAGGTCGTCCCGGCCACCGCTCGACGACCGTTCTGCCCTGAACCACCGGACGTCAGGGCCAGCTGAGGCCACCGTTCTGCCCTGAACCACCGGACCTCAGGGCCAGCTGAGGCCGACGGTCTGCTCGCTCAGCTCCCAGAGCCGGCGCTGGGCCATCTCGTCGCGCGCGAGCGCGGTGGTGGTGACGACCTGGGGGGTGCCGCCGAGCTCGCCGAGGCCGGAGGGGCCGACGTACGTCCCGCCGGGCAGGTCCGCGGTCGCGGCCATCAGCGTCGGCCAGGCGCCCGCGGCGGGCGACTGGGTCACGGCCTTGACGGCCGCGTCCAGGATGCTGGCGCCCCGGCGCTGGACGCCCCCCACCTGGCCGTTGACCACCAGGTGCGACCCGGAGACGCCGGGATGGGCGGCGAGGGCACGCAGCGGCAGGTCCGCCTGGCGCGCGCGCCGCTCGAGCTCGAAGGTGAAGAGCAGGTTGGCCAGCTTGGTCTGGCCGTAGACGGGCCAACGCCGGTAGTGGCCGCGCGCGCGAGGGTCGCCGAGCGGCGCGGACCGCGCGATCCGGTGGGCGATCGAGGAGACCGCCACGACGCGGGCGTCCCCGGACTCCCGCAGCTGGGGGAGCAGCAGACCTGTCAGCAGGAAGGGCCCGTAGTGGTTGGTCGCCATCTGCGACTCCAGGCCGTCGGAGGTGCGCCGGAACGGCGGCGCCATGATGCCTGCGTTGTTGACGAGCAGGTGGATCGCCCCGAGTGCCGCGGCCTCCTCGGCGCCGCGCCGCACGGAGCCGAGGTCGGCGAGGTCGACGACCAGGTCGACGAGATCGGCGCCCGCCACCTCGCCGCGGATCGCCTCCGCCGCGCCTCGGAGCTTGTCGGGGTTGCGCCCGGCCAGGACGACCCGGGCGCCGCGGCGGGCGAGCTCGAGAGCCGTGTAGTAGCCCAGCCCGCCCTTCGACGGGCCGGTGACGACCGCGGTGCGGCCGTGCTGGTCGGGGACGTCGTCCAGCGACCAGCTCACGGCGTGACCGCCAGCTGCTCGAGGATGCGCGCGCCCAGCGCGGTGTCACCCTCGACGTGGACGGCGTCACCCGACGGCGTACGCCGACCGCCGGCGAGCAGGATGAACGACTCGCGGTCCGTGCGCAGCGTGACGGTCGGGGAGCCCGGCGGCGTGACGAGCGAACCGCGCCCGTCCTCGCCCACGGTCGCGGCGACGGGGCCGTGGCCGGCGACCTCGAGCACGGTCGTCGTGCCGGCCGGTGCCTCCACGCGCTTCGCCAGGACGTAGGGCAGGCTCTCGGCGAGGTACGACGCCGCGTGCGCGGCCGCGTCGGTGTCCATGCCGCCCGGACGGCCGACCGCGCGTCGTACGTCCTGCTCGTGCATCCACACGTCCAGCGGCCGGTTGCGCAGCAGCGTCAGCGTGCTCCAGCCGATCGCACCGAACAGGCCCGGGGCGGGCTCGTCGGGATCGGCGGGCGGCGCGGCCAGCAGCCGGGTGTGCCGGGCGGTCGCGGCCTCGCGGATCTGGTTGATGACGTCGTCCGGGCTGAGGTCACGCCGGGTGACCACGCCCTGCTCGGCGAAGCGGCCCATCGTCCCGCGGACGTGCGGGGCGTCGACGATCTCGACGTCCTCGTGCTCGGCACCCGCCAGCAGGCTCTCCAGGTGGGCCACGTGGGCGGCCACCGCGCGCACGTCCCAGCCCGGCAGGTCGGTGGGGGTCAGCCACCCCTCCGGCTCCACCTTCTCCAGCAGCGCGGTGAAGTCGTTGACGGCCTGCCACCAGATGCGCACCAGGTCGGACATCCGCTCGGCGTCGTTCATGCCCCGCAGCCTAGACGCGGTGCCCGGGGCAGGCGCAGCGCGTCGCCCCGCGGGCGACCGTGCCGCGAAGCTCTAGAGCCAGCCCCGGTCCTGGGCGATCCTGGCCGCCTCGCTGCGGGTGCTCGCCCCGGTCTTGCCGATGGCGGCCGAGAGGTGGTTGCGCACCGTCCCCTCGGACAGGTGCACGCGCGCGGCGATCGTCGCGACCGGCGCTCCGTCGAGGGCGTGGGTCAGCAGCTCGCGCTCGCGCTCGGTCAGCGGGCTGGGCCCGTCGATCAGCGACTCGGCGGCCAGGTGGGGGTCGATGACGCGCAGGCCCGCGTGCACCCGCCGTACGGCGTCGGCGAGCTGGCGGGCCGGGGTGTCCTTGACGACGAACCCGGCGGCGCCCGCGTCCAGCGCGCGTCGTACGTAGCCGGGGCGACCGAAGGTCGTGACGATCAGCGAGCGCACCCCGGGCAGCTCGCGACGCACCGCGGCGGCCGCGTCGATGCCCGACAGGCCGGGCATCTCGATGTCGAGCAGGCACACGTCGGCGGCCGACTCCCGTGCCGCGGTCACCACCTCGTCGCCGCGCCCGACCTGGGCGACCACCTCGAGGTCGGGCTCGAGGTCGAGGAGCGCGGCGAGCGCGCCCCGCACGAGCGCCTGGTCGTCGGCCAGCAGGAGGCGGATCACGGCAGCACCACCTCGACGCGGGTCCCCGGCCGGGCCGGCGCCACGTCCAGGGTGCCACCGGCCGCCGACACCCGCTCCCGCATCCCACGGAGGCCGTTGCCCTCCGGGCCGGCGACGCCGGTGCCGTCGTCGGTGACGGCGAGGCCGCGGGGGCCCAGCTCGATGACCACGGACCTCGCGCCGGCATGCCGTACGACGTTGGTGACCGCCTCACGCAGCACCCACGCCAGCAGCGCGCGATGGCGCGGGTCGGTGTCCTCGACGTCGCCCCGCACGTCGGTGTCCACGCCCGCGTCGGCCAGGACGCGGGGCGCGGCGCTCAGCTCGGCCGGCAGGTTGCCGGCCCGCAGGCCGCCGACCGTGGCACGCACCTCCGCCAGCGCCTGCCGGGCCGTGGCCTGGATCGACTCGAGCTCCTCGCGGGCCCGGTCGGGGTCGACGTCGATGAGCCGCGCCGCGAGCTCGGCCTTCACCGAGAGCGCGGTGAGGGAGTGGCCCAGCACGTCGTGGACGTCGCGCGCCACCCGCTCGCGCTCGGCCACGAGGGCCAGCGACTGCCGGGTGGTGTCGGCGCGGCCCTCGGCCTCGGTCAGCAGCCGGACCAGGGTGCAGCCGCCGATGATCGACCAGAACAGGATGAAGAAGTACGCCGGGAACTCCACGGTGACGAAGGCGACCAGCGGCGCCGCCGCGACGAGGGGAGTGGCCCACTTCCAGTGGGGCGCCGGCACCTGGAGGGCGGCGTAGGCCCCGAGGTACGGCGTCAGCCCGATGGCGTCGATGCCGAGGACGGGCACGGTGGCGACGAGGCACAGGCTCAGCCCGGCCAGGACCCACAGCGCGCGGTCGCGCCAGGCGGTGTAGCCGAGCACGTAGGCCACGGCGAAGCCGACGATGACCACCAGCGTGGCCGCCCGCAGCGCGGGCGCCACGTCGGACTGCCAGGTCTCCACCAGCGGGAAGGCCAGGAAGCCGAGCCAGACCGCCGCGGTGGACCAGCCCCAGCGCTCCCACGGGGTGCGGGGCTCCGGAGCGGGGACGTCCGGACCGGTCACACCCGCTCCCGTCCCCGGCGCACGCCCCACAGCGCGGTCAGGGTGAAGATCACGGTCCACGCGAGCACGTTAGCGACCGGGAGCCACAGCGGGTCGTGCGCGCCGCTCGCGGTCCAGCCGTCGGTGAGCGGGTAGCGCGCCAGCGCGGCGTACCCGTAGAGCGGGGTGAACCGGCCGACGTCCAGCACCAGCCCGTCGACCGGGGTGAACACGTTGCCGAGGAAGGCCATGACCACGACCAGGCCCGAGGCGATGCCGGCGGCGTTCTCGGTGCGGAACACCGAGCAGACGGCGACGCCGTACACCGCGAAGAGGGCCGAGCCGGCCCAGACGACGAGGCCGCCCAGCAGCCAGTCCGACGCCTCGCCCCGCGCCCCGGTCGCGGCGCCGATCGCCAGGACCAGCGAGACCGGGACGGCGGCGACCACCATCGCGACGACGGTCTTCACGGCGACGAAGGTGAGCGGACGCATCGGGGTGAGGGCCAGCTGGCGCCCCCAGCCGAGGGTGCGCTCGAGGACCGCGGAGCCGGCGACGCCGGAGGTGGCCGACACGGCGCCGTACGCCGCCATCGAGAGCATGACGTACATCGCGACGTTGCCGCTGCCGAGCGTCTCCTCGGAGCCGAGGCCGAAGACGAGGTACATGAACGCGGGCAGCGCCACGACGAAGAACATCTCCACCCGGTTGCGGAGCCGCCGCCGGAGGTCGAGGACGGCGAACCCGGCGGCCGCCGCGACCCCCGAGCGCGCCGCCTGCCCCCAGAGCAGGGGGGTCGGGTGTGTGGGGGTGTCGGCGAGGGCGGTCATCGGGATGCTCCTGTCGTGCCGGCGGTGAGCGCGAGGAACGCCGCCTCCAGGCTGGCGCTGGAGACCTCGACGTCGGTCGCGCCGAGGGGCTCCAGCGCCTGCTGGACGCGGGCGAGCCAGGCCGGGTCCACGCCGTCGCGGTGCACGACGTGGGCAGGCGGGCGGAAGGTGACCGAGCGGCCCCCGAACGCGGCCCGGACGTCGGCGGTGGGACCGTCCTCGACGATGCGCCCTCCCGCCATCAGCACGGTGCGCTGGGCGAACTCGTCGGCCTCGGCGAGGTAGTGGGTGGCGAAGACGATCGTCCGCCCCTCGGCGGCGTCGGCACGCATCGTCTCCCAGAACGCCTGCCGGGCGGCGACGTCCATCCCCGTCGTGGGCTCGTCGAGGATGACCAGGTCCGGGTCGGGGACCAGGGCCAGGGCGAACTTCAGCCGCTGCTGCTCGCCACCCGAGCAGGCCTGCACCCGCCGTCCGGCGAGCGGCCCGAGGCCGGTGCGCTCCAGCACGTCGGCGACCCGGTCGCGCCGGCCGTGCAGCGAGGCGATGACCTCCACGGTCTCCCGGACGGTGAAGTCGTCGAGCAGCCCGCCGCTCTGCATCACCGCGGAGACCCGCCCCGCGCGCACCGCGGCGGCCGGCTCCTCGCCGTACACCTCGACCGTGCCGGCGTCCGGCCGGGTCAGGCCCAGCAGCAGGTCCACGGTGGTCGTCTTGCCGGCGCCGTTGGGCCCGAGGAAGGCGACGATCTCGCCGGGCCGCACGGTCAGGTCGACGCCGTCGACCGCTGTGACGGGTGTGCCGTCGGCCTGCCGGAACGCCTTGCGGAGGCCGGTGGCCAGGATCGCTGGGGTGGTCATGCGTCCAGCGTCTCGCCGGACCGCGGTGGGCGCCGCGGCGCGATGTCACGACGTCCACGTGACACCTGTCATCACGCGGCTCATACTGTCCGCGGCGCGGTCGGCGCCGCTCATGCGCACGGGGGTTCCAGTGGTACGTCGTCTCGTCCTGTTCCTGTCCACGCTCGGGCTGCTCGCGGCCCCGGCGCTGGCCGCCGCGGTCCCGTCGTCCGCGGATCCCGGCGCCTACTCCGTGAGTGCTCCGGTGTCCTTCTCGCCCGACGGCAACGGGGTGCAGGACAAGGCTGCGGTGCGCTACACCCTGCCCGAGCGCACCCGGGTGAGGCTTCAGGTCTCGCGACCCCACGGCACGCGGGCGATCCGCTCGGTCGACCTCGGCCTCATGGAGGCCGGCACCCACACGTGGTCGTGGAACGGCCGCAACGCCAAGGGCCGGGTCGTCGTCGACGGTGACTACCGGGTGCTCCTGGTGCTGCCCCGTGACGGCTACCGGCAGGCCCCGGTCGAGGTCGACACGTCGTTCTCCGCCGACCTCACCGCGCCGACGTACGCCGTCTCGCGACAGGCCCGGCCCCAGGTCTTCCCCCGCACGACCGTCGTCACGGACGCCCTCCGGATCGAGGCACACGCCTACGAGGCGGAGGTACGGTCGGCGCGCCTGGTGATCCGCAGCTCCTCCGGTCGTGTGGTCCACTCCGTCGACGTCGACAAGCCGGTCCTCCACGCCGACGGCTGGGAGATGTTCGGTCGGGGGGACGACGTGCACTGGACCGCCCGCAAGCGAGGCGAGCCGCTTCCCCGGGGCCGCTACCACGCGACCGTGGTCGGCACGGACGGCGTGGGCAACTCCGGCCGCTCGGACCGCCTGCGGATCTGGGTCTCCGGCGACGAGCTGGTCTGGCGCGAGCAGACCACGACCGTGCTGCCGGCGGAGTCCAGGCTCGGTCCCTGCGACTACTCGACCGCCAACGGCTGCGGCGACGGCACCGTCCGCGACTGTGGGGAGGTCGTCCCCAGCACGCAGTTCGCGGGCGGCCTCAGTCACCGTTCGAAGCCCTGCGCCGACCCTGCCTCCACGGGTTCGCGCGCCCAGTCGTCCCACATCCTGGAGGTCCCCGAGGCGACCGGCATCCGCGGGCTCGCAGCGATGAGGGTGGCGTTCACCGGCGCTCCCACCACCGCCGGCGAGAGCGACGCGGGCACCCTGCGCGTGGGGGACAGCACCGTCCAGGGCACCAGCGGCCGGTCCGGCTGGGTGGCCGTCGACCCCTACTGGGCCGAGGGCAACCCGGCGTTCTACCCCGTCCCGCGGCGCCACCCGGCGGCCGTGTGGGGCTTCGCCACCACGGGCACCGACTCGGTGGACGTGGCGTCCTACACCGTCGACGTGCGCTACCTGGCTGTCGCCGACTGACCCCACGACACGCGAGGACGACGAGAGCCCCCGGACCACGTCCGGGGGCTCTCCGCGTTCAGGGGCGCAGCGTCAGAAGGCCGCCTCGTCGAGGTCCATCAGCTCGAGGGTGATGCCCTCGGCGATGGCCCGCTCGGCGGCGATGCGGGGGAGGTTGGTCTGGGCGAAGAACTGCGCCGCGGCGACCTTGCCCTCGTAGAACGCCTTGTCCTTGGCGGACACCTCGCCCGCGAGCTTGGCGAGGGCGACCTCGGCCTGCCGCAGCAGCAGCCAGCCGCAGACGACGTCGCCGAGGGCCATCAGCAGGCGGGTGGTGTTGAGCCCCACCTTGTAGATGTTGCGGACGTCGCCACCCTCGGCCGACACGTCCGCGGACATCAGGTCGTTGATCATGTGGCCGACGATGGCGTTCGCGTCCTCGAGCGCGGCCGCGAGCAGGGCGCGCTCGTTCTTGAGCCGGCCGTTGCCGGCCTCGGAGGTGATGAACCCCTCGATCTCCTTCGCCAGGTGGCCCAGCGCGCGGCCCTGGTCCTTGACGATCTTGCGGAAGAAGAAGTCCTGGCCCTGGATCGCGGTGGTGCCCTCGTAGAGCGTGTCGATCTTGGCGTCGCGGACGTACTGCTCGACGGGGTAGTCCTGCAGGAAGCCCGAGCCGCCGAACGTCTGGAGCGACTCGGTGCCGAGCAGCACCCACGACCGCTCGGAGCCGTAGCCCTTGACGATCGGCAGCAGCAGGTCGTTGACGGCCGCGGCGAGGCGCGCCTCGTCGGAGTCGGCGGTGCCGGCGTGCTCCGCGATCATCACCGCGTCCTGCCAGGTCGCGGTGTAGAGCACCAGCGAGCGCATCGCCTCGGCGAAGGACTTCTGGACCATCAGCGAGCGGCGTACGTCGGGGTGGTGCGTGATCGTCACGCGCGGCGCGCTCTTGTCGGCCGCCTGGGTCAGGTCGGCGCCCTGCACGCGCTCCTTGGCGTAGTCCAGCGCGGCGAGGTAGCCGGCGGACAGCGTGGCGATGGCCTTGGTGCCGACCATCATCCGGGCGTTCTCGATGACCTGGAACATCTGCGCGATGCCCTCGTGGACCTCGCCCAGCAGCCAGCCCTTGGCGGGCTCGCCGCCGCCGACCTGCGGGTCGCCGAAGGTGACCTCGCAGGTGTTGGACACCTTGATGCCCATCTTGTGCTCGACACCTGTGACGTAGACGCCGTTGCGCTCGCCGGTCAGCTCGCCGGTCTCGAGGTCGAAGTGGTGCTCGGGCATCCAGAAGAGCGAGAGGCCCTTGGTGCCGGGCCCGCCCACGCCCTCGACGCCCTCGGGACGGGCGAGCACGAGGTGCATGATGTTCTCGCTCATGTCGTGCGTCGCGCTGGTGATGAAGCGCTTGACCCCGGTGACGTTCCAGGAGCCGTCCTCGTTCGGCGTGGCCTTGGCGCGGCCGGCGCCGACGTCGGAGCCCGCGTCGGGCTCGGTGAGGACCATCGTGCAGCCCCACTGCCGGTCGACCATGTGCTGGGCGACCTGGCGGTCGCGCTCGTTGCCGTTGCGGTGGACGACGTTGGCGAACGCCGGGCCGGCGGCGTACATCCAGACCGGCGCGTTGGCGCCGAGCACCATCTCGCCGAGGGCCCAGATGAGGGAGGACGGCGCGGGCGTGCCGCCCATCTCCTCGAACACCTGCAGGCGCCAGAACTCGGAGTCCATCCACGCCTGGTAGCTCTTCTTGAAGCTCTCCGGGACCGGCGCGGTGTGGGTCGCGGGGTCGAAGACGGGCGGGTTGCGGTCGCTGTCCTCGTACGACGACGCCAGGTCCTCGCGGGAGAGGCGCTCGACCTCGCGGAGGATCTCGCGGGCGCTCTCGCTGTCGATCTCGGCGAAGGGGCCGGTGCCGAGCACCTCGTCCCGACCGAGCACCTCGAAGAGGTTGAACTCGATGTCGCGGAGGTTGGTCTTGTAGTGGCTCACAGCTTCCACCCGTTTCCGTGTCGTGAGGTGCGTCCGGGGCGAGTCGCTACTCGCCGGTAACAAATGATGCTACGCCCTGGCCGCGTTCGCAACACGGGGTCTGTCACATTCGTTGCGCCGATCTGTGAAACTGGCCCCGTGCGCGTCTCAGCGAAGTCGGACTACGCCCTGCGGGCCCTCGTCGAGATCGCGACCCGCGACGCGTCCTCGCCGGTCAGCGCCGAGGCGCTCGGCAAGGCCCAGGACATCCCGCACGGCTTCCTCCAGGCGATCCTCGCCGACCTGCGCAAGGCCGACATCGTGGTCTCCCAGCGCGGTCAGTCCGGGGGGTGGCGCTTCGCCCGGCAGCCCTCGTCCGTGTCGGTCGCCGACGTGATCCGCGCGGTCGACGGGCCACTGGTCTCGGTCTACGGCCTGCGCCCCGAGGCGGTCGACTACGACGAGAGCACCCAGGTCCTCCAGCACGTCTGGATCGCCGCCCGCCGCGCGCTCCGCGAGGTCTTCGAGCAGGTGACGATCCAGCAGCTCGCCGACGGTGAGCTGCCGTCCTCGATCAGCGCCCTGACCGCCGACGAGGACGCCTGGCAGCCGCACTGAGGCCGGCTTCGGACGCCCAGCGGGATCAGGCCGCTGAGGGCTTGGCGCGCCGGGCCCGCTTGAGGAGCGCCCGCTCGGCGCGCTCACGCCGTACGTCGTGGGCGAGCCGCGCGAGCTCGCCGGCGAAGACGGTGGGCGCCATGCCTGCGCCGACGGGCACCACGAAGCGGCGGCCCTGCTTCCTCACCAACCGGGTCCACGGCCCGAACGCCGCCTCGAGGTCGTCGGGGACGGCCGGCGGGGTGAGCACGAGGTGGACGCGGAAGCCGAACAGGCCGTCGTACGCCAGCGCCGCCTGGTCGTCGGTCGCCTCGACGAGCCCGGGCTGGCTGATCACCACGTCACGCTTGGCGCGGTAGGCCTGGCGGCACACCTCGGCCCAGGCGCCCTCGACGTCCTTGCGACGCAGGCCCGCCTCCTGGTGCAGCCGCCGGATCTCGAGGTCGGCGTGCTGCATGTGTGCCGCGTCCAGCCGGGGCACCGCGAGGCCGGCGCGGGCCAGCGTGTGGTTGTCGACGAGTGCCGCGTGGGTCGAGGCGACCCCCAGGACGCCGGGGCCGATGTGGAGGAACGCGTTGTGCTTGGGCATGCCCCCACCCTCGGACGGCCCGGCGACGTCCGGGTGAACTGCCGGACGACGGAGGTGGGGTAGTTCAGGGCGGGACGGTGGTCCTTCGGGTGCCAGGACGACCGTTCTGCCCTGAACTACCCCGGCCGGGAGGCCGTCAGTCCCGCTCGGCGATCCACTCGACCAGCGGCCGGAGCGCGCGCCAGTCGTCGCGGACGCGGTCGGCCAGGGTCGGGCCGATCGCGTCCTCCTCGAAGCCGTACGAGCGCCCCACGAAGAGCTGCTTGCGCCGCAGCAGGTGGATGCGCGGGTGGTCGGCCGGCCAGCCGCGGGGCGCCGTCTTGAGCTGCTCGCCGCCGATCTCCCAGCCGTCGCCGTCGTACGCCGCCAGCAGCTGGTCGAGCGCGGCACCGGTGCGGTCGTCGGCCATCGCCGCGCGGATGGCTGTCAGTCGTGGGCCCGCCGCGTCGTAGAAGCCCGCGCCGACCCGGGTGCCGCGCGCGGAGATCTCCACGTACCAGCCCGTCGACGGCCCGGAGGCGACGAACGCGCCCTGGTGGGTCTTGTAGGGCGTCTTGTCCTTGGCGAAGCGGACGTCGCGATAGGGGCGGAACACCTTCGCGCTGCCGAACTCCGGCTCCAGCTCGGCGCACAGCGCCTTCATCGGCGCCTGCACCGCCTCGGCGTACGTCGTGCGGTGCGCCTCCCAGAACGACCGGGTGTTGTCCATCTCGAGGTCGTCGTAGAAGTCGAGCGCCGCGACGGGGAAGCCGGTGAACGTCACGCCACCCGACGCTAGTCGACCCTCGCCCAGACCTGCTCGTCGCCGTCCTGGCCGTACGACGACAGCGTGAGGACGTCGCCCGAGCACACCGGCTCGCCGAGGAACGCGTTGCCACGCGAGCGCGACTCGTAGGCGATCTCCAGCTCCGGACCGGCGGTCCAGCGCATCAGCCGGGCAGGGTCGTCGCGGTCCTGCGGGTCGCGGACGAAGAACACCGAGTCGCCGCACGGCACCAGTGAGCCGGTGGTGCCGGCGCCCAGGTCCACGACACCGTCCTCGGACGTGGCGTGGAAGGTCGCCTCCTCCTGCCGCCTCGCCCTGGGCACGACCGACCAGATCGCTCCGGTCTCCGTGGCCGCGACGTCCCAGCCCGTGCAGGGCTCGGCCTCCGCGACGGGCTGGGGCAGGCCGCTCCCGTCCACCAGGTTGACCGTCCGGCACGCCACCGGCCGGCGGTCGTCGAAGGTCATCATGCCGACGCCCGCGCTGCTCGCGGTGAGCCCCGACCAGCCGGTGCGCGGCTCGGCGCACCAGCCGTCCTCGCCGTTGCTGTCGGCGAGCGCCAGGGTCGCCAGGCAGTAGGCGCCGCCGTCGCCGGTGGTGGGGTACCAGAGGCTGCCGTCGGCCATCGCCCACGAGCCGCCGCTCGCCGGCTCGGGCGTCACCACGCGGCGTACGTCGCCCGTCGCGAGCTCGACGACCCGCGCCACGGACGGCCTGCTCTCGGCACGGTCCTGGGCGACCAGCACCGCCCACTCGTCGTCGAGGAGCACCTCGGAGAACCGGCGCCGGGGACCGGCCGGGAGGGCGAGGCCGCCCGTCGGCCCGGTGAGCTCGGCGGTCGTGCGGGACCGGTCGACCGCGACCCGCCACTCGTCGCCGACCGTCACCCGCGCGTCGACCGGCTCGCCGGTGTCCTGCCAGTCGAGGAGGGCGACCCGGTCCCCGGCCGTGGTGTCCGTGGGTGACCCGGTGCTGCTGGGCTCGGGAGTCTCCGGCTCCGTCGAGGCCGGCGACTCCGGAGCCGTCTCCGACGGTGTCTCGGTGGTGCGCTCGCCCGGGCTGCTCGCGGGGTCCGTGTCGTCCGCGGTGCAGCCGGTCGCGGCGAGCAGCAGAGCCGCGGCGAGCGCCGTACGGACGGCCATCAGACGCCCACGTTGTGCTGGAAGTGGTCCTGGTTGGCGCGGTAGGAGCGGTAGGCGTTGCGCCACTGGACGCGCGGGATGTGCGGCTCGCTCGGGTCGAAGCGCGACTGGTCCCACGGCTCGAAGTACCCCAGCCGAGGGTTGCCGTCCGGGTTCTGGTCGAAGCCGCGGCCGACCTGGAAGTGCCCGCTCGCGTCGTCGTCGAGGTAGGGGAAGTAGCGCTTCAGCAGGACCGGGTGGAGCACGACGGGCGCCTGGTAGTCGTGCACGTGGCGCATCATCAGGAGGTACCACTCGTCGAAGCTGAAGTCCGCGACGTCGAGCGCGACGTAGGGACCCGCGTGCGCCTCGTCGTCGTAGTCGGTGTGCCGGTTGACGACGCGCACCATGTCGGTGATCGCGGTGCCCGCGGTCGAGGTGCGGAGCCGTCGCGCCCAGAAGGCCTGGTTCATCCGCTTGCCCTGCGAGCCCCAGGCGATCGCCTGCATCGCGGCCGGCCCGCACCAGTAGTACTCGTTCTGGGCCAGGGTGCGGCGCCCGTTGAGGATCTGGTACTTGTCGGTCGGGTACGCCGTGGCCGCGGGCCGGCCGCTCACGACCGCCCGGCTCCCGACGCGGAACTTCTCGGGCAGCGGGACGCCCTGGATCTCGTGCCGGATCTGCCACACCTTCGCGACGGAGCGGGCCGCCATCGTGAGCTCGGCGCGCTCGGTGGCGGCCCGCTCACGTGGCGACATCCGAGCCGCCCTGGCGAGGATCGCGGCCGGCCCGAGGTCGCCGGTGCGCTCCTGGCCTGTACGGGGGGCGGGGGCCGCGAGACGCGCGGCCACCTGGGCCTCGTCCTGCGTCGTCCAGCCGACGCCGAGGCAGTAGCGCTGCCCTGCGAAGGTGGCGCACCGCGCCAGCTCGCGAGCGACGGCGCTCCGACCGTCGACCGCACCGAGGTCGCGGCCCGCGGCGACGACGCGGTCGATCTCGCGCTGCATCGCCGGGGTGAGCTCACCGAGCCCGGGAGCAGCGCTCGCAGCGATTGGCGGCGCGTCGCCGGCGGGGGCGAGGCCGTCCGGGCCGCTGTCGTCGTCGGACGGGAGGAACGGTGCGACCGCGAGCGTCAGGGCGAGTGCCGCGGCGGCGCCGGCAGCCGTACGGCGGCCGCGGCCGCGCTCGGCCGGCGCGTCGCTCGTCGGCTCGCTGGGGGTGCCGGGCTGGGTGCGGGAGGGGAGGGGAGGCATGGGGGAAGGTCCTCGGAGTGGTGGATAGTTCCGTCCCACTGTCCCCACTGGTCCCAAATGTCGCAAGTCTCCCACCAGCAACAGCGCCGACCGAGCACCTCGCTCGCGCTGACCTGACCGAGACGGCACGTCATCGAGACGAGGTGCCCGCTCGCCGGGAATGACGGGAACGAAGTGCCCGCTCGGCAGGGGTGGCGGGAACGAAGTGCCCGCTCGGGGGAGGATGGAGCGGATGACGAGATTCGAACTCGCGACATCGACCTTGGGAAGGTCGCGCTCTACCAGCTGAGCTACATCCGCACGTCGGCTGACCGACGAGGAGGGATGCTACCCGACCCAGGGCGGGGAGCGGTCCGCACCCTCGAACGCGTCCGGGCCTGCGCGGAGTGCCGGCGTCAGTCGAGCGGGAGCAGCCCCGGGCGCTTCGGCTCGACGCCGTCCCCGGAGGACCGGCCGGTGACCCGGCGGTGCACCCACGGCCCCAGGAACTCGCGGGTCCAGCGTGCGTGCTCGCCCCACTGCTGCCGCCGACGCAGCGCCGGCAGCTCGCGCGGCGGGTGCGGCTGGAGCTCGTGGGGGAGGCCGAGAGCGTCGAGCACGGCGATGGCGACGTGCTGGTGGCCGGCGGCGTTGAGGTGCATCCGGTCGGGGTCCATCACCTGGCCCGGGTCGTGTCCGCGCATCCGCCAGAGGTCGACCACGGTGACGCCGCGGTCGTCGGCGATCTCGCGGACCCACTCGTTGAAGATCGCCATCCGGCCGCGCACGGGGCCGTAGATGCCCTTCGGGCCCGGGTCGTAGAGCGTGAACATCACGACGTGCGCCCCGGTCGCCGTCAGGCGCGCGATCGCGCCGTCGTACGTCGCGGCGAGGGCGTCGACGTCGACCTTGGGGCGCAGCACGTCGTTGCCGCCGCCGTGGATGGTGACGAGGTCGGGCTCGAGGGCGAGCGCCGGTTCGAGCTGCTCGTCGATGATCGCGCCGAGCTTGCGCCCGCGGATGGCGAGGTTGGCGTAGCCGAAGTCGTCGGTGCCGGCGGCGAGCGCCTCAGCCACCCGGTCCGCCCAGCCGCGCAGGCCGTTGGGTCGCCTGGGGTCGGGGTCGCCGACGCCCTCCGTGAACGAGTCGCCGAGGGCGACGTAGCGGTGGAAAGTCACCGGCACATCGTGCCAGGAGGGGTCTCGTGCCAGGCCCTCGGCCTTCCTCGACCGGCGGTGTGGGCCTAGGGTCGCGACCGTGCTGCTCTCCGACCGCGACATCACCGCCGAGATCGACGCCGGGCGGATCGCCCTGGAGCCCTGGGACCCCGCGATGCTCCAGCCCTCGAGCGTGGACTTCCGGCTGGACCGCTACTTCCGGGTCTTCGAGAACCACCGCTACCCGCACATCGACCCCGCCGCCGACCAGTCCGACCTGACGCGCGAGGTCGAGCCGGAGGGCGACGAGCCGTTCATCCTGCACCCCGGCGAGTTCGTGCTCGGCTCGACGCTCGAGGTCGTCAGCCTCCCTGACGACCTCGCCGCGCGCGTCGAGGGGAAGTCGTCCCTGGGCCGGCTCGGTCTCCTGACCCACGCGACGGCCGGCTTCGTCGACCCCGGGTTCTCGGGCCACGTCACCCTCGAGCTGGCCAACGTCGCGACCCTGCCGATCCTGCTCTACCCCGGGATGAAGATCGGCCAGCTCTGCTTCTTCCGGCTCAGCTCGCCGAGCGAGCACCCGTACGGCTCGGCGCGGTACGGCTCGCGCTACCAGGGGCAGCGCGGCCCGACGCCGTCCAAGTCGTACGCCGGCTTCCACCGCACGCCGATCTGAGGATCACCCACCGCTCTCGATGGTGTCGCCGTCGCACGTGGGACGCTCCGACAGCTCCGCCAGCAGGCACGCCCCGTCCACCAGCGCCCGGTCCCCGAGCGGCTCGTCCAGCTCGACCCGGACCTCGTGCGCCACGCCCGCGTCGGTGCAGCTCACCGCGAGGACGGTCTCGCGGACGGTGATGACCACCCGCTGGTCGTCCTCGACCACGTCGACCCGGTCGTAGGTCTGGCACTCGCTCCCGACGTACGTCGTGCGCACGACGTCGCCGTCGACGGTGGCGGGCTTGCCCCAGGGGACCGGATCGCCGAGGGACAGGACGAACCACACCGCGAGGGCGGCGACGGCGAGGACGATGACGGCGATGACGCGGCGCACGACCACACCGTGGCACGGACGGCGCCGGCGGCGCGGGTGCCCCGCGAGTCATGCCGTGTGACATTAGGTTAGGCTCGCCTTACTTAGGTCACCCTTACTCGATGGAGCATCCGTATGACCCGCCTCGCCGCCCCCCTGCTGGGGGCCGCCATCTCCCTGACCGTCCTCTCCGCCTGCAGCACCGGCTCGACCGCTGCCGACACGCCTGACACACCCGGCGCACCGGCCGCCTCCACCTCGGCCGAGGCGGACGCCTACCCGGTCACCATCGAGCACGCCCTCGGTGAGACGACCATCGCGTCCGAGCCCACCCGGGTGGCGACGCTGGGCTGGACCGACCACGACCACGCGCTCGCCCTCGGCGTCGTCCCGGTCGGCGCCACCAAGATCACCTGGGGCGGCAACGAGGCGGGGTCGACCGCCTGGTTCGACGCGGCCGTCGAGGAGGCCGGGGCGGAGCCCCCGACGCGGTACGACGACTCCGACGGCGCGCCGGTCGACGAGGTCGCCGAGCTCGCCCCGGACCTGATCCTGGCCACGAACTCGGGCATCACGCAGGCGGAGTACGACAAGCTCAGCAAGATCGCGCCCGTCGTCGCCTACCCGGAGGCGCCGTGGACGACGCCCTGGCAGGAGTCCCTCGACCTGGTGGGCCAGGCGCTGGGCCGCAGCGCCGCGGCCGACGAGCTCGAGGCTGAGACCGAGGAGACCATCGCCGAGGCCCGCGAGGACAACCCCGCGCTCGAGGGCGCGGAGCTGATCTACGGCTACCTCACCCCGACCGACCTGTCGACGGTCGGCGTCTATGCGCCGGAGGACCCCCGGGTCTCGGTCATGCACGACTTCGGCATGGTCGACGCCCCGGCGGTCGCCGACGCCGTCGAGCCCGGGGAGTTCTACGGCACCGTCTCGGCCGAGCGGGCGAGCGACCTCACCTCCGACGTGTTCATCACCTGGGTGGAGGACGCCGCGTCCGTCGACGCGATCGCCGAGGACGAGCTGCTGGGACGGATCCCGGCGATCGCCCAGGGCCACTGGTACGCCGAGACCGACATGCCGACGACGATGGCGGCGACCAACCCCACCCCGCTGTCCATCCCGGTGATCGTCTCCGACGTCCTGCCCCACGTCGTCGAGGCGATCGAGGGACGGTGACGACCCCGGTCCTGGACCGGGCGGCCGCGGGGGCGTCGCCCGGTCGCCGGTCCGCTCGGATCCCCGTGGCGGCGACCGCCGCGGCCGGCGTCGCGGTCCTCGCCGGCGCCGTCGCGCTGTCGGTCCTCGTCGGTGCCCGCGCCGTGCCGGTCGACGCGGTGTGGGACCCGGCCCACCCGCTCCACCCGGTGGTGACGGTCCGGCTCGAGCGGACCTGGCTCGGCCTCGCCGTGGGCGCCGCGCTGGGTCTGGCCGGCGCGCTCATGCAGGGCCTGACCCGCAACCCGCTGGCCGATCCCGGCATCCTGGGCGTCAACGCAGGAGCGACCTTCGCGATGGTCGTCGGCATGTCCGTGCTCGGCCTGGCGACGGTCGAGGAGCTCCTGCCGCCGGCCTTCGTCGGCGCCGCTGGAGCGGCGGTGCTGGTGCAGCTGCTCGCCTCCCTCGGGCGCGACGGCGCGACCCCGATGAAGCTGGCCATCACCGGTGCCGCCCTGACGGCCGCGCTCGCCAGCTGGACGTCGGCGATCCTGCTGGGGGACAGCCGCACGATGGAGACGTTCCGGTTCTGGCAGGTCGGCACCATCGGCGGCCGCGGGCTCGAGGTGCTGACGGCCGGCGCCCCGTTCCTGCTGGTGGGTGCCGTCCTGGGGCTGGCCGGCGCCCGGCTGCTCGACACCCTCGCGCTGGGTGAGGACCTCGCCCGCGGCCTGGGGCGCCGTACGGCGCGCGACCGGGTGCTGGTGGCCCTCGCGATCGTCCTGCTCGCCGGCACGGCGACCGCCCTCGCCGGACCGATCGCGTTCGTCGGCCTCGTGGTTCCCCACGTGGTGCGGGCCTTCGTCGGGCCCGGCCACGCTCGCGTGCTGCCGCTGTCGATGCTCGTCGGCGCCGTCCTCGTGGTGGTCGCCGACACGGTGGGCCGCGTCGTCCTGCCACCCGCGGAGGTCCAGGTGGGGATCATGGCCGCCGTCGTCGGGGTCCCCGTGTTCATGCTGCTGGTGCGGCGGGCGGGGCGGGCCCTGTGACCGCACTGCCGCTCCCCGGGCGGCCGGCGGACGCCGCCGACGCCGCAGGCACCGCCGTGGCCGACGTACGACGCGCGCGCCGGGGCGCGAGGCGCAGCCGACGTCGCGTCCTGGGGGGCCTGACCTGCGCGCTCGCCGCCGCCTTCGCCGTGCGCGTGCTGCTCGGCGACTACACGGTCACCGTCCCCGACCTCCTGCGCATCCTCGGCGGCGCCGACATCCCCGGTGCGACGTACATCGTCCTGGAGTCCAAGCTGCCTCGGGCCGTGCTCGCCGTGCTGGCGGGCGTGGCGTTCGGCGTCGGCGGCGCGATCTTCCAGACCGTGCTGCGCAACCCGCTGGCGAGCCCCGACGTCGTCGGGGTGTCGCTGGGCGCGAGCGCGGCCGCGGTCAGCGCCATCGCCCTCGGCGGGTGGGAGGGCTGGTCGGTGTCCGCCGCGGCCGTCCTCGGCGCGCTCGGGGTCGCGCTCGTCGTCCGCGCGGTGGCGGGCAGGCGCGGTGGCTTCCGCCTCGTCCTGGCCGGCATCGGCATGGCGGCCGCCATGCAGTCGCTCGTCCAGTACGTCTTCACCCGGGTCGACGAGCACGACGTGCAGCTGCTGCTCCGGTGGCTGGCCGGCAGCGTCAACGGCGTCGCCTGGTCGACCATCGGCGTCCTCGCCATCGCGTTGGGCGTGCTGCTGCCCCTGACGGCGGTCCTGTCGCGGGCGCTGCCCGCCCTCGAGCTCGGCGACGACACCGCGGCCGGCCTGGGGGTGTCGCGCCCGCGGACCGAGCTGCTGCTCCTGGTCGCCGTCCTGCTCGTCGCGGTGGCGGTCGCGGCCGCCGGCCCCGTCGCGTTCGTGGCGTTCCTCTCCGGGCCGATCGCCCGGGCGCTGCACCGAGGGCGTACGACGCTGCTCGGCGCCGGCCTGGTCGGCGCCCTGGTCATGGTCGTCGGCGACCACGTGGGCGCCTACGCCGTCGACGACCTCAACCTGCCCGTGGGCGTGGTGACCGGCGCCTTCGGCGCGCCGTTCCTGCTCTGGCTGCTCGCCCGCGGCCACACCGGAAGGAGGGCGGCATGACCGCCACCCCTGCCCGACTGGGCACCCGACAGCTGACCCTGGCGTACGACGACCGCGTGGTCGTCTCCGACGTCGACCTCGTGCTCCCCGACGGTGCCGTCACGGTGGTCGTCGGCGCGAACGCCTGCGGCAAGTCCACGCTGCTGCGCGGCATGGCGCGGCTGCTCGCGCCCCGGTCCGGGGCGGCGCTGCTCGACGGGGAGGCCATCCACCGGTTGCCGACCCGCCACGTCGCGCGCACGCTCGGCCTGCTCCCCCAGGACCCGGTCGCCCCGGACGGCGTCACCGTGGCCGACCTGGTGAGCCGTGGACGCCAGCCCCACCACGGGTTGTTCAGCCGGTGGACGACCGAGGACGACCGCGTCGTCGCGGAGGCGCTGCGGCTCACCGGCACGACGGCGCTCGCCACGCGTGCCGTCGACGAGCTCTCCGGCGGCCAGCGCCAGCGGGTCTGGATCGCCATGGCCCTGGCCCAGGGGACCGAGCTGCTGCTCCTCGACGAGCCCACGACGTACCTCGACCTCGCCCACCAGGTCGAGATGCTCGACCTCCTCCACGACCTCAACGCGGAGCGCGGGACGACGATCGTCATGGTGCTGCACGAGCTCAACCTCGCCACGCGCTACGCCCACCACCTCGTGGCGATGAAGGACGGGCGGGTCGCCGCCTCGGGCCCTCCCCGCGACGTGGTCACCGAGGAGCTCGTCCGGTCCGTGTTCGGGCTCGAGAGCGTGGTCGTCCCGTGCCCGGTGACGGGTACGCCGATGGTGGTCCCGGTCGGCCGCCGCACGGCGTCGGCACCGGAGCGCGTCGGAGCCCTCCGGTGAGCACGGTGACGACGTCCGAGCCCGTCCTGCCGATGGTCCTGGCGGAGGTCGAGGTCGTCAGCGCGGAGCGGATCTCGCCGTCGTACGTGCGCCTCGTCCTCGGCGGCGAGGCGCTCGCGGACGTCGGGGTCGACGGTCCGCTGCTCGATCAGCGCTTCAAGCTCGTCGTGCCCGGGCCCGGGGGTGCGCTCACCTCCGTCGACGGCGCCGACCAGACGTGGCTGGCGACCTGGTCGGCGCGGCCCGTCGAGGAGCGCGGCCACATGCGCACCTACACGGTCCGGCGTCTCGACCGCACGCCCGCCGGGACCCGCGTGGTGGTCGACATCGTCGTGCACGAGCACGGGGAGCCCGGGCCCGGCGCCGCCTGGGCGGTGGCCGCGCGTCCCGGCGCCCGCGCGGTCGTGGTGATGCCACGCCGCGGGCACCCGTTCGGTGGCATCGAGATGGACCCGCCCGCGGGTGCCGACCTGCTGCTGGTGGGCGACGAGACCGCCGTGCCGGCGATCTGCTCGGTGCTGGAGTGCCTGCCCGACGACGCGCGCGGGGCGGCGTACCTCGAGGTGCCGCACGCGCTGGACGTCCAGGACGTACGGCGCCCCGCCGGGGTGGAGGTGACCTGGCTGGTCCGTGGGGACCGGCCCCACGGGCAGGCCGTCCACGAGGCGGTCCGGGGGCACCTGGCCGCCGTCGGTCCCCGCGTGGGCGACCCGGCGGCGGCACAGCGTCCCGGCGAGCCCGACGCCGGGGACGTGGACCCCGACCTGTGGGAGACCCCCACCTGGTCCTCGTCCGGGGAGCCGATCGACCGGACGCCCCAGACGGGCGAGCACCGGCTGGCCGGGCTCTATGCCTGGGTGGCGGGGGAGTCCGCCATGGTGACCGGGCTGCGGCGGCACCTGGTGCGGGAGCTGGGCATGGACCGGCGCCAGGTCGCCTTCATGGGCTACTGGCGCCGGGGTGTCGCGATGCGTTCCTGACCGCGTCTCCTGGCCGCGTCTCCTGGCCGCCTCTCCTGGCAGTCAGCGGCGGCGGGTGGGGACCCGCGGACGGCGGGTGCGCTCGCTGATGCGGTGACGGGCGATCAGCTCGATCTCGGTGAGTGCGTAGGGCATGTCGGTCCTCCTTCCGGTCCTCATCGGGACTGCAGGGTGATGTCGCCGGACGCGGTGCGGGCGCGCACCTCGAGGAAGTCCTGGCCCTCGGCCGGTTCGCCGGCGCCGCCGACCTCCGAGCTGACCCGGCCCGACGCGGTGGTGATGTCGGTCCAGACCGGCGTGCCCCGGGGGACGCCGAGCAGGACGTCGCCGCTCGCTCCCTTGACGGTGACCTTGCCGCGGCGCGCGACGTCGACCCGGAGGTCGCCGCTCCCCGTGGTGCAGCTGATGTCGTCGGCGGCCTCCCCGACCAGGACGTCGCCCGACCCGGTCTTGACGGCGAGGTGGCCGTCGGATCGCCGGACCAGGACGTCGCCGCTGCCGGTGGACACGACGAGCGAGCGCGCGGAGTGCTTGACCACGACGTCGCCGGAGCCGCTCTTCACCCGGGCGTCGCCGCGCAGCTCGGTCACCTGCAGGTCGCCGGAGCCGCTGCGCAGCTCGGCGTCGCCCTCGACCAGCTCGAGGGACACGTCGCCCGAGCCGCTGTCGACCGACGCGTCGCCGAGCGGGCCGTGGGCGGTGAGGTCGCTGCTGCCGACCTTGGCCACGAGGGTGCTGCGGGCGGGCATGGTGACCACCACCTCGGCGCTCGAGTCGCGGCCGAAGACGCCGCCGGCGCGCTTCGGGGCGATCACGGCGACCTGGTGGCCGTCGTGCTCCACCACGAACTCGTCGGCGCGCTCGCCCGTGACCTGCACGGTGGTCACGGTGGTGTCGGCGGCGGTGACGTCGACGCGGCCGCGCAGGTTCTCGACGTACAGCTCGATCGGTGCGGGTGTCTCGAAGCTCTGTTCCACGGGGTCCTCCAGGGTGTGGTCGTCCTGCGGACCAGCCAGGTGCTGGTCCGCCAGGGGTGGGTCTGTGGGTGCTGCGGGCTGGGCTACAGCCAGCCGGTCAGCCGGCGAGCGCCCGGCTTGCGGGCGCCGGCGAAGGGGTCGAACCCCACGAAGGGGATGCTGCTGAGGTCGATGTCGACGTGGGCGGTGTGCTGTGCCGTGGCGCTGCGGATGACGTTGACGAGCCAGGTGTTGAGGCTCTGGCCCGCAGCAGCCGCCTGGTCCTCGGCGCGTGCCTTCACGGCCTCGGGGATGCGGAGGGTGATGCGGGCCAGGTCGCCGTCCTCCTCGGCGGCGGGCGGTGCCGGCGGCGCGGGCGGCGTCGGCGGTGTGGGCTGCGCCGCGACCGGCGCCTGCACGACGAAGTCGAGCTCGCGGCCGTTCAGCCGGACGTCGACGCTCCCCTCCGGGAGCTCGGCGGTGATCTCGGCGGCGGCGTGGGAGATCGCCTCCATCAGGGCGAGTCGGGCGCTCGGGTCGAGGGCGTACGCCAGCCTCTCCGCGGCCTGCCTCAGCTCGTCGCCGCCGGTGTCGGCGGCAGCGACGAGGTCGCGACGGAGGCTGTCGACGTACGGCGTGATGTCCATGTGCACCACGTTGACATCATTGTGACATCACGTCAAGGGACCTCTGATGTCAATCCGCATCATGGGTCGGCACGGGGCGCGGTAGCTCGGCATCACCTGGCGCGCAAAGGCGAACGGGGAGCCTCGTCCCAGCGACAAGGCTCCCCGTTCCCGACTGCTCAGAGGTCGAAGAGTGACCCGGCCTCGCCGATGTTCGCGTCGGTGCGGGGCGTGTGGGGCGCGGTCTCGCCGCCGGCCGGCGGCTGCTCCGGGGACGCCTCGACCCTCGGCTGGGTGTCCGTGCCCGGGTCGTCGGAGGGTGCCGCCTCGTCGGAGGGTGCCGCCGCTGCCTCCGTCGCGACGTTCGGCTCGACTCCTGCGTCGGCAGCCTCTGCTTGATCGGCGTCGGTCGGCGGCTCGGCGCCACCGCTGAGCCCGTCCTCCGGAGCCGCGGAGGTCGCCGCCAGGCTGAGGTCGGCACCGCTCATCGGAGCGGCCGGGGCCGCGGGGTCGGACACCGCCTCCGGCTCGGGCGTGCTCTCCGGGTCGGTCGGCTCGTCGGGCTCGACCTGCGCGGACGGCGCGGACGGCGCGGACGGCGCGGACGGCGCGGACGGCGCGGGAGCCGAGGCGGTGGACTCGGGGGCCGCAGTCGCAGCCGGGGCCCCGAGGTCGAAGAGCGAGCCCAGCGAGCCGATGTCGACTCCCGTCGCTGGTGCTGGTGCTGGTGCTGGTGCTGGTGCTGGTGCCTGCGCGGCCACTGGCGGCGTTGCAGCTGTGGGAGGTGCGTCAGCAACCTTCTCGGGCGCCGGATCGGTTGCTGGCGCACCGCTCGATGCAGGCACCGGGTCGGGGTCGACCACCGGCTCGGGGGCCGCCGCCGCGCGATGCTCAGGCTCGGGTTCCGACGCCGGCGCCGAGTCGGTCGCCGGCGCCTCGATGTCGAACAGCGAACCGCCCTGCGGGATGGTGCTGACGGGCGTCGGGGCAGGGCCGCTGGCACCTGAGTCGCTGGGTGACTCAGGCTGCAGCGGGGGCTTGCTGGGGGTTGAGTCGCTGGGTGACTCAGGCTGCAGGGCGGGAGCGGGCTCCGACGCAGGGATGTCGAAGAGGGACCCTCCGGCGCCGAGGTCCACGGTTGCCTGCTTGCCGGCCGCGGCTCTCGCGCCGCCGGACTCCGCACCGGCACGCTTCGCGCCGGGCTCCGGATCCACCGGCTCGGCAGACGCCGGCTTCGCGACCGGCTCCGCCTCGTCCGCCGGCGTCGACGGCTCGGGGGTGGCGATGTCGAAGAGCGAGCCGCCGCCCCCCAGGTCGGCCTGAGCCGGAGCAGGGGTGGGCGTCGGCTGGGCGGACTCCGGCTCGGCGGACTTCGGCTCGGCGGCCGCGTCGTCGCGCTGCTCCGCCGCCGGGTCCTCGGCACGCGCCGCGGGGGCCGACTCAGCAGGCGCTTGGGCAGGTGTGGAGGCAGGTGTCTGGGCAGGCGCGTCCAGGTCGAAGAGGGATGACCCGCCCTTCGTGGCCGGAGTTCCGTCGCCCGGAGCCTTCGCCGGGGCGGGCTCTGCCGGGGGCGCGGCAGGGGTGTCGAAGAGCGACGTGCCACCGGTCGGCGCAGCGTCGGATGCGGCCGGGGTGTCGAAGAGCGACGTGCCGCCGGAGGCCTTGGCGAGGGGGCCGACGTCCTCGGTGTCGGTGACGGTGTTCGCGGTCTGGGTGTCGTCACCGGCCTGCGGCTCGGCGCGCGTCTCCTCCGAGCGCGCCTTCCCGGCCGGTACGGCGGCGGGCGCGGCCGGCGTACCCGTCCTCGACCCGGGAGTGGTCCCGACCGGGGCCTTGGTGGCCGACTCGCCCTTGACCGACGCGAGCAGCATCTGGGCGACGTCGAGGACCTCGACCTCCTCGCGGGCGCCGCCGTTCGCCTGCTCGGCGGTGAGCCCGTCCGACAGCATCACCCGGCAGAACGGGCAGCCGACCGCGATCTGGTCGGCCCCGGTGCCCACCGCCTCCTTGGTGCGGTTGACGTTGATCCGCTCGCCGAGGTTCTCCTCCATCCACATGCGGGCGCCGCCGGCCCCGCAGCAGAAGGACTTCTCGGAGTGCCGCTCCATCTCGACGTACTCGGCTCCCGGCAGCACCTGGAGCAGCTCGCGGGGCGGGCTGTAGACCTGGTTGTGGCGACCGAGGTAGCAGGGGTCGTGGTAGGTGATCGAGCGCTTCGCCGCGCCGGCGCCGTCCTTGACCGGGGTCAGCCTCCCGTCGCGCACCAGACGGTTGAGCAGCTGCGTGTGGTGCACGACCTCGAGCTCGACGCCGAGGTCCTTGTACTCGTTCTTCAGGGTGTTGAAGCAGTGGGCACAGGTCGAGACGACCTTCTTGACCTTGAACTCCTTGAACGTCTCGACGTTCTGCTGCGCCAGGCCCTGGAAGACGAACTCGTTGCCGGCACGCCGGGCGGGGTCGCCGGTGCAGGTCTCGCCGTTGCCGAGGACGCCGAAGGAGATGCCGGCGATGTTCAGCAGCTCGGCGACCGCGCGGGTGGTCTTCTTGGCGCGGTCCTCGTAGGCGCCGGCGCAGCCGACCCAGAAGAGCCAGTCGACCGAGTCCAGCGACTCCAGGTCCTCACCGACGACGGGGACGTCGAAGTCGAGCCCCTTCGCCCAGTCCATCCGGGCGTTGGGCGACATGTTCCACGGGTTGCCCTTGTTCTCCAGGCCCTTGAAGAGCTGGTTGAGCTCGGCCGGGAAGTTCGACTCGACCAGGAGCTGGTAGCGCCGCATGTCCATGATGTGGTCGACGTGCTCGATGTCGACCGGGCACTGCTGGACGCAGGCGCCGCACGACGTGCAGCTCCACAGGACGTCCTCGTCGATGACGAAGTCGCCGTCCGCCGGGTTGTAGAAGTAGTCGAGGACGTCGGTGCCGGCACCGGCGCTCTCACCCTTCGAGCCGCTGCCGACCAGGACCCGCTCGGAGTGGGACTCGGTGTCCTCGGCCTTGGCGTACGCGTGGTCCCGCAGGCCCATGATCAGCAGCTTGGGCGACAGCGGCTTCTCGGTGTTCCAGGCGGGGCACTGCGACTGGCACCGGCCGCACTCGGTGCAGGTGGTGAAGTCGAGGATGCCCTTCCACGAGAAGTCCTCCAGCTTCCCGGCGCCGAGGGACGAGTCCTCGTCGAGGTCGTCGATGTCGTCGAGGGTGATCGCCTTGCCGCCCGAGGTCAGCGGCTTCATCGCGCCGAGCGCGACGCGACCGTCGGGCTCGCGCTTGAACCAGATGTTGGGCCAGACCGTGAACCGGTGCCACGCGATGCCCATCGTGATGTTGCGGGCGATCACCATCAACCAGATCATCGCCAGCGCGATCTTGAACGCCGCGATGGCGTAGATGAGGTTCGCCAGCGACACCTCGGACGTCGGGTAGACGGCGTCGCCGATCCACGACGAGATCGGGTAGTGCGAGCGGCCCGCCTCGGTGTCGAGCTTCCACTCGGCGGCCCGGACGAAGAGGATCGCGCTGCCCTCGAGCAGCGCGAGCGCCTCGACGAAGTAGGCCTGCCAGAACGTCGAGCCGAAGAACCGGCTGCCGCGCCCCTCGCTGCGCGGGTGGTGGCGCTGGCGGTAGATGATCAGGAAGACGATGCCGACCGTGCTGAGCGCGCCGATGATCTCGCTGAACCACTCGTAGGGGTACCAGTGGCCGATGACGGGCCAGGCGAAGTCGGGCTTGAACAGCTGGAAGTACGCCGCCAGCACGGCCGTGCTGAGGAACAGGAACGCCATGTAGACGAACCAGTGCATGATGCCGACCCACGTCCACTGCAGCATCCGCGTGTGGAGGAAGCTCTCCTTGAGCATCGTGACCGTGCGCCCCACCGGGTTGTCGGTGCGCCCGACGGCGGGCTGACCGCGGCGGATCACCCCGACCATGCGTCGTACGGCTGGCACCAGCAGCGCCAGGGCGACGGCGGTCAGCGTGAAGGACACGACGATCGCGGCGAGCTGCATGGGCTCCATGGGGGACTGCTCCTCGGTCGGGGCGTACAGGCCCGGAGCCTAGACCGGGGACGTCGTCCCGGAGCAGGCCACGAGCACGTGACCTCCATCCTACCCGCAGGTAACTTGTTTCCCGAACGAGGGACTCAGCCGCCCACGATCGCCACGTTCTCCACCTCGGTCTCGCGAGCGCTCTCCCGATGGGTGGCGACCTTCGCGCGGACCCCGTCGAGGGCGGCGGTCAGCCGCTCCACCCCGTCCCTGAGCTTCTGCTGGTGGGCCAGCTGGGCCGCGTGCGACTCGCTGCCCTCCTCCCACCCGGGGGTGAGCGCCTCGACCTGCTGGAGCAGGTCCTCGATCTGCCGGGTGATCGTCTCGGTGGCCGTGGTCAGCGCGGCCTCCATGGCCGAGAGCGCCTCCTGGTGGACGACGAGGCCGCGCTCGCTCACCGGACCTCCCCGAGGCGGTCGGTGAGCCGGCCGGCGTTGACCGCCTGCTGGTGGTCGTTCGTGGCGTGCTCCTGGGCGACGTACATCAGGGACTGGGAGTAGCCCTCGAGGATCGGTCCGAGGGTGACGGCCACGTCGAACCAGGCGCTGAGCGCCTCCCCCAGCCCGGCGGCGGCATGACCCTTGAAGCCGGCGCCGGCGGTCTCGACCGCTGCCCCGAGGTCGCGCAGCGTCGTCTGCAGCGGGTCGACGGCATCCGCCACGGCCCGGGCCGCGGCCTCCATCTCGGCGTAGACGAGTCCGACGGTCACGACGGCGCTCCTTGCTGTCCGGGGCTGATGGCGACGTCCTACCCCGTGCGACTGATTCCTACACCACGTGTTTGAGGTCGGGGCGCGCAGGGAAGCACCTCGTCATGCCGTCGTACGACTTCGAGGTCGACCTCGAGAGCATGGGCAAGGCCGCCCAGGGCCTCAACGACACCGTCAGGCTCTTCAAGGAGAAGGACGTCGACGACCTCGTGCCGAGCGAGAGCGACGTCGGCCACGAGGCGGTGTGGAGCGCCCTCGACGAGTTCCAGGACCGGTGGGAGGAGGGCGTCAACAACCTCTGCCACGACGTGGAGGAGATGGCCGGGCGCCTCGCCAGGATCGCCATGAACTACTTCGAGACCGACAAGAGCGGGTACGCCGCCCTGTCCGCGCTGACGTCCACGATCGCCTCGGTCAAGGTGCTGTGATGCCCGACTTCACCATCAGGGGAAACCCCGGCAACGTCCGCTCCAGGGCGGCCCTGATGGACCAGAAGGGCCAGCTGTTCTACGACACCGGTGATGCACTGTCGAGGATCGACACGTCAGGGTGGACCGGTCGCGCTGCTGACACCTTCCGCGACGCCCACGACCTCGAGCCCGAGCGGTGGACCAAGGCGGGGAACGGCTTCACGAAGGCCTCGGCGGCGCTGACCTCGTACGCCGGCGCGCTCGAGGCTGCGCAGCAGGCTGCCGCGGCCGCTCGCGACGAGCACGCCCGCGGGGACCAGGTGACCGAGCAGGCACGGCGCGAGTACGCCGCCTACATGGACCGGATGCGTGCCTACCGGGCGCAGGGCGGCACCGAGCCGGCGGAGCCCTTCGTCGACCGGGGCGAGCCGATCCGGCAGGCGGCCCTCGGTGCGCTCAGCTCCGCGAAGGCCGAGCTCGACAGCGCAGCGCACACCTGCGCGGCCCAGGTGCGGGCCGGCTGCGCGGACGCGCCGGACAAGCCCAACTGGCTCGAGTCGGGCCTCCGCGCCGTGGGCGGCTTCCTCGAGGGCGCCGGGGAGGCCGTCTGGGACCTCCTCACCATGCTGCCGATCAGCCCGGTCAACCTCGTGATGGACCACTACAAGCTGGCCACCGGGGAGCTGACCCCCGAGGAGCTGATGAAGAAGTACGAGCTCTCCGCCGAGGCGGCCTGGGACATGGCGCAGGCGATCAAGACGGGCATCACGACCGATCCCGTCGGGTTCGGCAAGGAGCTCGGCAAGAGCGTGCTCGACTGGGACACCTGGGCCGACGACCCCGCCCGGGCGCTGGGCCACCTGGTGCCCGACGCGATCGCAGCGGTCGCCACCGGCGGCGCGGGTGCCCTGGCCACCCGCGGGACCAAGATGGGCGTCGACCTCCTCGACGGCCTCGCCGACCTGTCGAGGTTCCGGCACCTCGACAGCTTCTCCGACATCGGCGGCCTGCGGCGCCTCGACGACGGTGCGCCGCGGTCGATGTTCGGGCTGGACGGTGACAGCGCCTTCCGCAGCCTGGACCACCAGATGCGCGAGCCGAGCTACTCCTCGTCGAACCGCACCATCGTCGACGAGGACTACGACGTCCTCGGCCGCGATCCTGCGACCGGCCAGCCCTACTCCCGCGACGACTTCATGGACCGGTTCCGTGGCCCGAACGACAGGGGCGAGGAGGACTGGACGTGGAAGACCGCGGCGCCCAACGACGGCAAGGTCCCGGACAGCGAGGTCATCCTCTCGCCGGCCGACGTGCCGCGGATGGACCGCATCGGCGGCCCGGGCGGCGAGTACTTCGCCGACGACGGAACCCCGATGAGCGAGCGTTCACTTCCGCCCGACCGCCTGAACTTCGAGCGCCGGTCCTGGGACGTCAACCCCTCCCACCCCGACCTCCAGAACGGGACCGTGCGCATCGAGCGCTCCGAGGTGGCACCGGCCTTCGGCCAGGAGGGCGGAGGACACCAGTACCGGTTCGTCGACGCCGACGGCAACCCCATCAGCCAGGGGGAGCTCAAGGACCGTAGGATCATCGCCGATCCTCACGAGTTCCACACGGGTCGGGCACTGGGCGCCGCAGCCCTCACCCACGGCGCCGTCTCGCTGGACCGGATGGTCGATGAGCATCGCAACGAAGGAGCCCGGCGATGAGCGAGCACGACGGCGTGGGCCACGAGCTCGACGAGGTCGCGGAGCACCTGCTCGCCCGCGGCCTCGGGGAGGGGGTGGACTTCTACATCCCCGGTCGCGTCCCGGGCCTGGCGCTCTCGAGCGAGTTCGTCGGCCTGCGTGCGCACGACGACGGGAGCTACGAGGTCTGGTACCGAGGCGACTGGGGTGCGGACCGGGTCCTCGTCGAGACGACGGACTTCGCCGTCGCCCGCCGCGTCTTCGTGGACGAGTCCGTGCGGCTCGCCCGGGGGCGATGGGGCGGCCGGGTCGGCAAGGAGCCGCGCGGCAGCGGCCTTCGACGCCTGTTCAGTGGGGGGCGCGCGTGATCACCGATGACGTGAGGCGTCTGCTCGAGGCGCGCGGTGTCGACACCTCCCGGGTGATCTGGACCGAGCCCTCCGACGTACCACCCACCGCGCCCAGCCACCAGTGGGTGGCGTGGCCGACCACGGACGACGAGGTCGTCCTCGGTGGCAGCGACCGGGGCCGGTTCGCCGCGTACGCCCGGTTCGGGGACGTCGAGCTCGCCGCGGACGTCCTCGCCCGGTGGACAGCGCCCGGCCTGCCGCCCGCGCCTCGCGACCCGGAGACGCTGCACGCGGCTGCCCTCACGGTCGCGGACCAGCTGGTCGGAGCAGCGCCCGGCGATCCCGAGGTCGCCGCCCGGCTGAGCTCCGGCGCAGCCGTCCCGGCCTCGGTCCTCCCTGCGGGGTGCCCGCTCGACCACATCGGCAACGCCAGCGGACACGTGCTCTACCTCTACGACACCGCGATGTCCGCCCGGAGCCTCCCGCCGACCGACCTCAACGAGGAGCGGATGGGCTTCGTGCTCGACCAACCGCTCCCCGAGGCGTGCCGGCTCCAGCGGATCGAGCCCTGGTTCGGGCAGCCCGGCGGTGGGCTCGCCGTCGTGCTCGACCGCGTGATCGCCTACTACGTCGACACCGGCGTGCTGACGCCCTTCCGGCCGCGCTGAGCGCGAGCGGCTCACTCCCTGCCCCCCTCGCTCGCCCACAGAATCGGTCGGGAAGGCAGCCGGGTTCGTCCCACGGCGTACTCTTCGGATGGACACACCGAACCACCGGAGGACACATGCCCAGGAGCTCAGCGGCCGTCGCGACGGCGCTCGTCGTCGCCCTGACGGGACTGGGCGCCGGTCCGTCCGCGCAGGCTGCACCGGTGTCGACCGTCTCCGCCCAGGCGGCTCCTGCTCCCTCCGCGGCCGAGAAGCGCGCCCCGAGCCGCCGGCTCGTCGTCCGGGGCATCGGCGTGGACGCCAGGATCATCCCGGTCGGCGTCAACCGCGCCGGCCAGCTCGCGGTCGGCGAGAGCGTCCACGCGGTCTACCGCTGGCGCGACGGCGTGGTCGCGGGCCAGCCCGGCAGCGCCGTCCTGGCGGGCCACACGTGGTCCCGCGGTGCCGGGGTGTTCGACCGGCTCGGCGAGCTGCGCAGAGGCGATCGGGTCAGCGTGGGGAGGGTCGACTTCCGGGTCACCCGGGTGCGTCGGGTCACCCGCATGTCGCCGCGGGAGGTCCGCGAGCTGTTCTCCGACCGCGGCGAGCCCCGCCTGGTCCTCATCACCTGCGGCGACCGCGACAACACCACCGGCGTCTACCGCACGCGGATCATCGTCAACGCGAAGAAGGTGTGACGGGGCCCGGTGCCGGTGCGTCCCCGCCGAGCCGCCGGGTGAGCAGGTGGGCCGTGGCGGTCACCGCCGCGGAGACCGGCTCGACGTCGTCCACGTCGCTGGGGAACGTGACGGCGACGCCCGCCACCGGGTGGCCGTTGTGGTCGAGCACCGGCGCGGCGACGCTCTGCAGGCCCGGGGTCACCTCCCCGTCCTCGGTGGCCCGACCGCACTGGCGCGTCTCCGACAGGATCGCGCGCAGTGCGCTCAGCGACGTCGGCCCCCGGCCGTGCCGGTCGACGAAGGCGGAGCGGTCCGGGTAGAGCGCCCGCACCTGGCTCGCCGGCAGTGCCGAGAGGATCGCGCGTCCCGACGCGGTGAGGTGGGCCGGCAGCCGCACCCCCACGTCGGTCACCAGGGGTGGCCGCCCGGGCGCGCGCTCCTCCACGACGTAGAGGACGTCGCGACCGTGCAGCACGGCCAGGTGGGCGCCGTGCCCGGTCCTGTCCACCAGCGCGGCGAGCGGTCGGCGGGCGAGGCGGGCGAGCGGCGCCTGGCGGGTGAACCCGCTGCCCACCTCGAACGCCGCGACCCCGAGCCCGTAGCGGTGCTCGTCGGGCAGGTGCACCACGAAGCCCTCGTCGATCATGGTGTTGAGCAGGTGGTACGCCGTGCTGCGCGGCAGGTCGCAGGCGCGCATCACCCGGTCCAGCGGCACCGGGTCGGCCTGGGCGGCCAGGAATCGCAGGACCCGCAGCGCACGGGTCGCTGCGGGTACCTGGCTCATGGTGCCGATCGTGTCAGGGCGACGTGGCCGGACTCGTGATCGTCAGGGGCGGTGGGAGCCGTCGGTGCCGTCCGTGCGGTGCTCCTCGACGCGGTGCACCTCGGTGTAGCCGTCCGAGCCGGCGTCGGTGTGGTGGCTCTCGGTGCGGTGGTCCGAGTCCAGGATCGTGTCCGGGTCGCGCGTGCCGGCGCCGGGCGCGTAGTCGTCCGACCGGGTGTCGACGTGGGGGTCGACCTGGTCCGCCGTGCGGAGGCGGTCCTCGTGCACGGCCTGCTGCTGCGTGGCTGCGATGCGCTCCTCCTCGGCGCGCTGCGCGGCACGCTCGGCGTCGAGCCTGGCCCGCTCGGCCTGCGCCTCCGCCTCCTTGGCGCGGACGTGCGCCTCGGGGATCTCGGTGGCGTGCTGGTGGGCCTCCTGCCGGAGGTGCTCCGCGTGCTCGTGCTTCTTGTTCGTCTGCTGCCTCTTCAGGAGCCACGCCACCAACGCGATCACGATCAGGGCGACGACGAGGATGATGATCAGCTCTGTCACACCGATGTCCATGGCAAACCTCTTTCTCCGGCGGCCTCGGCTGGACCGCGCCTACCGTCACCGTCCCACAACCCGGGCCCGCCTCGCGCCTCCCGGTCTCGGATCCGAGACGGGCGTGGCTCGACGCCCGTGGTGGCGGGTCGGGCGTCGGCGTTTGATGAGGTCATGCACACCATCCAGGTCGGGGTCGGCCCCGTCACGTTCGAGGACCTCGTCGCGGTCGCCCGCGACGGTGCTCCCGTCGCGCTCACCGACGACGCGTTGGCCGCTGTCGACCGCGCCCGCGCCGTCGTCGACACGCTGGCCGCGGGGGAGACCCCGACGTACGGCATCAGCACCGGCTTCGGCGCCCTCGCGACCCGGCACATCCCCACCGAGAAGCGCGCCCAGCTGCAGCGCTCCCTCGTCCGGTCCCACGCCGCCGGGTCGGGCCCGGAGGTCGAGCGCGAGGTGGTCCGGGCGCTGATGCTGCTGCGCCTCTCGACCCTGGCGACGGGGCGCACCGGCGTACGACGGGAGACCGCCGAGCTGCTCGCGGGCCTGCTGACCCACGGGATCACCCCCGTCGTCCGGGAGTTCGGCTCGCTCGGCTGCTCCGGCGACCTCGCGCCCCTCTCGCACTGCGCCCTCGCGCTGATGGGGGAGGGCGACGTGCGCGACGCCTCCGGTGCGCTGGTGCCCGCCGCCGACGCGCTCGCAGCGGCGGGCCTCGAGCCTGTCGAGCTGGCCGCGAAGGAGGGGCTGGCGCTGATCAACGGCACCGACGGGATGCTCGGCATGCTGGTCCTGGCGATCACCGACCTCATGCTCCTGCTGCGGACCGCCGACATCGCGGCCGCGATGAGCGTGGAGGGCCAGCTCGGGACCGACCGGGTCTTCGCCGCGGACCTCCAGGCCATCCGCCCGCACCCCGGCCAGGCCGCCTCGGCCGCCAACCTGACCGCCCTGATGGCGGGTTCAGGGGTGGTCGCGTCCCACCGGACCGGGCCCGGGAACACGGTGGAGTGCAACCGCGTGCAGGACGCCTACTCCCTGCGCTGCTCGCCCCAGGTCCACGGCGCCGCCCGCGACACCGTCGACCACGCCGCCGCCGTGGCGGGCCGCGAGCTGTGCAGCGCGATCGACAACCCCGTGGTGGTGGGCGACCGGGTCGAGTCCAACGGCAACTTCCACGGCGCCCCGGTGGGCTACGTCCTCGACTTCCTGGCGATCGCCGCGGCCGACGTGGCCTCGATCAGCGAGCGCCGTACCGACCGGTTCCTCGACAAGGCTCGCAACCACGGGCTGCCGCCGTTCCTCTCCGACGACCCGGGCGTGGACAGCGGCCTGATGATCGCGCAGTACACCCAGGCCTCGATCGTCTCCGAGCTCAAGCGGCTCGCGGTGCCGGCGAGCGTCGACTCGATCCCGTCCTCGGCGATGCAGGAGGACCACGTGTCGATGGGCTGGAACGCCGCACGCAAGCTGCGCCGCTCCGTCGACGGGCTGGCCCGCGTCGTCGCCGTGGAGGTGATGACGGCGGCCCGCGCGCTCGACCTGCGCGCTCCGCTCACGCCGTCCCCGGCGACCGCCGCGGTGGTCGCCCTGCTCCGGGACAACGGCGTCGCCGGCCCGGGCCCCGACCGCCACCTCTCGCCCGAGATCGAGGCAACCGTCTCCCTCGTCCAGTCCGGCGCGGTGCTCGCCGCCGCCGAAGCAGTGATCGGAGAGCTCCAGTGAACGACCAGAACCCCCGGCTGCCGATCCACGCGGCCACCGGCACCGAGCTGTCGGCCAAGTCCTGGCAGACCGAGGCCCCGCTGCGGATGCTGATGAACAACCTCGACCCCGACAACGCGGAGAACCCCGCCGAGCTCGTGGTCTACGGCGGCACCGGCAAGGCGGCGCGCGACTGGGCGTCGTACGACGCGATCGTCCGCACCCTGCGCGACCTCGAGGACGACGAGACGCTCCTCGTGCAGTCCGGCAAGCCGGTCGGCGTGATGCGCACGCACGCCTGGGCGCCGCGGGTCCTGATCGCCAACTCCAACCTCGTCGGCGACTGGGCCGACTGGGAGGAGTTCCGCCGGCTCGAGGACCTCGGGCTGACGATGTACGGCCAGATGACGGCCGGCTCGTGGATCTACATCGGCACGCAGGGGATCCTGCAGGGCACGTTCGAGACGTTCGCGGCCGTCGCGGACAAGAAGTTCGGCGGCACCCTCGCGGGCACGATCACGCTCACCGCCGGCCTGGGCGGGATGGGCGGCGCCCAGCCGCTGGCCGTGACGATGAACGACGGCGTGGCGATCTGCGTCGAGGTCGACCAGCACCGGATCGACCGGCGGCTGGAGACGCGTTACCTCGACGTCCAGGCCGACTCGCTCGACGACGCGGTGGAGCGCGCGCTCGCCGCGCGCGAGTCGCGCACCCCGCTGTCGATCGGCGTCCTGGGCAACGCGGCCGAGCTCGTGCCGGCGCTGCTGGAGCGCCACCTCGACCGGGTGCAGGGCGGCGACGGGCCGCTCATCGACGTCGTCACCGACCAGACCTCGGCGCACGACCCGCTCTACTACCTGCCCGCCGGGACGTCGTACGACGACTGGGAGCGCGAGCGCAGCGAGGACCCGCGCGGGTTCACCAAGCGGGCCCAGGAGTCGATGGCCACGCACGTCCGGGCGATGGTGGAGTTCCAGGACTCGGGCACCGAGGTCTTCGACTACGGCAACTCGATCCGCGACGAGGCGCGCAAGGGCGGCTACGACCGGGCGTTCGAGTTCCCGGGCTTCGTCCCGGCCTACATCCGCCCGCTGTTCTGCGAGGGCAAGGGCCCGTTCCGGTGGGCCGCGCTGTCCGGAGACCCCGCCGACATCGCCGCGACGGACCGTGCCGTGAAGGAGCTGTTCCCGGCCGACGAGAGGCCGGAGTACGCCCGCCTGCACAAGTGGCTCGACATGGCGGCGGAGCGGGTGCAGTTCCAGGGCCTGCCGGCGCGCATCTGCTGGCTGGGGTACGGCGACCGCGCCAAGGCCGGCGCCCGGTTCAACGAGATGGTGGCCAGCGGGGAGCTCTCCGCCCCGGTCGTGATCGGCCGCGACCACCTCGACTGCGGCTCGGTCGCGTCGCCGTACCGCGAGACCGAGTCGATGCTCGACGGCTCGGACGCCATCGCCGACTGGGCGATCCTCAACGCGCTGGTCAACACCGCCAGCGGCGCGACCTGGGTCTCCTTCCACCACGGCGGCGGCGTCGGCATCGGGCGCTCCCTGCACGCCGGGCAGGTCACCGTGGCGGACGGGACGCCCCTCGCCGCGGAGAAGATCGAGCGGGTGCTCACCAACGACCCCGGCATGGGCGTCATCCGCCATGTCGACGCGGGCTACGACCGTGCCGTCGAGGTCGCCGACGAGCGGGGCGTGAAAGTGCCGATGCGCGACGCGGAGTAGGACGCGCTTCGCCCGCCGCCGGCAGTTCGTGCCGTTCTGGAGACGCACCCGGTCGCGGGTATCACGGTGCGTCTCGTGAGAACGCGCATCTGTGGCATCGTCGTTGCGGGGATCTTCGCCGTATCTGGAGTTGGACCCGCTGCTCACGCGTTCCCGGGAGCCGGGAGCCCCCGTTCCGCCGCGGCGCCCTCGGCGGCTCCCCTGTGGAGGTGCTGGTGGTCTCCGACGATGGACCGCAACTGGCACAACGACGCCCTGTGCTACGACGGCGCGCGCTACGTGCGTCCCTACCTGCGACCGGGCGACGCCTACATCACCCGTGACGAGCTGATGAGCTCGGCCAGGGCATGGGCGCGGGCACGGAACAGCGGTCGCTGACCGGCCATCCCCATCTGGTCTTGGCATGCGCGTCCTCGGCAAGGCGGCTCGCAGCGCCGCCGTGCCCCGCGCCGGTCGGAGTGCGTGCGGTCGACTGACCGCGACCGACGAAGCAGTCTCGGGAGGGGGGTCGTCCTTCGTCGTCCCGTCGCCGTGCGCTGTCAGTGGCGTGCGATATAATCGAACACATGATCGAGACGCTGGCCGCGGTGATGGAGGACGACCTCTCGGCCTCGGACGTGCTCAGTCGCCTGCGCTTCGCGCGCGCCGCCGAGGATGCCGCGGCTGCGGAGCAGATGCTCCTTGCCGCCCGCTGGGCTGACCTGCACCCGCCGGAGTCGATCCACTCCGCGGCCGTGTTCACGGTGCCTGGCTCGGAGCACGAGGAGCCGATCGCCGGTGACGGGTGTCCGGCGGTGACGGAGTTCTGCGTCGCGGAGCTGGGTGCGGTGCTGGGGTTGTCGACGGTCTCGGCGAAGCGGCTGCTGGGTCACGCGTTGGAGCTGCGGCACCGGCTGCCCCGGTTGTGGGACCGGGTGCAGACCGGGTCGGTGCCGGCGTGGCTGGCCCGGCTGGTCGCGGGGGGC
>CADCUM010000007.1 GCA_902805885.1 uncultured Nocardioides sp. | reverse complement strand
TCGGCCCCCTCCCCCCTGCGCGGGACGACGGAGGACATGTCGAGGCTGCGCAAGATCATCGCGACCCGGATGGTCGAGTCGCTGCAGACCAGCGCCCAGCTGACGCAGGTGATGGAGGTCGACGTGACCTCGATCGCGCGGCTGCGGGAGAGCGTGAAGGCCGACTTCCTCGCCCGTGAGGGCGTCAAGCTGACCTACCTCCCGTTCTTCGCCAAGGCCGCGATCGACGCGCTCAAGCAGCACCCCAAGCTCAACGCTGCGATCGACACCGAGAAGGGGCAGGTGACCTACTACGACCGCGAGAACGTCGCGATCGCCGTGGACACCGAGAAGGGCCTCCTGACCCCCGTCGTCAAGGACGCGGGCGACCTGTCCATCGCCGGGCTGGCGAAGAAGATCGCCGACGTGGCGGAGCGCACCCGCACCAACAAGATCGGGCCCGACGAGCTGTCCGGCGGCACGTTCACCATCACCAACCTGGGCAGCTTCGGTGCGCTCTTCGACACCCCGATCATCAACAAGCCGCAGGTCGCGATCCTCGGTCCGGGCGCGGTGGTCAAGCGTCCCGTCGTGATCGACGACCCCAACCTCGGCGAGACGATCGCCGTGCGGCACATGGTGTTCCTGTCACTGACCTACGACCACCGGATCGTGGACGGCGCCGACGCCGGCCGCTTCCTCGCCGACGTCAAGAAGCGGTTGCAGTCCGGCACGTTCGAGGTCTGAGCCGCCGACGCTCCCACCGCCCTGCGCCGCACCAGCGGCGCAGGGCGGTCCGCATCCGGGCGGACAAAACCAGGGGCGCCGTGTCGGTGGCGACGCGTACCGTGCTGGGATTGTGACGGTGACCGAGATCGACAGCGAGCCCAGGTCCCTCGCGGGCGGTACGGACGCGCGGGTCCCGGTCGAGCGCGTCCCCGTCGACTGGCAGCGGGTGCGTCGCCCGCTGTCCTACCTCTGCTTCACCATGTCGCTGGTGGGCGCCATCGCCACGGCGCTGGGCTCGATGGTCGCCGGGCGACTCGCCGAGGACCCCACCGCGGCCCTGGTCTGGCTGCTCGGCCTCTGCGTCGTGGGGGGTGCGGTCATCGACACCGTCGCCAGGACGATCTGGACGACGATCGTCGACCGCGCCGAGGGCCGGTTGCGCTCCGACCTGCTCGACGCCGCGATGGCCCAGCCGCTGGCCGACCTCTCCGAGCAAGGGGTCGGCGAGGTCCTCGACCGCATCGACGACGACACCTGGGAGGTCGGCCAGCTGATGCGGTGGGGGGTCTGGCAGGCGGCCCGCACCTTCCTGGCCTCGGGCCCGCTGTGGGTCGTGGCCACGCTGACGTGGTGGCCCGCGGTGTTCCTCTTCCCCCTGACGGCGGTGACGACGTACGCCGTCATCCGCCGCCTGCTGCCGCAGGTCGCGGAGCGGAAGGTCGTCGAGGAGATGGCCTGGACCGACCACGCCGCGTCGACCGAGGAGGGCGTCGCCGCCCGCGACGACCTGCGGGCTGCCCTCGGCCAGGCCCACGTGCTCCGGCGCAACGCCCACCTCGCGTCGGTGGTCCACCGCACCCTCGACGCCGTGCTGCGCGTCGAGGTGCGGATCACCCGGCGCAGCGGTGGGCTGCTCCACGGCGCGCTCGCCGCCGTCGGGGTCCTCGGCGTCGCCCTCGTGGTGTCTGGCGACATGTCCACGGCCCGCCTGGTGACCCTGTTCCTGGTCACCACGATGTTCGTCGGCGGTGTCGACATGCTGGCCCGTCATTTGCCCGACCTGCAGGAGGGGTTCGGGGCCGTGCTGCGCCTGCGGCAGATGCTCGCGTTCCCCGCCGAGCCGACGGGCGGGCTGCCGCTTCCCGAGGGCTCCCTCGACGTGGAGTTCCGCGGCCTGGAGTTCAGCTACGGCACCGGCACCTTCGCCCTGCGCGGCGTCGACCTGCTCGTCCCGGCCGGCCACACCGTCGCCCTGGTCGGCCGCACGGGCTCCGGGAAGTCGACGCTGGCATCACTGCTGTCACGGGCCGTGGAGCCGCCGCGGGGCGCGGTCCTGCTCGGCGGCAGCGACGTCCGCGATCTCGACCTCCAACAGCTGCGCGCGGCCGTGGGCGTCGTGACCCAGCGCACCGAGGTGCTCGCGGGCACGCTCGCGGAGAACATCACCCTCTTCGGTGACGCCCCGAGGAGCACGATCGAGGACGCCGTGGCCGAGCTCGGGCTCACCGACTGGGTCGCCGGGCTCCCTGCGGGGCTCGACACCGTGCTCGGGCCAGGCGGGACCAGCCTGTCGGCCGGTGAGGAGCAGCTCGTCGCCTTCGCCCGCCTGCTGGTCCGTGACGTGCGGGTCGTCGTCCTCGACGAGGCCACGGCTCGGATGGACCCCGTCACCGAGGCTCGTGTCGTTCGCGCCGCCGACCGGCTGATCTCCGGCCGCACCGGCATCCTCGTGGCCCACCGGCTCTCCACCACCGAGCGCGCTGAGCAGGTCGCCGTCCTCGAGTCCGGTCGCGTCATCCAGCAGGGGCCGCGCGCCCGGCTGGCCGCCGAGGACGGCCCGTTCCGCCGGCTGCTCGACGCTGCCGCCCACGAGGCGGTCGTCGAGGAGCACCACCACGACGACTCCGTCATCGGCTCCGTGCGCCGCAGCACCACGCCGCCTCCGGCGCCGGAGATCGCCCCCATCCCTAGCCTGGCGAGGCAGGTCCTGAGCACCATCGGCATCCAGCCGCAGTGGGGCCTGCTGGGAGCCGCGCTCTTCCTGCTGTCGTCGTTGACGGGTGCGTTCGGCGCGGTCACGGGCTGGCTCTGGGGCCTGATCATCATCGACCTGCAGGCGGGCGGTCGCCCGACGATCCTGACGGTCGCCCTGGTGGCGTCGCTGATGGTCGGGCCGATGCTGCTGGCCCAGGCGTTCCGCACCTATCCCCACTGGTGGGTGGACGTCCGCCTGCGGGTGCGGGCAGCGGTGCTGCACGGCCAGACCGCGCAGCGGCGCCTCGACCGCACCCCTCCCGGGGAGGTGGTCGCCCGCACGATGGACGCCGACAGGCTGGCGCGCTACACCGACCGCTGGGTCGACTTCGTCAACGGCCTCTTCGTCGCGGGGCTGACGGCGCTCATCGCCGGCACGTGGCTGGCCGGCGCCGTGCTCCTCGCCGTGATGGTGGCCTCCGCGCTCGCCTCCACTCTCGGCCGCCGGGTCGCGGGCCGCTCGGCCGCTGCCGCGTCCACGGCACGGGCGCGGTTCGGGCAGTCCCTCGTCTCCTCGCTGGAGTCGGTCCGGACGGTGAAGCTCGCAGCGGCCACGCCGCAGGTCCACGCCCACCTGCGCGAGGTCGACGGAGGGCGCGTCGACGCGGCCGTCCGCGAGCACCGGGTCCAGGCCCTCCTCGACGGCGTGCCGCTGGTGATGGTCCAGTGCGGGGTGGTGGCCGCCTGGGCAGGACTGCTTCACGGGACCTGGGGCCTCGCCACCGCGCTGCTCGTCGCCAACGCCGTCAGCGGGTTCGACTGGTTCGGCCGGGTCGCGGGGTCCGTGGTGACCGAGGCACCGGGTGTGCGGGCCTGGATGCTCGCGACCGCCCGCCTCGCGGGGGGCGGCGACCTGATGGACCTCCCGCCGGGGATGGACCTGGTGGAGGGCACCGCGCCTGCCCCGGCGCCCGCGCAGCGCGACCCGCTGCGCTCGCTCACCCTGCACGGCTTCTCGGCCGTCCACGACGACGGCACGCTGGGGGTGCAGGACGTCGACCTCTCGGTCGAGGCGGGCGAGCTGGTGCTGCTCCTGGGACAGGTGGGCGCGGGCAAGTCGAGCCTGCTCGCGGCGCTCGCCGGACTCGTCGCCAGCACCGGCGAGGTCCGCTGGAACGGCCGCCTGGTGGAGGACCCGGAGACCGAGCTGCGTCCGGCGCGGGTCTCTCACGTCGCCCAGGTCCCCCGCGTCCTCTCCGGCACCTTCGACGGCAACGTCGCGCTCGACCACCAGGACCGCACGGTCGTGCCCGCGCTCGAGGCGGCCAGGATGGAGCGCGACGTGGCGGAGGCAGGAGGGCCCGGGTCCGTCGTCGGCCACCGCGGCGTACGCCTCTCCGGAGGGCAGGTGCAGCGGCTCGCACTCGCGCGGGCGTTGGCCTGCGACGCCGACCTGCTCCTGGCCGACGACGTCTCGTCGGCGCTCGACGCGGCGACCGAGATCGAGCTGTGGGACGCCCTGCGGGCCGAGGGCTCCACGGTCATCGGGGCGACCAGCAAGGCGGCCGCCCTCTCCCGGGCCGACCGCGTCGTGGTGCTCGACGCGGGAGAGGTGGTCGACACCGGGCCGTGGGCGGAGCTGTCCTCGCGTTGGGCCCACCTGGCCGGCTGATCCGTCCGCTTGGCGGGTCTGGTTGGCTGGCGGCATGCGCGTGGTGATCGCCGGGGCGTCCGGCTTCCTGGGGACCCACCTGGCCGAGCACCTGCGCGTGCACGGGCACGAGGTCACCGCCCTGGTGCGTCGTCCCGCGGGACCGCACGAGTCGAGGTGGGACCCCGCCACGGGCGTGGTGGACGCCGACCTGGTGACATCCGCGGACGCCGTCGTCAACCTGGCCGGGGCGAGCCTGGTGGGCAACCCCCACTCCGCCACCTGGGCCCGCGAGGTGCTGGACAGCCGCGTGGGGACGACCTCGCTCCTGGCCCGGACGATCGCGACGGCGGACCGTCCGCCCGCGTTCCTGGCGGGCAACGGCATCTCCTACTACGGCCACCACGGCGCGGCCCCGGTCACCGAGGAGACCGACAGCGAGGGCGACGCGCTGCTCACCCGCGTCGCCCGCGAGTGGGAGGCCGCAGCCGCTCCCGCCCGCGACGCGGGGGCGCGCGTGTGCGTGCTCCGCACGGCCCCGGTGATGGACCGCTCCGCCCCGCCCCTCAAGCAGCTCCGGCGGCTCTTCAGCCTCGGACTGGGCGGTCGCCTCGGCACCGGCCGCCAGCACTTCCCGATGATCTCCCTGCGGGACTGGGTCGGTGCGGCCTCCTTCCTGCTGGAGTCGCGCGACGTCGGCGGTCCGTTCAACCTCTGCTGCCCCGACACCCCCACCAACGCCCAGTTCACCGCGGCCCTGGCCAAGGCCGTACGCCGTCCGGCCGTGTTCACCGCGCCCAAGGCGGTCCTGGCCACCGTGACCGGCGACCTCGCACCCGAGCTGCTGGGCTCGGTGAACGCGAGGCCCGCCGCCCTCGAGCGTGCCGGCTACGACTTCGAGGACCGTGACGTGCGCGAGGTGCTGGCGGCCGCGCTGGGCTGAACCGCGCGGGAGACGTCCTCCACGTGCGTCACCACCCAGGACCCCGCAGCCCGCACCAGCACGACCCGGCGGGTCGACGGCCGGTCGCGTGGCAGGGCGACCGCGTGCCCGTCCCCCACCGCCTCACCACCGACCACCCGGTCGGTGACCACCACGTCCAGACGCCGCGGCCCCGCGGCGAGGACGTCGAGGTCGAGCACCTGCGTCTGGAGCCCGGTGACCCTCAGGCCGCGACGGGCATAGCGACGCAGGAGGCTCACGTCGCTCTCGCCGGCGCTGGAGCCCGCGGCGTAGAGCCGGCGGAGCGTGACCACGTCCGCCTGCGCCCAGGCCCTCGCCCGGCGGGCGTCCCACGCCGCGAGCACGGCCGCAGCGGACGGGGCACCGCGCGGTGCCCCCGCCACCGCACGCAGCGACGACCCGGCGGGGCTGTCGGTCTCGGGTCCCGATGACCAGGTGCGCCAGCCCAGCGTGACGAGCGTCGCCACGGCGACCAGGGCCGTGACCGCGGCCAGGGCCGGGAGGGCGCGACGAGGATCCACGTCCCCAGCCTGACGGAGTCGGGGGCTCGCCGTCGTCGGTCATCCACAGGCACCAGCGGCCCATGGCCGCTCACCCGGGACCGGTCGACCCCGGCGTAGGCTCGACCCATGACCGAGGCAGACCTGGAGTACGTGGTCGCCGGCCTGGGCGAGGACGCCGTCGACTACCTCTCGGCGTGGGACCTCCAGCGGGACGTGCACGCGGCCGTGGTGGCCCTGGAGCGGCCCGGCACGGTGCTCCTGCTGGAGCACCCACCGGTGTTCACCGCCGGCAAGCGCACCGACCCCCACGAGCGCCCGGTCGACCCCGGCGGCGCGGCGGTCATCGACGTGGACCGCGGAGGCAAGATCACCTTCCACGGCCCCGGCCAGCTGGTCGGCTACCCCGTGGTGCGGCTGCCCGACCACGTCAAGGTCGTGGACTACGTCCGCCGCGTCGAGGAGGCGCTCATCGGTGTGTGCTCCGAGCTCGGTGTGAGCACCGCGCGGGTGCCCGGCCGCAGCGGGGTCTGGCTGCGCGCCGACGACCGCGGCCCGGAGCGCAAGGTGGCGGCGATCGGGATCCGTGTCAGCCGCGGGGTCACCATGCACGGGTTCGCCATCAACTGCGACGTCGACCTCGGGTGGTACGACCGCTTCGTGCCGTGCGGCATCGCCGACGCGGGTGTCACCTCGCTGAGCCAGGAGCTGGGCCGTCCGGTCCCCGTGGCCGAGGTGCTGCCGCTCGTGCGCCAGCACCTGTCGGCGTACCTGGCCTGGGAGCCGTACGACGCCACCCCCGACCTCGACCCGCGTCCCGAGCCGGGACGGCTCCCGCGCATCGAGCTCGTCCGCCCGGGCGGGTAGCCCACGGAGCGCCTTCCGGCGCGGCGGCGCGACACGCGCCGGGCCGACCTGCGACCCTCGTGGCCGCTCGCCCGGTGATCGTGCGAGCCCCACAGGACCGCACGGGGGACACATGAGCGACGTCATCATCGAGACACGCGCGCTCCGCAAGGAGTTCCGCAGCCGCGGCGGCACGCGGGTCGCCGTGGCGGACCTGGACCTGAGGGTCCCCGCCGGAGGCGTCCACGGCTTCCTGGGCCCGAACGGGTCCGGCAAGACCACCACCATCCGGATGCTGCTCGGGCTCGCGCGCCCGACCTCCGGCAGCATGCAGCTGTTCGGGCGGGACGTGCCCCAGCACCTCCCGGAGGTGATGACGCGCGTGGGCGCCGTCGTGGAGATGCCGAAGTTCTCGCCGACCTTCACCGGCCGCCAGAACCTCCGCCTGCTGGCGGGGACCGCCGGCAAGAGCCCCGCGGACGTCGACGTCGCCCTCGACAAGGTCGGCCTCGGCCAGCGCGCTGACGACCGCTTCAAGGCCTACTCGCTCGGGATGAAGCAGCGGCTCGCGATCGCCGCCACCTTGCTGAAGCAGCCCGACCTGCTGATCCTCGACGAGCCGACCAACGGCCTCGACCCCGCGGGCATCCGCGAGATCCGCGACCTGATCCAGGGCCTCGGCGCCAGCGGGGTGACGGTGCTGCTCAGCTCGCACATCCTCGCCGAGGTGCAGCAGGTCTGCGACAGCGTCACGATCATCGGCAACGGCCGCATGCTCGCGTCGGGGCGGGTGCAGGAGCTGATGGCGTCCACCGGCGCCCACCAGGTCACCGTCGACGACCCGGCCGAGGCCGTACGTCTGCTCGAGCAGGCCGGCATGACCGCCCGGGTGACGGAGGCAGGCGTGTCGGTGCAGACCGACCGCCCTGGCTCCGACATCACCCGCGTGCTCGCCGAGGGGGGCGTCTGGCTGAGTGCGCTGACCCCGGTGCGCGCCGACCTGGAGTCGGTGTTCCTCGACCTCACCGCCGGCGACCGGATGGGCGCCCTTCCCACCGAGGAGGACTACCGATGATCCGCCTGGTCCGGGTCGAGCTGACCCGTCTGCGCTGGCGCCGCGCGGTGCTGCTCCTCCTGCTCGCGTGCTTCGTCGCGCCGCTGCTGATCCTGGCCGGCACCGCCTGGGAGACCAGGCCGGTTTCGGACGCCGACCTCGCCCGCGCGGAGGAGCAGGCCGCAGCCGAGGCGGCACAGCCGTACGTCGCCGAGGAGCTCGAGCGCTGCGAGCGGAAGCCCGAGCGGTACGGCGGCCCGGAGATGACCGCCGACCAGTGCGAGGACATGATCGTGCCGCGGCCGGAGCAGTTCATCTACCGGTCGCAGCTCGACCTCGCCGAGATGACCGGCGGGCAGGGTGTCGCCGTGGTGGCGATCCTCTCGGCGCTGCTGATGATCCTCGGCACGACGTTCGCCGGCCACGACTGGAACACCGGCTCCATGAGCAACCAGCTGCTGTTCGACCCGCGACGAGGACGTCTGTGGCTCGCCAAGGCGGCGGCCGTGGTCGTCACGGGGCTCGTGGTCGCGACGGTCGTGCTGCTCCTGTTCTGGGCCGGCGCCGCACTCCTCGCCGCGCAGCGCGACATCGACACGTCCGCGAGGACGTGGGGGCTCATCCGCAGCTCGAGCCTGCGAGGGGTCGTGCTCGTGGCGCTGGCCGGGCTGCTCGGCTACGCCCTGACCATGCTCTTCCGCAGCACCGTCGCCACGCTGGGCGTCGGGTTCGCCGCAGCCATCGGCGGGTCCCTGCTCCTGGTCGGTGTGTTCGGCGAGCGGGCGCAGGCCTGGCTGCCGACGTCCAACTTCCTGGCCGTGCTGATGGACGGCTACCGCTACTACGTCTACACGCCCGAGTGCGAGGCCTTCCAGATGGGGCAGATGGAACCGGGCGTGCCGATGGGAGGCGAGGGCTTCGTGGACCCGTGCATGGCCGAGATCAGCATGACCCAGGGCGTCGTCTACTGGGCCGTCCTGCTGACCGTCGTGGTAGCGCTCTCCGTGGTCTCGTTCCGGCGCCGCGACGTGCCGTGAGCGACGTCGTACGACGCGAGTTGGGGGCCCCTGGGCCGGGTCGTAGAGTGGTCGTGTGACGACCGCTCCCCCTGCCCAGTCCTCGTCGACCTCGTCGCCGGTCCCGGAGGGTCGCAAGCTCCTCCGGCTCGAGGTCCGCAACGCGGAGACGCCGATCGAGCGGAAGCCGGAGTGGATCAAGACCCGGGCCAAGATGGGTCCGGCCTACACGCAGCTCCAGGGGTTGGTGAAGGGCGAGGGACTGCACACGGTCTGCCAGGAGGCGGCCTGTCCCAACATCTTCGAGTGCTGGGAGGACCGCGAGGCGACGTTCCTCATCGGCGGCGACCAGTGCACGCGCCGCTGCGACTTCTGCCAGATCGACACCGGCAAGCCCCAGCCGCTCGACCGCGACGAGCCGCGCCGGGTCGCGGAGTCGGTGCAGAAGATGGAGCTGGCCTACGCCACGATCACCGGCGTCGCCCGCGACGACCTGCCCGACGGCGGTGCGTGGCTCTACGCCGAGACCGTCCGCGCGATCCACGAGCTCAACCCCGGCACCGGGGTGGAGAACCTCATCCCCGACTTCAACGGCAAGCCCGACCTCCTCACCGAGGTCTTCGAGAGCCGCCCCGAGGTGCTGGCCCACAACGTCGAGACCGTGCCGCGGATCTTCAAGCGCATCCGTCCCGCGTTCCGCTACGAGCGGTCCCTGGACGTCATCACCCAGGCCCGGGCGTTCGGGCTGGTGACGAAGTCCAACCTGATCCTCGGCATGGGCGAGACCCGCGAGGAGGTCTCGCAGGCGTTGCGCGACCTGCACGACGCCGGCTGCGAGCTGATCACCATCACCCAGTACCTCCGTCCCAGCGTGCGGCACCACCCCGTCGAGCGGTGGGTCAAGCCCGAGGAGTTCGTCGAGCTCGCCGCCGAGGCCGAGGAGATCGGGTTCGCCGGCGTGATGTCGGGGCCCCTCGTGCGCTCGTCCTACCGGGCCGGACGCCTGTACCGTCAGGCCATGGACCGGCGCGCGGCCGCGACGGCCTGACCGCCCCTCCCCCGATCCCCGCACGACCCGAGCTGGATAGGCACGCACCGATGTCGACCATGGACCCCACCACCGCCTCGCGACGGGCACAGATCGTCCAGACCTACCGGATGACCAAGGTCTCCGACCCGCGCATCGGCCTGTGGACGCTCGGAGCGTTCCTTCTCGGCGCGGCTGCCGGGTTCCTGGTGCTGTGGCTGGTGCTGCCCGGCGACGGATGGCTGGCCCTGACGCTGTCCATCGTCAGCGCGATCCTGTTCGGCGTGATGCTGGCGCTGATCGTCTTCGGGCGTCGCGCGCAGAAGGCCGCCTACCAGCAGATGGAGGGCCAGCCCGGTGCCGCCGCAGGCGCCCTGCGGATGCTGCGCCGCGGGTGGAAGCTCGAGCCGGCGGTGGGGTTCACCAAGCAGCAGGAGGTCGTCCACCGGGTGATCGGTCCTCCCGGCATCGTCCTCGTCGGCGAGGGCCCGAGCCACCACCGCGTCAAGCAGCTCCTCGTCACCGAGCGCCGCAAGCACGAGCGGGTGGCGTACGGCGTCCCGATCCACGAGGTCGTCAGCGGGCGTGGCGAGGGCGAGGTCCCGCTCCCCCAGCTCGTCAAGCACGTCACCAAGCTCGGGCGCAACATCAAGCCCGCCGAGATCACCGACGTGCTCCAGCGGCTGAAGGCCCTCGACGCCCAGCGCGGCCGGATGCCCATCCCCAAGGGCCCGATGCCCACCTCGATGAAGGGGATGCGCTCGCAGCAGCGCGGCCGCTGACCGCTACAGGGCGATCGTCCGCGTACGGGCCGCCAGGTCGTGCAGCCCGCGGCCGTCGGGCTTGAAGACCAGCGGGGGGATCAGCAGCGCCACGAGCAGGCTGCGCAGCAGGGCCGGGATCAGGCCGACCGGGACGGGTCGGCCGTCGGCCCGCACGACCCGCAGCCGGGTGACGAGCTTGCCGAAGGACCCGCCGAGCAGGGCGGTGAAGAGCGCGGACTCCAGCACGAGGAAGGCCAGCGTCCAGCCGCCGTGACGGTTGCCGGCCAGCACGCCGTACGCCACCAGCGCCTCGGCGACCCCCAGGCAGGCCAGCCAGTCCACCGTGAACGCGAGGAAGCGGCGCGGCCACGAGGCGGTCCCCGGACGGTCGGGGTCGGACGACCCGGCGACGGGGGCGGAGCCGGTCTCGGGGCGGGGCACGGGACAAGCCTAGGAGGGCCACCCAGGCCGGGCGTAACACGGACGAAACACCCGGGACACCGTCGAGAAATCGCCCCGCACTACGGTGGACACACCGGTGCAACGACGCTCCGACCCGTCACCCCACCCGTCACGCAGCAACGCGACGCGCGCCCCGCGCCGTCAAGGAGGACCGCATGTTCAACAACTCGGATGAGCTGTTCAAGTTCATCAAGGACGAGCGCGTCGAGATGGTCGACGTCCGCTTCTGCGACCTGCCCGGGGTGATGCAGCACTTCACGGTGCCGGTCAGCTCCTTCGGTCCGGAGGTGTTCGAGGACGGGCTGGCCTTCGACGGCTCCTCGATCCGCGGGTTCCAGGCGATCCACGAGTCCGACATGTCGCTGCTCCCCGACCCCACCACGGCGTACCTCGACCCGTTCCGGGTCGCCAAGACCCTCGTCGTCAACTTCTTCATCCACGACCCGATCACGGGCGAGGCCTACAGCCGCGACCCGCGCAACATCGCGAAGAAGGCGATGGCCTACCTCGCCTCGACCGGCATCGGCGACACGGCGTACTTCGCTCCCGAGGCCGAGTTCTACGTCTTCGACGAGGTCCGGTTCGCGACGTCGGCGAACGAGGGCTTCTACCACATCGACTCCGAGGCGGGCGCCTGGAACTCCGGCGCCGAGAGCGTCGACGGGCGCCCCAACCGCGGCTACAAGGTGAAGTACAAGGGCGGCTACTTCCCGGTGGCGCCGTACGACCACTTCGGTGAGCTGCGCGACGAGATGGTCATCGAGCTGGAGAAGTCGGGCCTGCTCGTCGAGCGTGCCCACCACGAGGTCGGCACCGCGGGCCAGGCCGAGATCAACTACCGGTTCGACGAGCTGCTCAAGGCCGCCGACGACGTGATGAAGTTCAAGTACATCATCAAGAACGTCGCGTGGCGCAACGGCAAGTCGGCCACCTTCATGCCCAAGCCGATCTTCGGTGACAACGGCTCCGGCATGCACTGCCACCAGTCGATCTGGAAGGACGGTGACCCGCTCTTCTACGACGAGACCGGGTACGCCGGCCTGTCCGACACCGCCCGCCACTACATCGGCGGCATCCTCAAGCACGCGCCCTCGCTGCTGGCCTTCACCAACCCGACGGTGAACTCCTACCACCGCCTGGTGCCGGGGTTCGAGGCCCCGATCTCGCTGGTCTACTCCCAGCGCAACCGCTCCGCGTGCGTCCGGATCCCGATCACCGGCTCGAACCCCAAGGCCAAGCGCATCGAGTTCCGCTGCCCCGACCCCTCGGCGAACCCCTACCTCGCCTTCTCGGCGCTGCTCCTCGCCGGCATCGACGGCATCCAGAACAAGATCGAGCCGCCCGCCCCGATCGACAAGGACATCTACGAGCTGCCGCCGGACGAGATGGCCGAGATCGACCAGGTCCCCACCTCGCTGGGCGCGGTGATGGACAACCTGGAGC
>CADCUM010000006.1 GCA_902805885.1 uncultured Nocardioides sp. | reverse complement strand
GCGCAGCTCGCCCTGACGCAGGAGGTAGGCGCGGCTGTCGCCGAGGTGGCCCATGCCGAACCTCTCGCCGTCGAACAGGGCGACGGTGACCGTGGTGGAGGTGCCGTTGAGCGCCGGGTCCTGCTCGACGAGCTGGCCGATCCGGTCGTCGGCGCGGTGCACCGCTCCCGCCACCCGTCCCAGCAGGTCGTCGTCGGGCGCACTGTCCAGCTTGCGCAGCGCCTGGACGGCGGTGCTCGAGGCCAGGTCGCCGCGTACGGCGCCGCCCACGCCGTCGCAGACGGTCAGCAACCACGGGCCGGCGTAGCCCGAGTCCTGGTTGTCGCGTCTGACGCGCCCCACGTCGGAGATCGCGGAGTAGTGGAGGTGCAGGGTCATCGACGCCAGCTCACTTCCGCAGCTCGAGGATCGTCTTGCCGACGCGCACCTGGACGCCGAGACCGATGGTGGTGGGCTGCGTGATCCGCACCGGGCCGACGTACGTGCCGTTCGTCGACCCGAGGTCCTCGACGAACCACTCGTCACCGCTCGCGGCGACGCGCGCGTGCCGGGTCGACACGTAGTCGTCGTCGAGCTTGATGGCGGCGTCGCTGCCGCGGCCGATGAGCAGCGGGGCGTCGGCGAGCTCCGCGCGGGCGCCGACGTTGTCGCCCTCGACCACCACGAGGTGCGTCGGCGAGCCGCGGCGCGGCTTGGCCGGCTTGCCCTTCTGCTTGCGCGCCGACGGGACCTGGCCGCCGCCGCGGGCGGTCTCCGGGACGCGGGCGCCGAACATGTCGGAGCGGATGACCGAGATCGCCGACAGGACGAAGATCCACAGGATGGCGAGGTAGGCGATCCGGATCAGGAAGAGGGTCAGCTCAGACATTCCAGCCTCCCGCGTCGTCGCGCCCGCCCTCGATGTGCACGGTCATCTCCGTGTTGCCGATGCGGACGACAGCACCGTCGCGGAGGCGCGCGCGCCTGACCTTGCTGCCGTCGACGATGATGCCGTTGGTCGAGCCGAGGTCGACCGCCTCGACGCCGTCGGGGGACACCGCGAGCTCGAGGTGTCTGCGGCTCACACCCGGGTCGTTGATCCTCAGGTCGGCCTCGGCGCCGCGACCCACGACCAGGCCCGGGGGTCGCAGCGGGTGACGGCTGCCGTTGACCTCGAGGGTGGCGTGGGACGGGCGCGACCGGGTGCGGGGGTCGTTGTCGATGACCTCGGCGGCAGCCTTGGACCGGATCCGGAAGCGCCCGGTCGTGAGGTCGCCGCCCTCCTCGAAGCCGATCGCGATCGGCCCGGTGAAGACGTAGCCCTGCGCGTCGGCGTGGTCCTGGAGCTGCTCCTCCAGCTCGCGCACCAGCGCCGGCCCGAGACCGACGATCCGGTCGAGGTCCACCCGGGCGAGCTCCACGTGGAACTCGTTGGGGACCAGGCGCCGCTGCCGGCTGAGGATCTGGGCGTTGTTGTCGCACTCGCGCTGCAGCGCGGCAGCGATCTCGACCGGCTGCACGGCGCTGCGGAAGGCCTTGGCGAAGACGCCGGAGATGGCTTGCTCGAGCCGCTGCTCGAACCGCTGCAGTCCGTTCACCGTGCCTCCTCTCCGCCGCGCCGTCTGCGTCGAACCTGCGATCAACCTGGGTCGGACCCGATCGACCGGTGCGCGACGCACCCGTGCGTCGGCCCTGGCCGGTCCGCTCGATCGTACTGTCCGGTGCGTGCGCCCCCACGCCACCGCCCCGCCGTACGGGACGCCTCCCTCATCCGATTGGGAGCGCGTCCGAGCCGTGGGGTAGCCTGAGCCCGCTTCAAGCGCGAGTGGCGGAACGGCAGACGCGCTGCGTTCAGGTCGCAGTGTCCGAAAGGGCGTGGGGGTTCAAATCCCCCCTCGCGCACCGCAGCACCCACGATGGCCCCAGGTCCGAGGACCTGGGGCTTCGTCGTTCCCGCCGCGGCACCGGACACTGGTCTAGTCGCGACGACCCGTTCCCGCGTGGCGGCAACCAACCCGACCCGGCGCGCGTCTAGGTTCCCAAGACGGCTTGCTCGACGGGGGTGGGCCAGGTTCGACGGGGGTCGCACATGAACATGCCCATGCTCGGAACGTCGGGGGTCGCACGACGCAGCATCCTGGCCGGGGGAGTCGGCGGCCTGGCGGCACTGGCCGTCGGGGCCGCGCCCGGCTTCGCGGCGCACGACGCCGCCGCCGGCCCCTGGCCCGGCGGGTCCGACACCCCCGCCGAGTGCGCGCACGCGTGGATGTCCACCATCTACGACGTCGTGTGGCCCGAGGGACTGACGCCACCCAACGCGTCCCGCGTCTACGCCTACTGCGCGATCGCGATGTACGAGGCGGCCGCCCCGGTGCTCGAGCTGCGCTCGCTGGCCGGCCAGCTCACCGGCCTCGGCGCGCTCCCGAAGCCGCCGCCGGGACGCGTCGACGTGCCCTGCATGCTCGCGGCGAGCGTCGCCGCCGTGGCTGCTGCCCTCTTCGCCAACGGGGCGGCCGCGTCCAAGGCGCTCCTGGCCACGACGTACGACGGCCAGGTGGCGGCTCGCGTCGACGCCGGCGTCCCCGGGGTCGTCATCAGGAGGTCGCTCGCGCACGGTCGACGTGTGGGCGAGGCCCTGCTGCCGTGGATCGCCGCCGACGGCCACTCCTCCGTGGTGGGCCGGGCCTACGTCCCGCCGGTCGGGCCCGACAAGTGGGTGCCGACGCCGCCCAACTTCGGCCGCGCGATCGAGCCGTACTGGTCCGAGGTCCGCCCGATGGTGCTGCGCGACCCTGCCGAGGTCGTGCCGCAGGACCACGTCCCCTACTCCGAGGTCGCCGGTTCCGAGTTCCACCAGCAGGCGATGCTGACCTACGAGACGGGTCTCGCGCTCACCGACGAGCAGCGCGCGATCGCCCGCTTCTGGACCGACAACCCGCTCCTGTCCGGACTGCCGTCCGGGCACTGGATGCTGGCGACGCAGCAGTTCTGCCAGCAGCACGACCTGCCCCTGGCGTCGGCGCTCGAGGCCTACGCACGGCTCGGCGTCGCCCTGCACGACGCGTTCCTCAACTGCTGGACGTGGAAGTACCGGCTCAACCTGCTGCGTCCGGTGACCTACGTGCGGCGCCACATCGACCCGACGTGGAACACCTGGGTGAACACCCCGCAGTTCCCGGAGTTCACCTCCGGGCACTCGGTGGCGTCGCGCGCCGCGAGCACCGTCCTGACCGAGCTCCTCGGCAGCGCGCCGTACGTCGACGACAGCCACCGGGTCCGCAACATGGCGGCGCGGTCCTTCACCTCGTTCACCCACGCTGCCGACGAGGCGGCGCAGTCGCGCATCTACGGCGGCATCCACTACTCGATGGGGATCGAGCTCGGGAAGCTCCAGGGGGACGCCGTCGGCGCCCTGGTCCTGGACCGGCTGCACACCCGTCGCTGATCCGCACCACCCAGCACCGTCCCGCACCACCACACACCACCTACAGGGGGAACCCATGGCTCCACGCAGGATCATCACCGCCGCCGTCCTCTCGCTCGTCCCGCTCGCCTCGCTGGCCGTCACGGTGCCTGCGGAGGCCGGCGACCGCTGGACGTACCGCTCGTCCAGCGAGGGCGCCAGCGCCGAGTGGGTCGAGTACGGCGAGCTCCCGGGCGTGGGCGGCAACGTCCACGTCGGCTTCCTCCAGGCCGAGACGTCCAGCTCGGGCGGTCGGGTGTTCGGCAAGGTCTTCGACTACGCCTGCGACCCGGGCGAGGTCCCCGGCGGCGGCGGTCACGGCGGGCACCTCGAGGAGCCGGTCCCCACGCACGGGGAGGAGCCCACGTGCGACTTCCTCGGCAAGCGCCCCCTCACGGAGGGCGTCGTCACCTTCACCATCGACCGCAAGCTCAACACTGCGCGCCTGACCGGCACCCTGGTCGTGGACAACCACGGGTCCACCGCGACGCCGCCGGTCGACATGACCTGGACCGGCGTCGGCGAGCTGGCGCAGTTCACGTCGTACGAGCGGGGCTCCGAGGGCGGCTACGAGTTCGTCTACAAGTACGACTCCACCTCGCGGGAGGCGACCGTGACGGGTCGCATCGGTGTCATGGGCTTCACCGACGACGCCGACGACGTGTCGTCGGGCTCGATCGCCAGGACCAAGACGTACAAGCGCAGCACCAGCCGCTGACCCCAGGACGACCCACGGGCCCGTCCCTCGTTCACCGCGAGGGGCGGGCCCGGTCCCGTTCTGCGGCCAGACGGCCCCGCTCCGCCTGTCGCCCCGCTCCTCGCCTGGACCAGTCCCCCGGCGGACTCGGCCGGACCGGCGTCGCCCGGGGCTCAGCCGCGCTGCGTCGGGCGCAGCACGGTCCAGGCGTACGCGGCGAGCCCGCCCAGGACGGGCCAGAGCGCGGTCCGCTCGAGCGCACCGGAGAGCGGGCCGCCGCCCCCGACGACGAAGGCCACGGCCGCGACCGCGGTGAGCCCACCGGTCAGGAGCAGCGCGACCGACAGCCGGGGCCGGACGTCGCGCAGGCGCATGCCCAGCACCAGCAGCGCCAGTGGCTGGGCGACGAACAACGGGGTCGCCGCGACCGTGTGCAGGGCGGCGTCCTGGTCCAGCGGCGCGAGGCCCGTCGCGACGGAGCTGAGGCCGGAGACGACCAGCAACGCGGTGGCCCACGGGCCCGAGGGACGCGCGAGGAGCACCGCGCCCCCCGCCAGCAGGAGGCCGAAGACGACGAACGAGCCGTTCATGACCTCGTGGCGCGGCGAGCAGTACGCCGTGGAGCAGCCGACCTCGCCCAGGCGGCTGACCGAGTCCGCGACGAAGCTGTAGCCGCCGGTCGTCGCCGCGGCGGCGACGACCTCCGTCGCGACGTACGCCGGCCGCACGAGCAGCGCGAGGGCGCCCCACCGGGCCGTGCGGGAGCGAGTGGTCGCAGGACCGGGAGGTGGCGGCACCCCGCCACGGTAGACCGGGCCGGGACGCCGGCTGTCCAGACCGCCCGACCACCCGGGACGAGCGCGGTTCGGTAACAAACTGACAACAGCCGTCGGCGGCTATGGACGTGACCACCGTCACTGCATATGTTGTGCCGAACAACAAACACGCGTCGGAGCCTGACTAATGGCGGCAGGTCGGCGTGACATCGCTAGGAGGCGATTCGCGTGAAGCGGAAGCACAGTCTGTTCCTCGTCGGCATGCTGTCGACGGCCATGACCCTGACCGCGTGCGGCAACGAGTCCGAGGGGGGCGAGACCGGCAGCGCGAGCGAGTCCGAGGGCAAGGTCGGCGTCATCCTCCCCGACACCGAGTCCTCGGTCCGCTGGGAGAGCGCGGACCGCCCGGCTCTCGAGGCAGCCTTCGACGAGGCCGGGGTCGATCACGACATCCAGAACGCCGAGGGCGACGCCGAGAAGATGACCCAGATCGCCGACACCATGATCGGTGACGGCGTGACGGTCCTTGCGATCGTCAACCTCGACTCCGAGTCGGGTGCTGCGATCCAGGAGAAGGCCGAGTCCCAGGGCGTCGCCACCATCGACTACGACCGCCTCACCCTGGGCGGCTCGGCGGAGTACTACGTCTCCTTCGACAACACCGTCGTCGGCGAGCTGCAGGGCCAGGGCCTCGCGGACTGCCTCGGTGACAAGGAGGCGAACATCGTCTACCTCAACGGCTCGCCCACCGACAACAACGCCACGCTCTTCGCCGAGGGCGCGCACAGCGTGCTCGACGAGATGCCCTACGAGAACGTCGGCGAGCAGGCCGTCCCCGAGTGGGACAACGAGGAGGCGGCGACGATCTTCCAGCAGCTCTACACCGCTGCCGACGGCAAGGTCGACGGCGTGCTGGCCGCCAACGACGGACTGGGCGGCGCCGCGATCGGCGTCCTGGAGGCCAACGGCCAGGCCGGCAAGGTCCCCGTGACCGGTCAGGACGCCACCGTCGAGGGTCTGCAGAACGTCCTCGCCGGCACCCAGTGCATGACGGTCTACAAGTCCGCCACGCAGGAGGCCGAGGCGCTCGCCGACGCCGCCATCGCGCTGGTCAAGGGCGAGGAGGCCGAGACCACCGGCACGGTCGAGGACTCCGAGGGTGGCCGCGACGTCCCCGCGATCCTGCTCGAGCCGCAGTCCATCACCAAGGACAACGTGGGCGACGTGATCGAGGACGGCGGCCAGAAGGCCGAGGACGTGTGCGTCGACGAGTTCGCCGACCTCTGCGCGGACGCCGGCATCTCCTGACCACCTGATCCAGCTACGGACGGCGCCCGGACCGCACCCGGTCCGGGCGCCGTTCCTGTTCTCTCGAACAACAAATTCCTCTCGATGGGACGTGGGATCCATGGCTGAGCCCCTGCTCGAGCTGCGTGGAGTGAACAAGAGCTTCGGCGTGGCGCACGTGCTGCACGACGTCGACTTCGCCGTCTACCCCGGCCAGGTCACCGCACTGGTCGGCGACAACGGCGCCGGCAAGTCGACCCTGGTCAAGATCATCGCCGGCATCTACGGCCGCGACACCGGTGACTACTACTTCGGCGGCAAGCAGGTCGAGGTGCACGGGCCGCGCGACGTGGCGGCCCTCGGCGTCGAGGTCGTCTACCAGGACCTCGCCCTGTGCGACAACCTCGACATCGTCCAGAACATGTTCCTGGGGCGGGAGGAGATGAAGGGCGTCGGCCTGGACGAGGTGTCCATGGAGTCCCGCGCTCGCGAGACCCTCTCCTCGCTGTCGGTCCGCACCGTGAAGTCGGTGCGCCAGAGCGTGGCCAGCCTCTCCGGTGGCCAGCGGCAGACCGTTGCGATCGCCAAGGCCGTGCTCTGGAACTCCAAGGTCGTCCTGCTCGACGAGCCGACCGCCGCCCTCGGTGTCGCCCAGACCCGGCAGGTCCTCGACCTGGTGCGCCGGCTGGCCGACCGTGGGCTGGGAGTGGTGCTGATCTCGCACAACATGGGTGACGTGTTCGAGGTCGCCGACCGGATCACCGCGCTCTACCTCGGCCGGGTGGCCGCTGACGTCCCGTCGAAGGACGTCACCCACGGCCAGGTCGTCGAGCTCATCACCGCCGGACGCTCGGGACACCTCGGCATCGCCGAGAACCCCGCGACCGCGACCGTCTGACCAGGACCGGAGACCTCACCATGACCGACGGAACCGACGTCCAGCACGACGTCACCCCCAGCAGCACCCCCAGCAGCGGCGCCACCGCGGGCTTCGACAGCGACAACCGGCACGCCGCGACCATCGGCGACTCGGCGCGCGACTACCTCAACCGGCTCCGCGGCGGCGACATGGGATCACTGCCCGCCATCCTCGGGCTGGTCTTCCTCTTCATCGTCTTCGCGTCGCTCAACGACCGCTTCCTGACGACGTACAACATGGCCAACCTGGTGGTCCAGGCAGGCTCCATCATCGTCCTGGCGATGGGTCTGGTCTTCGTGCTGCTGCTCGGCGAGATCGACCTGTCGGCGGGAGTCGCCGGGGGTGCCTCGGCGACGATCATCGCGCTGATGCTCATCGACTACGACTGGACGTGGTGGGCGGCGACGCTCGCCGGCATCGCGCTGGGCGCCCTGATCGGGCTCGTCATCGGCTCGCTGGTGGCGTTCCTGGGCATCCCGTCCTTCGTCGTCACGCTCGCCTTCTTCCTGGCCCTCCAGGCGGTGCCGCTCCGGCTCATCGGCTCCGGCGGGTCGCTCCGGTTCAACGACCCGGTGCTCCGCGGGCTCTCGATCAAGAACGTGCCGGTCACGGCGAGCTGGGTCGCGGCGGTCGTCATCGTGCTGGCCTTCGCTGCCCTCTCGCTGTGGCGCTACCGGTCCCTGTCCGCGCGAGGCCTGGTGCACAAGCCGCTCGGTCTCGTGCTGCTCCAGATCGCCGTGCTGGCCCTGATCGTCCTCGGCCTCACCGCGCTGCTCAGCGCGAACCGCTCGCCGAACCCGACATTCGACATCAGCGGCGTGCCATGGGTGGCGCCGGTCGTGGTCGCCCTGCTGCTCTTCTGGACCTTCGTGCTCACCAGGACGCGCTTCGGTCGGCATCTCTACGCCGTGGGCGGCAACGCCGAGGCCGCGCGCCGCGCCGGCATCAACGTCCGCCGCATCAAGATCATGGCCTTCGTGATCTGCTCCGGCATGGCGGCGATCAGCGGCCTGCTCGCGGCGTCGTACACGGGCAAGGTCTCCCCGGGCTCCGGAGGTGGCAACGAGCTGCTGTACGCCGTGGGTGCGGCGGTCATCGGCGGCACCAGCCTCTTCGGTGGCCGCGGCCGAGCCATCGACGCCGTGGTGGGCGGCCTGGTGATCGCGACGATCCCGAACGGCCTCGGCCTGCTCGACCAGGCGAGCTACATCAACTTCATCGTGACGGGCGGCGTCCTCCTGCTGGCCGCGAGCGTGGACGCCATCTCGCGGCGCCGCCGCTCGGCTGCAGGAGTCTGAGGTCGCCGACGTGAGCCCCCAGCGGCGCGCGGGACTGGGCACCAACCAGGAGGCCGTCCGGCGCCACAACCTCGGGACCGTGCTGCGGCACGTCCACCGGGCGGGGCACATCTCCCGGGCCGAGCTCACCAGCCTGATGGGGCTCAACCGGAGCACCATCGCGGGGCTGGTGGCCGAGCTGGAGTCGCTGGGGGTCTCGGAGCGCGCCCACCCGGTGGAGGGCGCGAGGCAGGGCGCGGGCCGGCCGTCCGCGGGCGTGCGGATCGCGGCCGAGGGGCCGTACGTCGTCGCCGTCGACCTCGGCGTCGACCGCGCCGTCGTCGCCCGGGTCGGGCTGGGCGGCCAGGTGCTGCAGCGCGCACAGGCGCCCGTCCACGACGGCGGCGAGGCGTGGCAGGTCGGGGCGTCCGTCGCCTCCCTGGTCCGCCAGGTCGTCGCGGACGCGCCGCCCGCCGCCCCGCTCGTCGGCATCGGCATCAGCGTCCCCGGCCTGGTCCGGCGCACCGACGGCCTGATCCGGCTCGCCCCCAACCTGGGCTGGCAGGACGTCTCCTTCGGCGGGATCGTGCTCGCCGCCCTCGGCGTCGACATCCCGGTGCAGCTGGGCAACGACGCCGACCTCGGCGCCCTGGCCGAGCACCGCCGTGGTGTCGGGGTCGGGGTCGACGACCTCATCTACATCTCGGGGAACGTCGGCGTGGGTGCCGGGATCATCGCCGGCGGCGTGAAGCTCGACGGCGCCGGCGGCTACTTCGGCGAGGTCGGCCACCTCCCGTTCGGCCTCGCGGGCCTCACCTGCCACTGCGGCAACCGCGGCTGCTGGGAGACCGAGGTCGGTGCCCATGCCATCGCCGAGGCGATCCACTGCCCGGCCGACAAGGTCGCGCAGCTCGACGAGGTGCTCGACGGGTACGGCGAGCCGCCGGCCCAGCTGCGGGCCACCGGCACGGCGCTGGGTCACGGGCTGGCCAGCATCGTCAACGTCTTCAACCCGCGCATGGTGGTGCTGGGCGGCTACTTCCGCTCGCTCTACTCCCTCGTCCGCGCCGAGGTGAACGCCGGCCTCACCGAGCGCACGCTCCCCGCGCCCCTGGAGTCGGTCACGCTGGCACTCCCCGGGCTCGGCTCGGACTCGGCCCTCCTCGGCGCGGCCGAGATCGCGCTGGAGCCGCTGTTCGTGGACCCGGTGGCCGCGCTCGGCACCGCACTGGTCGACGTACGCGCCGGGCTGGCCGGCTGAACGCCGGGTCGGGGGCCCGGGGGGACCACGCCTCCCGCAGAGCGGCCGCGGTCAGGACGTGAGGTCGCGGCGGCCGGAGAAGACCGGGTCGAAGGACTGCTCGGCGGCGCCGAGCGCCGCGGCCTCGATGCCGAGCGTGCTGAGCCGGAGCTCCGGGCGGACCTGCACGGCCGACGCCAGCCGCTCGTCGAGCGTACGGTGGGCCGCCTCGAGCACGAGCTCGCCGAGCGGGACGAAGTAGCCGCCCAGCACCACGACCTGCGGGTCGAGGACGCCCGCGAGGATGGCGAGGCCGGTGCCGACGTCGCGGCCGATCCGCTCGAGCCCCGTCGCCACGCCCGCGTCGGTGCGGGCGCGGGCGGCCACCGCCTCGGCCGTGCGCACCGGGGTCTCCAGCTCCGGCATGCCCACGGCGGCGAGCATGGCGTGCAGCCCGATCGACGCCTCCCAGCAGCCCCGGCGCCCGCAGCCGCAGCGGGCCGTCGAGTCGCCGACCGGCATGTGGCCCACCTCCCCGGCGAAGCCCGCAGCGCCCCGCACCAGCTCGCCGTCCTGCACGATGCCGGCACCGATGCCGACGGTGCCGGTCAGGTAGAGCGCGTGCGCGGCGCCCCGGGAGGCGCCGTGGTGCGACTCGGCGTACGCCGCGCAGTTGGCGTCGTTGCTCACCCCGACCGGGGCCCCGGGGGCGAGCGCGGCGAGGTCGTCGGCGAGCCCCGGTCCGGCGACGTCGAGGTTGGGCGCCCAGGCCACGGTCCGGTCGTCCGCCCGCACCAGCGCGGGCACGGCGGCGGTGACCCCGACCAGTGCCGACCCGGGGCCGACGCGCTCCGACAGGGCGACGCGAGCGAGCGCGAGCAGGTCGGCCCGGCCGCCGTCGCGGCTGCCCGCCGGGCGGCTCTCGCTGAACCGCACCGTGCCGGCGAGGTCGAGCACCACGGCCGAGACGTAGTCGACGTTGAGCTCGAGTCCGAGCCCGACGAAGCCGTCGCCGCGCAGCACCACCGGTCGGCCCGGCCGGCCCCGGACCCCCGGGCGCGACCCCTCCTCGACCACGGCACCGGCGCTCTCGAGGTCGGCGACGATCGCGCCGACCGTCGCCTTGGCCAGCCCGGTGTGCCGGGCCAGCTCGACCCGGGTGGCCGGGCCGAGCCGGCGCAGGGCGCGGAGCACGGCAGCGGTGTTGTGCCGCCGCAGGCCCTCGGTGCCGGCGGTCATGCGTCCGGGCCCCGTGGAACGGCCGGTCAGCGGACGCCGTACAGGTGCTCGAGCGCCAGCTGGTCGATGAGCTCGAAGCCCGCGCCCCGCTCGGCCAGCTGGTCCGGGTCGCCCAGCTCGGCCCGGAGCAGCTGCTCCCAGCCCTCGCCCTCGCCCAGCGTAGGCGTCTCGAGCTCCGGCACCTTGGCGGCCTCGAGGGCGGCCTGGACCTCGGGGTCGGCCCGGAACGCCTTCACCTTCTCGCGCAGGATCAGGTAGTTGCGCATGTTGGCCGCCGCGCTCACCCACACGCCCTCGTCGTCCTCGGTGCGGACCGGCTTGTAGTCGAAGTGCACGGGACCGTCGTACCCGCCGGCGAGGAGCGTGTCGACGACCCAGAACGCGCCGCGCACGTTGCCGGCGCCGAAGCGCAGGTCCTGGTCGTACTTCGGACCGTTCTGCCCGTTGAGGTCGATGTGGAAGAGCTTCCCCTGCCACAGCGCCTGCGCGTAGCCGGCCGCGGCGTTGAGGCCGGCCATCTCCTCGTGCCCGATCTCCGGGTTCACGCCGACCAGCTCAGGGCGCTCGAGCTTCTCGATGAACGCCATCGCGTGGCCCACGGTCGGCAGCAGGATGTCGCCGCGGGGCTCGTTGGGCTTCGGCTCGATGGCGAAGCGCAGGTCGTAGCCCTGCGCGGTGACGTACTCGCCGAGGAGGTCGAAGGCCTCCTTCATCCGGTCCAGGGCGACCCGGGTGTCCTGGGAGGCGCCGTACTCGGCTCCCTCGCGGCCGCCCCAGGCGACGTAGACCTGCGCGCCGAGCTCGGCGGCGAGGTCGATGTTGCGCATGACCTTGCGCAGCGCGAAGCGGCGGATCTCGCGGTCGTTGTTGGTGAAGCCGCCGGCCTTGAACATCGGGTGGGAGAAGAGGTTGGTCGTGGACGTCGTGACGACCAGGCCGGTGTCCGCCAGGCCCTTCTTGAAGCGCGCGATGATCTGGTCGCGCGTCGCGTCGTCGCTCCCGAACGCGATCACGTCGTCGTCGTGGAAGTTGACGCCGTAGGCGCCGAGTCCCGCCAGCTTCTCCAGCGCGTAGACCGTGTCCATCGCCGGTCGGGTCGCGCTGCCGAACGGGTCCACGCCCTGCCAGCCGACGGTCCAGAGGCCGAAGGAGAACTTGTCCTCGGGGGTGGGCGTGGGGACGTCGATGCTCATGAGGTGCCTTCCGGGGTGGTGGTCAGGACGGGGTGGTGGGGGTCCAGGCCCCCGTGCGCGCGCGGAGGTCGGCGTAGGCCCCGCGGACGTGAGGGGTGGGCTCGGCCTCGACGACCTGCAGGTCGGGCAGGGCCCAGCCGGGCGGCTCCGTCGCACCGGAGAGCGCCCACGCCGCCTGGCGTGCGGCGCCCAGGGCGACGTACTCGCCGGGTGGCGGCAGCGTCACGGGACGACCGAGCACGGCCGGGGCGAGGGCGCGGAGCGCGGCGCTCCTGGTCGCGCCGCCGACGAGGAGCAGGCGGCGGGGCTGCTCGCCGGTCTCCTCGACGAGGCGGTCGACCGCGTCGGCGAGCGAGCACAGCAGCGCCTCGTACGCCGCCCGCGCCAGGTCGGCACGGGTGGTGGCAGGGGTGAGCCCGGTCCAGGTCCCGACGGCGTCCGGCCGGTTCGGGGTCCGCT
>CADCUM010000005.1 GCA_902805885.1 uncultured Nocardioides sp. | reverse complement strand
GTCGCGCATCCAGTCCCACTGGCCGTGGAGGATGTTGTGGCCGATCTCCATGTTGTCGAGGATCTTCGAGACGCTGAGGCCGGCCGTGCCCAGGACCCAGGCCGGCGGGAACGCGCTGAAGAGCAGCACGGCCCGCGAGCCGAGCTCGAGCTTGCGCTGGGTGTCGATGAGCTTGCGGATGTACGCCGCGTCGTCGGCGCCGCGGCTGTCGAGCACGTCCTGGCGGATGGCGTCGAGCTCGATGCCAATCTGCTCGATGTCGGCCTCGGTGAGGTGGCCGATCGGGTTGTGCGCCTGCTTCTGGATCGTGGTCATGGTGACTCCTTCGGGGTGGTCAGGGGTCGTCGGGTCAGTGGTCGATGTGGCACGGGCCGGCAGCGGCGTTGATGCAGGTCTGCACCTTGATGGCGCCGGTCTCGCCGGGGACGACGGCGGTGATCTGGCCGTTGCGGAGGTCGCGCACCGCGCCCGCCCTCATCGGCAGGACACAGCCCATGCAGATGCCCATGCGACACCCGCTGGGCATCAGGACACCGGCCTCCTCGGCCGCGTCCAGGATCGAGGTGGCGCCGTCGGCCTCGAGGGTGATGCCGTCGGCGAACGCCACCGTCCCACCGTCGCCGGGCTCGATGCGCGCCGTACGGAACTGCTCCGTCACCAGCTCGAGGCCGGCGACCTCGTGGTCGGCGCCGAGGGCGTCGAGCAGTCCGGCGGGGCCGCAGGCCAGCGTACGGCGCTCGGCGAGGTCGGGCACCAGCTCGGCGAGCTGCGACACGTCCATCACACCGTGGACGTCGTCGTAGCGGGCGATGAGGGTGATCGCACCGGCGGCGTCGAGGGCCCGGAGGTCGCGGATGAAGATCGAGTCGGGCTCGCTGGGCGCCACGTGGACGACGACGATGTCGGGGTCCTTGCTCCGGTCGAGCCGCAGGACGCCGTCGTCGGTGCTGGGGAACAAGTTGCGCAGCATCCCGATGACGGGGGTGATGCCGGAGCCGGCGGTGACGAACAGCAGCCGGTCGTGGTCGGTCTTGAGGACGAAGTCGCCGGCCGCCTGCTCGAGGTGGACCAGCGTGCCGGGAACGGCCGCATGGACGAGATGGTTGCTGACCTTCCCGTCCGGCACGGCCTTGACGGTGATGGAGATGCGGCCGTCGGCGCGCGGGCCGTGGGTCAGGGAGTAGGCACGCCACTGGCGCACGCCGTCGACGTCGATGCCGATACGGAGGTACTGACCGGGCACGTGGCCCGCCCAGTCGGCGCCGGGACGGATGATGATGGTCGCCGCGTCCGGGGTCTCGGCGCGGACCTCCTCGATGCGGCCGCGCAGGTCGGCACCCGCCCGGAGCGGAGCGAAGAGGTCGAAGACGTCGGCCGGCAACAGAGGGGTGGTCACCGTCTCGGCCAACCGTGCCAGGCGTGAGCGCAGTGGTGCGCCCTTGCCTGCCATCAGTGTCATGCTCATGGTTCAACCATGCCTGTCGCGGGAGTCGAGTTCCTGCCGTGAGCGCGTGAATCGGACGTACACTCTTGTTCATTGCGAACAAGAACGAGGTGGGAGGCGTCATGGCGCGGCAGCGGACACGCCCCGATGGACAACAACAGGCACAACAACGCACCCAGGTAGGGCTCGACCCTGAGGTCGCCGCCGTCATGCGGTCCTCACTGGCGCAGGTCGCCGAGAGCGCCGTGAAGGCGATCATCGCGGAGGTACCGAGCTATGCCGGCGCGCTGGCCGGCCAGATGGGTGCCACGATCCGCAACGCCGTGGAGCTCGCCCTCGGCGGCTTCCTCACGCTCGCCAGCGAGGAGGACGTGAGCACGCCGCTGGCCCCCGCCCTCGAGGGCGCCTACCGCCTCGGCCGAGGCGAGGCGCGCAGCGGCCGGACGATGGAGGCACTGTTGGCGGCCTACCGCATCGGCGCCCGGGTGGCGTGGCGCGACCTCTCCCGGGCGGCTGTCGCCCAAGACGTGGACGCCGAGCAGATCGCCCGCTTCGCCGAGCTGGTCTTCGCCTACATCGACGAGCTGTCCGCCGCCAGTGCCGCTGGACACACCGACGAGCTGGAGAGCACGGGCCGGATCAGGCAGCGCAACCTCGAGCGGCTGGCCCGCGCCCTGGTGACCGGGGCCGCCCCGGACGCGGTCGTGGCGGCGGCGGCGCGCGCCGAGTGGGACCCGCCCGAAGCCCTGGTCGCCGTGCTGCTGCCCGAGTCGCAGGGCTCCCAGGCCCTGAAGCTGCTCTCTGCCGACACCCTCCAGCCCACCGACGACCTCAGCTGGGTGCCGGAGGGCCGCAGCCTGCTGCTCGTGCCGTCCGCCGGCTCCGCGTCGGCCCGCAAGGGCCTGCTGCGGGCCCTCAGCGGGACCTCAGCGGTGGTCGGGCCGACAGTGCCGTGGCTCGAGGTGGCGCGGTCGCACCAGCGGGCCTTCCGCGCGTGCGCGCTCGACGTCCCAGGCGTCGTCGACACCGACGAGCACCTCGCGGGTCTCCTGCTCGCGGCCGACGAGGCGACGCGCGCGGACCTCCGGACCCTCGTGCTCGCGCCGCTCGCCGACCAGCGACCAGCCACCGCCGAGAAGCTGACCGAGACCCTGCGCTCGTGGGTCCTCAACCAGGGCCGCCGCGACGCCGTGGCCGGCGAGCTGTTCGTGCACCCGCAGACCGTCCGGTACCGCGTCCAGCAGCTGCGTGAGCTGTACGGCGACCGGCTGGAGGAGCCGCGGTTCGTGCTCGAGGCGACGCTGGCGCTGGCGTAGCTCACGCCCCCGTGAGCTCCCGTACGGCGGCGGCCAGGAGGACGCCGTGCGTCAGCGGCACCATGTGCCCGCCCTGCGCCAGCGTGACGGCCCGCGAGCCGGCAGGCGCGATCGAGGCGACGGCACGCGCCCAGTCGTCGGGACAGATCCGGTCGTGCCGGCCGCGCACGACGAGAACCGGACACCGGACGGCGGCGAGCCCCTGCCGGACGTCGTCGCGGCGGGCGGCCTCCATCGTGCGTGCCATCCACAACAGCCCCGTGCGGCGGTAGGTGCGAGCGAGGTAGGGCACCTGGCCGGGCCGCTCCCAGCAGGCCGTGCGCAGCCAGCGCTGGGCCAGAGAGGGCCACGACCCGGCGCGAGGATCGGTCGTGGGGCCGATCAGCACCAGCCCGGAGACCAGCTGTGGCGCCGACGCCGCCGCGGCGACCACGATCTGGCAGGACGCCGAGTGAGCGGCCAGCACCACCGGGGTGGGCAGGTCGACGAGCCGGTCCACCAGCCGGTCGGCCAGCGCGTCAGGACGCAGGTCGTCGGACCGGGAGGGACGGACGCCGTAGCCGGGCAGCACCACGACTCGCGCATCCGTCTCGGGCAGGGAGGCGATGGTCGGCGCCCAGGCGGCCGGGTCCAGCCCGAGACCGGGGACGCACACCAGCGGCGCGGCTCTCATGTCAGCACGCCTCAGTGGACTCGCTCGCCGGCCACCCAGGTGCCGCGGACGTGGTCGGCCATCGACCGCAGCCGTGCCGCGTGCGCCGGGTCGTCGTCGCCGGCGAGGGGATCGACGTCGAGGAGCACGAGGTCGGCCGGGTGACCGACGGCGACGGTGCCCCGACCGTCGGTGGACGCAGCCAGGGCCTCGCGAGCGGTGATCGACTGTTCCGGGTGCCAGGGCTGGTCCCCCTCGTCGGCCCGGTGGACGGCCGCCGCGATCGCCAGCCAGGGGTCGAGCGGTGAGACCGGAGCGTCAGAGCCGAGCACCACCTCGACCCCGTCGTCGAGCATCCAGCGCAGCGGGAAGCACCGCTCGCCGCGACCCGGCCACAGGCGCTCGGTGACCTCGCGGTCGTCCAGCAGGTGGGCGGGCTGCACGCTGGCTCGGACGCCGAGCTCGGCCATGCGGCGTACGTCGTCGCGCGTCGTGAGCTGCACGTGCTCGATGCCGCCGCGGGCGCCCGTGTCGGCGAAGGCCTCGAGCGCCTCGGTGACCGCCCGGTCGCCGATCGCGTGGACGGCGACGTCGAGGTCCGCCTCGACCGCTCGGCGCAGCAGGGCCCGCAGCTCGTCCGGAGTCTGGTTGGGCTGACCGTGCGGGAAGCCGAGCACCGCCTTCTCCGCGTAGGGCTCGCAGCACCACGCGGTCCGGGTGTTGAGCGAGCCGTCGCTGATGATCTTGAGCGGACCCATCGTCAGCCGCGGGTCCTCACCCAACGGCTGCCCCGAGGACAGTCCACGATCGAGGACGTCGGCCAGCCCGTCGGCGTACGACGCGAACCGCACGCGGAGCAGGTCGGCACCCCCGCTCCAGCGCTCCAGCCACTCGGCGATGCTGCCGCTGAACTCGAAGTCCACGACGCCGACGACCCCTTGGGCGGCCGCGGCCTCGAGGGCCCGGCGATAGGCGTCCGGACCGGTGCCGTCGACTCCGATGACGCTGCTGAGGCGGCCGTAGGCCTGGAACCACTCGCCCTCGGCGACGACGCCTTCGCGCGTCGGCAGGAAGAGCATCTGGAGAGCCCGGGTGTTGAGCCAGCCGTGGTGGCCGTCCCCGCAGATCAGCACGATGGGCTGGTCGGTCTCGATCGCGTCGAGGTCGGAGACCACCGGTGCTTCGTCCCAGGCGGTGGGACGATGGCCCCAGCCGATCACGGGCAGGTCGGGCCACTCAGCCAGCCGTTCGCGCACGAGCTCGACCGCGTGGGCGCTCGACCGCGCCGGCGCCAGGTCGAGCCGTGCGGAGGTGAGTGACCACTGGCCGAGGTGGACGTGCTGGTCCCACAGGCCGGGCATCAACCAGCCGCCGTCGAGTTCCGGATCGGCTGCCGGCTCGATCCCGGTGACGACGCCGTCGTTGACCGTCACGTCGACGGACCCCGCCGGCGCGGGACCGGTCACGGAGACGAGGCGCACTCCTTCGAACCGCATGGGGCCACGCTAGGGCCGCCGGCGTCGAGGGCGATCATCGCCCGCCCCCGGGGGGTGGGCAGGGCGACCATTGGGGGCTATACAGGTGAGAGTGACGCCGAACGGCGACGCTTCGGGCTCTCGGGCCACGACGTGCAATGGAGGACGACATGACTGATGGAGGAGGGGTCAGAACCCCACCCGGACTCTCGGAACATGCAGTGGAGGACACCATGAGTGATGCTGCAGTCACCTCGACCGCAGGTCCCGCCGACGGTGGTGCGGATGGCGGTGCGGATGGCGGTGCGGATGGCGGTGCGGACGGTGGCGCCGACGGGGGCGCCGACGGGGGCGCCGACGGTGGCGCTGACGGTGGCGCTGACAGCACCTCTTGATGACGCCATCCATCGCCGATGACGGCGGGCCCGGGGACGACCCCGGGCCCGCCGTCTCGATGAGCAGCCGGCCCGCGCTGGGTCGCCTCGTCGACGACGTCGCCTCCTTCGCGCAGGTGACCTGGGGTCAGGAGCCGGGGTTGTACGCCGCTGCGGACCCGGACGCCTTCGCCGACCTGTTGAGCGAGGCCGCGGTCGACGAGCTGCTCAGCCGCCGAGGCCTGCGGACGCCCTTCCTGCGGGTCGCCAAGGACGGCGCGACGTTGGGCAACGCCGCCTTCACGGCGCCCGGCGGCGTCGGCGCCGGCATCGCCGACCAGGTCAGCGACGACAGACTGGCCGCCCTCTTCGCCGACGGCTCGACGCTGGTCCTGCAGGGCCTGCACCGGACGTGGCCTCCCGTCATCGACTTCTGCCAGCAGCTGGCCTCCGATCTCGGCCACCCCGTCCAGGCGAACGCCTACGTGACGCCCCCGCAGAACCAGGGGTTCGCGGACCACTACGACGTCCACGACGTCTTCGTGCTCCAGGTGAGCGGGCGCAAGCGGTGGTCCATCCACGCTCCCGTCCTGCCGTCCCCCCTGCGCGACCAACCCTGGACCGACCGGCGCGAGGACGTACGCTCAGCAGCCCAGCAGGAGGCGGTCATCGACGTCGTGCTGGAGCCCGGGGACGTCCTCTACCTGCCCCGCGGCTTCCTGCACTCGGCCAGCGCCCTCGGCGGCGTCACCGTCCACCTCACCTTGGGCGTGCACAGCTGGACGCGCTTCTCCGTGGCCGAGCAGCTCCTCGAGCTGGCGCTGGAGGCTCTGGCGCAGGACCCGGACGCGCGCCAGTCACTTCCGCTGGGCACGAGCCTGGTCGCCGGCGAGCTCGACGCGGAGCTCGTCACCGCGAAGCTGCGGGACGTCCTGGCGGCACTCGACCCGGCCGAGGTCGCCGACCGCCTGCGCGCCAAGCGCCGTGGAGCCCAGCGAGCCGAACCTCTCGGACCACTGTCCCAGCACGCCCTCTCCTCCGCCCTGACGGAGGCGACACCGCTGCGCCTGCGTCACCACCTCGACCCCTCGCTGGATCCCGACGTCGAGGTGGGCGGCCCGCGGCTGCGCAGCCGCGCCGGCACCGTGTCGGTGGCTGACGTGCCCCGTGCCGTGCTCGACCGGCTGCTGGCCGGCGAGGTGGTGCGCGCGAAGGAGCTCGGGGAGGCGACGGCACGGCGGCTGGTCGGGGCGGGACTGGTCGTCGCCGGATGACCTTCCGCTGCTCCGAGGGCGCCGTCCGGCGCAACGACCCGATCATCGGCACCGCCCCGCCACAACGTGACTGGCTGCTGGTCGAGCACCCTGGTCCGTGGCCCGTGAGCGCTCCGTTCGACACCGACCTGTCCCACGACCTCCTGCGAGAGCTGGGGCACCCCGGCCGGAGGGTCGTGCTGGTCCGGCCGCACGGCCGGGACACGTCGACGCGCGGGCCTGCCGGCTCTGGCGGTCGTCGGTGGTTCCGGTGCCTCGACGGTGAGCTGCGCACCGGTCACTGGCAGCAGCCGGACGACCTGCTCGCGACCCTGACGGTCGACGCGGGCGCGCCGTACCCGGGGATGCTGCTGCTCGTCTGCACCCACGGCATCCACGACGCCTGCTGCGCCGTGAAGGGGCGGCCGGTCGCCGCCGCGCTCTCCCGCGAGTGGCCGCAGGACACCTTCGAGTGCAGCCACCTCGGCGGCGACCGCTTCGCACCCAACGTCCTGGTTCTCCCCGACGGTGCGTGCTACGCCCAGATGGCGCCGGAGGACTCCGTGGAGGTCGTCGCGGACCACCTGGCAGGTCGCGTCGACGTCGACCGGCTGCGTGGTGTCGCCGGGCTGCACCCGTCCGAACAGGTAGCGCTGGCCGCCGTGCTCGGACGCTGGGGACCCGCACCGATCGGGAGCGGCCGAGCCGCGCTGGTGGAGCAGACGGGCACCCTCGACTCCGGGACGTGGACCATCGACGTGGTGGGCACCGGTCCGCTGCCCGGGCGTGCGCGGGTGGTCGTGACGAGCAGCCGGCGCCCCGAGGCCCAGCTGACCTGCCGGGCCGGTCGCGAGACCCGGGCGCTGCAGTGGGACGTGACCTCCCTCGAGGCCTGACCCATCAGGATAGGAAGCGCTCCAGGACCGGACCGGCTGTGCGCGAGCCCGACTCCCCGGTCTCGACGAAGACCGCGACGGCGAGGTCGCCCTGCGTCGCGATCATCCAGGCGTGGGTGGGGAGTCCGTTGGAGCCGTCGGCGGCGCCGTACTCCGCGGTGCCGGTCTTGGCGCCCACCTCGCCGGGCAGGTCGGCGAGGAACGACCCCGATCCCTCGGTCACCACGGCCCGCATCAACGCCCTGAGCGACGCTGCCTCGTCCCCGGTCAGGGGCGCAACGGGAGGGGTCTGGGTGACCTCGTGGTCGGGGAGCAGCACGGGCAGCACGGCCCGGCCGGCGGCGACCGAGGCGGCGACGGTCGCCATCGTCATCGGCGAGGCCAGCACGGTGCCCTGGCCGATGAGGTCGGCGGCGGCCTCGGTCTCCGTCTCCGGTGGCGGCACCTGGCCGAAGTAGGCCGGGAAGCCGAGGTCGTGGTCGACGCCCAGTCCGAGAGCCGCAGCGGCCTCGGCGAGGTCGCCGTCCGCCAAGCGGTCGCGAGCGGTGATGAAGGCGGTGTTGCACGAGCCGGCGACGGCCCGGCGGAGCGTGATCGTGCCGAGACCGGAGGCGGGATAGTCGTCGTAGTTCTTGAAGGACTTGCCGTCGACCACGGTGGTGGCCGGGCACTGCACGGACTGCTCGGGTCGCAGCCCGGTGCGGAGCAGCGCCAGCGACGAGACCACCTTGAAGGTCGAGCCAGGGGCGTACTGGCCGTAGGTCGCCGTGTTGAGCCCGCCGCTGCCCGGCCCGCTCGCCGCGGCGAGGATCGCCCCGTCGGAGGGGCGGATCGCCACGATCGCGCTGGCCGGGCCGACGTCGGCCAACGCCGTCTCCGCCTTGGCCTGCAGGTCGATGTCGAGCGTCGTGCGCAGCGGGTCACCCGGCTGCGCCGGCACCTCGTGGACGGCGCGGTCGTTGTTCGCGCCGGCTGCGATGACGGTCAGTCCCGCGATGCCGGCGAGCTGGTCGTCGTACCGCGCCTGGAGCCCCGAGAGACCCACCACGTCACCCGCCCCCACCTCACCGTCCGACGCCTCGATGATCTCCGCCGTGGCGTCGCCGACGGTGCCCAGGATGGGCGCCGCGAACCCGCGGGTGGGCGCGAGGTGCTGCTGCGTAGCGATCGAGACGGCCCCGGGGATCTGGGCGTAGGCCGGCGGGACGCCCTTCGTGGCCTCCTCCGCGCGCAGCACGAGCGCCTGGACGAACGCCTTGTCGCCCGCGGCCTCGGCCTGCTGGGTGTAGGTCGCCGCGTCGAGCGCCAGCGCGTCGGCGATCGCCCGCGCGGAGGCCGCGACCTGTCCGGCGGACACCTGCTCGGCGGTCAGCTTCGTCTTGTCGAGCCCGAGCAGGACGACGTCGCGGGGAGCCACGATCGCCCGGTCTCCGGCACCGGTGATGCGGCCGCGTTCGGCGGGGGTGTCGGTCAGGGTGAGGCGCTCACCCGCCACGAGGGACGGCTCGACGAGCGACGGCGCCCAGGTGACCTGCCAGACGTCGTCGACCCGCGTCAGGTCGGCCGAGGTGGAGTAGGCCCACGGCTCGCCGTCGAGCTCCTCGCCGTCCAGGTCCCACTGCCAGCTGAGGGTCGCGGTCGCGGTGTCGTCGGTGACCTCGGCCTCACCCACCTCGACCTTGGGTTCCACCTCCCCGAGTCCCTCCACTGCTGCCGCGTAGTCGTCGGTGGGGTCGGCGGTGGGGTCGGCGGGGTCGAAGACGACCTCGCTGAGGTCCCTGGTGGCCAGCCCGTCCTGGAGGGTGGCGAGCGCCGACTCGGGCCCGACCTCGTCCCCGAGGAGCTGGCACGCCGTCAGGGCGGGGGACGCCACCAGGGACGCGGCGAGGAGGAGGACAGCGAGCCGAGGACGCATGCGCTCACGCTAGTGGGCGACCGGCCCGGCTAGATTGCCTCCCATGGGTTTGCGGGGACTCGTCGCGATCGTGGCGCTGCTGGCGACAGGGATCGTCGGCGGCTACGCAGCTGCGGCGTACCTCACCCCCCAGCCCCAGAGCGCCGGCACGCCGCAGCCGGTCACGGCCACCAGTCCGAGCGTCCCCGGGGCGCCGCCGACTCCGCTGCAGGAGGATCCCACCGAACCGGCGCTCCCGACCGACCTCGAGATGGTCGACGTGATGGTCGGGTCGGGACGCAACGCCTTCGTCTTCCCCGCGCCCGCCGGGTGGAGCCGGTCCGAGCCGAGCTCCAACGAGGTGAAGTACAAGCTGCCCGGCAACCCGGGCAACACCTACGTCCTGCGGGTCGAGCAGGTGAAGTCGCAGCACGAGACCATCCCCGACATCGTGCAGGCGACCATTGTCGACCTCGACCGGGAGTTCGACGACTTCGAGGTGACCAGGCGCACCTACGACTCGCTCGAGTTCGACTACCTCTACGACGGCTACCGCCGCTTCGGGTTCCTCACCTGGCTGGACATCAGCCGCTCGGGTCAGGCGGAGGCGGAGATCGCGGTCACCGGCCGGGAGAAGGACCTGGACGGCATGAGGGAGCTCATCATCCGGGTCATCCGCGGGATCAGGGCGGGCTGAGCGCCCTCACAGGCCCGAGAACCGGACCGAGTCGAGCACCTGGTTGGCCACGCCGCGGTCGGCGGCTCGCACCTGCACCCACATCAGCCGGCTGGCGGTCACCTGCACGACCCGCTCGATGGTGATGTCGCCACCGGAGCAGTCCCGGAACTCCACGGTGAGGTAGTCGTCGCCGTCGCGGCGGTCGATGTCGGCCGGCCGGACCGTCTCGCACTCGGGGTGCTGCGGGACCGTGGCGGGCAACGACTCACCGGGGAGCACTCCGATGAACACCCCCTCGCCGGGATCCGCGGTCCCGTTCCAGCCGGCCGCGTCGCCGGCGGCGACCGCCGGCTGGTCGACCCCGCCACCCGGGGGCAGCCACGGATCGAGGTCGACGGCCGTCCAGTCGTCGGGGACGGTGACCGAGATGGAGTCGGTCGAGATCGTGCGCTCGGTGACCAGCAGGCGCTCGGCCACGAAGCCGGTGAGCAGTCCCCCCACCAGGGCCGCGACACCGGCCCCGACCAGCACCCGGCGCGAGCGTGGAGGCCGGGGACGGTCGGAGTCCTCGGGGTCGGGCCGCGGCGCGGGCCGGGTCAGCTCCTCGTCGACCGGGATCCACGTCGGCGGCTCCTCGGCGTGGTCGACCAGGGCGCTGCCCAGCGCCTCGAGGAAGGCCGGCACGTCGGCGTACCTCTCCTCACGGTCGGTGGCGAGCGCCTTGGCGAGCGCCGTCTCGGCGGCGTCGGGCAGCCCGTTGTCCAGCGCGGGCGGCGGACCGGGGTGTGCGGCGGCACTGATCGACGCGTGGTCGTACGCCGCGCGCCCGGCCAGCAGGAGGAAGGCCAGCGCGGCCAGGGAGTACTGGTCGGCCCGGCCGTCGAGCTGCTCGCCCTGGGCCTGCTCCGGGGCGATGAAGGAGGGGGTGCCGCCGATCATCGTCAGCCGCGACGACATGTCCATGGCCTTGCCGAGGCCGAGGTCGCCGAGCATCGCGCTGACCTGCGGTTCACCGTCCACCTCCACGGTGCGGAACAGGACGTTGGCCGGCTTGACGTCGCGGTGCAGGACCCCACGTCGGTGCAGGGCGTGCAGCCCGGCACCGACCTGGTTGATCACGTGGAGCGCCTGGGCGGCGCTCAGCGGCTCGAGGTCCAGCCGGTCGGAGAGGGTGCCCTGGTCGGCGTACGCCATGACGAGGAACGGCCGCGAGTCGTCCAGCTCACCGGCGTCGTAGACCGGGACGATGTGCGGGGACTCGACCTTGCGCAGGAAGCGCCCCTCCTCGATGAAGCGCTGGCGCACGTGCAGGTCCTCGGTCCAGTTGTCGGCCAGGACCTTGATCGCCACGGGGCAGTCGAGCTGCTCGTCGTAGGCGAGCCACACGGTCGCGAACGCACCCGCTCCGATGCGCCGCCGCACCGGGTAGCGACCGAGGCGGGAGGGGACAGACACACCTGCATTATGTTGCAGGTGTGACTCCGGACGACATCGATGACCTCGCGCGGCGCGCCCGCGACGGTGATCGCGAGGCCCTGGAGTCCCTCCTGGAGGCCGTACGACCCCGGGCGCTCAACGTCTGCCGCGGGGTCCTTCCCTACTCCGGCGACGCCGAGGACGCGTGCCAGGAGGCGCTGCTCAACATCGCCACGAAGATCGGCTCGTGGAACGGTCGGAGCCGGTTCACCACCTGGATGCACGTCGTGGCGCTCAACAGCGCCCGCACGACCTACCGCAAGCTGAAGAACCAGGCCGTCCCCACCGACTTCGAGGGAGGTCACCACGACCGCCCCGACCCGCGGACCACCTCGGTCATCGCGGGCACCCGGCTCGACCTGCTCGACGCGATGGAGTCGATCGAGCAGCAGCACCCGCAGTACGTCGAGCCGCTGCTGCTGCGCGACGTCTACGGCATGGCCTACGAGGACATCGCCGTGCTCATCGACGTGCCGCTCGGGACGGTGAAGGCGCAGATCCACCACGGCCGCAAGCTCGCGCGACCGCTCCTCCGAGGAGAGTGATGGCCAGGCACGTGCTCCGGCGCTGCTCCGTCGCGATCGCGGCCGTCCTCCTCGCCGGGTGCTCGGCGGCGTCCGACCCCGATCGCGAAGCTGGGCCCCCGACGCCGTCCGGGTCCGCGTCCGACGTCTCGACGCCCGATGCCGGCGAGTCCGTCGCGCAGTCCGGCCTGCCCGTGAGCGAGCGCACCGAGCCGGACCTCGAGCTGGCCCTGAGCACGCCCGTCGAGGACTCGGTCTATCCCGACGTGGGTGGCCCGGACGTGGACGCCCTCCTCTACGACCTCGACCTGGCGTGGGCGCCGGCGACACGCACGCTGACCGGCACGGCGACGATCACCTTCCGCGCGGCACGCGACGCCGCGACGTTCGCCCTCGACCTGGCGGCCCCCCTGGCGATCGAGAGCCTCACCCTCGACGGGCAGCAGGCGGCGTACACCCATCGCGGCAAGGACCTGGTGGTCCAGGCTCCGGTGACCGAGGACGACCGGCACGAGCTGACCGTGTCCTACGCCGGCAAGGCGCGCCCCGTCCCGGCGCCGACGACGCGGGGCGACTTCTCCACCCTCGGCTTCACCGTGACCG
>CADCUM010000004.1:1859-12590 GCA_902805885.1 uncultured Nocardioides sp. | reverse complement strand
GGCGCACACCCGGCACGGGTCGGGACCCCTGCGGGTGCGGGTCCCACACCACGGGCGCTCGCCGCGCCACCTGTTCCAGGGCGTCGCGGACGGTCCCGACACCGCTCATACCGCGTCCGTAGTCCGAGACCAGCACTGCTCCCGCCTCCCGGATCGCGTCGAGCGCCTCGGCGCTCGGCTCGGCCAGCGCCCCGGTCGCTCCTGAGTCGAGTCGCAGCAGGCTCTGCCCCGCCGCACGCACGCGACGCTTCACCGGCGTGGTGCCTCCGGTCCCCACCGGAACGAGCCGAACCCCGGCGTCCCGTACCAGGTCGGCCAGGGCACCACCCTCGGCGTCGTCGGCGATCGCGGTCACCAGCACCACGTCGCGGCCCGACCCCGCGGCCAGTGCGGCCGCCAGCGCAGCTCCGCCCGGTCGGCGGACCTCCTCGAGGTCGTCCAGGACGGGGACGGGTGCGTCCGGGGCCAGCCGGCCCGCGCGGCCGGTCAGGTCGGCGTCGAGCAGCGCGTCCCCCACGACGACCAAGGGCCGGGCCACCTCAGGCACCCCGGCCACGAGCCGACGTCAGGTCGACCGACGTCATCCGGGTGCGGGAGACACCGACGCCCAAGGTGCGGTCGAAGGCCGCGCACAGGACGTGGAGGGCGACGAGGTGGAGCTCCTGCACCGTCGCGGTGTAGGGCGCGTCGACCGCGCAGCTCTCCGTCGCCAGGTCGGCGAGCGGATTGGGCCGGGGCCCCGTCATCGACCAGACGTCCAGACCGAGGTCGCGACCACGCCGAGCCGCGGCGATCATGTTCTCGCTGCGCCCGCTGGTCGACATCAGCACGACCACGTCGCCCGGTCGTCCGTGGGCCTCCACCTGCCGGGCGAACAGCTCGCTGGCCGGGTAGTCGTTGGCGATGGCGGTGAGGCTCGACGTCTCGGCGGTGAGGCAGATGCCCGAGAACGGGGGCCGGTCGTCGCGGTAGCGACCGACGAGCTCGGCGGTGAGGTGCTGCGCCTGGGCCGCGCTGCCCCCGTTGCCCGCGGCCAGCAACCGGCCGCCGCCACCGAGGACACCGGCCAGGCGCACGCCCCAGTCGTCGACGATGTCGATGCACGGTCCGAACCGCCCGATCGCCTCCGAGAGCTCGCGCAGGTGCTCATGGTCACAGGGGGTCGGCAGGCTCTTGTCGTTCGCGTGCGCGTTCGTGCTCATCGGGCAACCTCCGTCGTCAGGCGGACGCGCGAGTCCGCCACTTCCTGGTAGACCGCATCGGTGCGCGCCACCACCTGGCGCCAGTCGTAGAGCTCGACCGCGCGCCGACGGCCCGCAGCGCCGTAGGCCGCCCTCCGCTCGGCGTCGTCGAGCAGGTGGCGGAGCGCCGCCGTCAGCGCGGCCGGTCGGCGCGGGGGGACCAGCTCCCCGGTGAGACCCGGGACCACGGTGTCGAGCAGCCCGCCGACGGCACTGCCCATGACCGGACGGGCGCAGGCCATCGCCTCGAGGGGGACGATGCCGAAGGGCTCGTACCAGGGCACCGTGACCACGACGTCCGAGGCGACCATGAGGTCGGGGACGTCCGTGCAGGCGACGCTGCCGGCGAAGCGCACACGGTCGTCGACACCGCGACGCGCGGCCAGCCGGCGCAGCCGCTGCACCTCCGGGTCGACGTCGAGGCCGTCCGCAGGTGGCCCGCCCGCGATCACCAGCTCGGCGTCGGGCAGCCCGGCCAGCGCCTCGATCACGTCGGCCACACCCTTGCGCTCGACGAGCCGGCCGATGGAGAGCAGCCGGTGCCGCCGGGGACCGGGCGGGACGGGACCGGGTCGGAACCGGGACACGTCGACCCCGCACGGGATCACCGTGGCCCGGCTGGCCGGCAGCCCGAGCGCCGTCAGCTCGGCGACCTCGTCGGTGCAGGTGGCGATGACGTGGTCGACCTCGCGGCACAGCCGACGTTCGTGCTCGACCCGCGAGCGGGGGCTGGTGTCGGCCAGTCCCTGCTCGCGGCGCTTGACCGAGCCGAGCGCGTGGAAGGTCTGGAGCACCGGCACGCCCGTGCCGCGGGTGGCCTGCAGGGCGGCGAGGCCGCTCATCCAGAAGTGGGCGTGGACGACGTCGACCGGGAACCTGGTCCACCGCTCCCGCAGGCGTGCGCCGAACTGGGCCATGTGGGGCAGGAGCTCGTCCTTCGGGACCTCCGAGCACGGCCCGGCGGTGACTCTCTCCACGACGTAGCCGTCGGCCACGGGCACGCGCGACGGACCGGTGGGAGTGTCCCGGCGCGTGTAGACCGTGACGTCGTGGTCGAGGGCGGCCAGACCGGCGGCCAGGGCAGCGACGTGCACGTTCTGACCACCGGCGTCGACGCCTCCCAGGGCGGCGAGCGGGTCCGCGTGCTCCGACACGAGCGCGATCCTCATGGTGTCCTCCTCTTCATCGGGCCGGCTCTTCTCGGAGCTCGCCGGTCAGCTCCCGCACGGCGGCGAGCACGTCACGGGCGGACACCGACGACAGGCAGGGGTGTCCTGGCACCGGGCAGGTCGTCGCCCTGGTGTCGCGGCAGGCGGAGTGCTGGTCGCCCAGCAGCACGCGCGGGACGCCGTACGGTGCCCACCGCACGGCGGGCACGGTCGGGGCGAACAGCGACACCACCGGGGTCCCGACGGCGGCGGCCAGGTGCGCCGGTCCGGTGTTGCCGACCACCACCGCCTCAGCGCCGGCGAGCACGCCGGCCAGGCTGGCGAGGTCGGTACGCCCACCGAGGTCCTCGGCACCGCTGCTCCCGACGACGTGCGCCGTGAGCGCCTTCTCCGACGACGCCCCGGTGACCACCACGCGGTGGCCCTCGCGGACCAGGAGCTCGCAGGTCTCGCGGAAGCGCTCCGCCGGCCACGCCCGGGCGGGGACCGAGGTGCCGGGGTGCAGCACGACGTACACAGGCGCGGGATCGTCGAGAGCAGCGCGGAGCGGCATCGCCCGCACCGCCAGCCGCCCGTCGTCGCCCGGCGGCAGCGGCGCCCCGCAGGCGGCTGCGAGCGACAGGGCCCGTTCCGGCTCCGGCAGGTCGTCGGACACGTGGTGCCGGAGGTCGAGGAGGGACCCGGGGTAGTCCTCGGAGATCGCGCCCACCCACGGCACACCGGCCAGCCGCAGCACCAGCGCCGTCGGCAGGGCGGACTGGTGGAAGGAGGTGAACACCACCGCCCGGTCGAAGCGCCCGGCCTCGACGCAGGCGCGCAGCTGCTCGACGTCTTCTCGACGGACGGGCGGGGGGTCCGCCACGATCCACGGCGCCTCCCAGCACACCACCTCGTCGACGCCGGGCAGCAGCTCGGCGGCAGCCCGGCCCGAGGGGCCCGCGAGCATCGTCACGTGGGTCGAGACACCGGCCAGGGCGCGGACGGCCGGACCCGTGACCAGGACGTCACCGAGGTTGTCGAGCCGCACCGCGAGGGTGCGGGGAGGCACGGTGCCCGTGCCCGTCACCAGGCACCCGCCAGCACGCGCGACACGGCCTCGGTCAGGGAGCGCGCCACGCGCGGCGCGCTCACGACCTCGGAGGGCCGGGTGGCGTCGGTCGGGACCAGGACGGCGCTGACCCCGGCGGCCACGGCGGCCTCGACGTCGGCTCCGATGTCGCCGATCATCACCGTCCGGGACGGATCCACTCCTGCCTCGGTGCAGGCGCGTTGCACCAACCCTGGGGCGGGCTTGCGGCACGAGCAGCCGTCGTCGGGCCCGTGGTGGCAGACGTGGACGGCCTCGAAGGGACCGAGCAGCTCAGCCACCCGCTCGTTGACGGAGTCGACGTCGTCGCGGGACAGCAGCCCTCGGGCGACCCCGGACTGGTTGGAGACGATCGCCAGCCGGACCCCTTCGGCACGGAGCCGGTCCAGGGCCTGCCGGGCTCCGGGCACCGGGACCACCCGCTCGGGGTCGCCGTTGTAGGGCACGTCGCGCACCAGCGTGCCGTCGCGATCCAGCAGCACCAGCTCGGGCAGGCCCCGCCACGGGGCGGCACGACGGTGCCGCACGACGCCCACCAACGAGTAGTACGTCGCCGCGGCCGGGATCGCGGCGCTGGTCAGCAGCATGCGGCGTACCTCCGCCGCGTCGCGGGGACCCGGCGCGATGCGTGCCCAGGCCAGCTCGGCCGTCCCGACCAGCCAACCGGTGAGACCGGCCGTGACGACTCCCGGGCGACGTGCCGCGAGACCGGCGAGGGCCGTGACCCCCGCCAGCGTGGTGGCGACGTGCCGGCGACGGCGACCGGCAGGCGCGTCGCACTCGGCGTGCCAGGACGGCCCGTGCAGCGACCTCATCAGGAAGTCGTCGATGTTGCCGGCCTGTTGGCGCAGGCTCGCCCAGTCGTCCGCCGGCCGCACCGGGTGGGTGATCCGGCGGTCGCCGGCGACGATCTCGCCCCCACCCCTGCTCACGCGCAGCGCCAGGTCGGCGTCCTCCCGGAAGGCGCGCGGGAAACGCTCGTCGAAGCCGCCCGTGGAGGACAGGACGGACCGCCGGTAGGTGAGGTCGGCGGTGATCCAGCGCGCGGTCTCGAGCCCGTGGGTGCCTCGCTCCCAGTCGGTCGGCGGTCGGTCGGCCGGGAGCGGGACGTGCACCCGGCCGATGCTCGCGGCTGCGTCCGCCACGTCCGCCTTCTCGAGGTCCTGCAGCAGCGTGGCGTACCAGTCCGGGTCCGGCACGACGTCGTCGTCGAGGAAGGACACCCACTCCGTCCGCGCGTGCCGCCAGCCGATGTTGCGGGCGCGCGCCGGTCCGCCCCCACCGGCCCGGACGACGCGCAGGTCGAGCCCGTGGCCGGTCCCGAGCTCGGCGCCCACCTGGGCGGCGAGGTCGGGGCCGGCGCGACGGTCGTCGACCAGGAGGAGCGGCGCCTCCACCGCCTGCGACTGGGCGCCCAGCGAGCGCAGGCACGCGATCAGGGTGGCCCGGCCCAGCGTCGGCACGACGATCGTGGTGCGGGTCGGGGTCGTCGTGGTCATCGCCCGGCTCCCCTCCTGCGCACCACGAACGGCCCGATGGCGAGCAGGGTCACCGGCGCCGAGCCGAAGCACTCCAGGGCGTCGCGCGGGTCGTCGACCATCGGACGTCCGGCGGTGTTGAGGCTCGTGTTGATGACCACCGGCAGCCCCGTCAGCTGCTCGAAGACCTCCAGCATCCGCGCGACCAGCGGCTCGTCCTCGCGGTCCACGGTCTGCACACGCGCCGTGCCGTCGACGTGGACGACGGCCGGGATGCGCTGGCGCCACGCGGGATCGACGTCGTGCACGAAGAGCATGTACGGCGAGGGCAGCGGCCCCCGGCTGAAGATCGTCGGCGCCCGGTCGGCCAGCACCATGGGCGCCACCGGGCGGAACTGCTCACGACCCTTCACGTCGTTGAGGCGCTCGAGGTTGGCCGACCGGCCGGGGTGCGCGAGCAGCGACCGGTGGCCGAGGGCGCGGGGGCCGTACTCGCTGCGACCCTGGAACCAGGCCACGACGCCGTCGGCGGCCAGGCACTGCGCGACCTCGACCGCCACGTCGTCGGGGCGCTCGAACTCGATCTGCGCGGTGCGCAGCCAGCCCTCGATCTCGTCGTCGGTCCACTCCCTACCGAGGTCGGCCCCGGGCATCGGACGCACGTCGTCGCCCTCCTCGGCGGCGACGTGCAGCGCGCTGCCGAGCGCGGTGCCGGCGTCGCCCGCGGCGGGCTGCACCCACACCTCGTCGTAGCCGCTCTCGGCGTGCAGGCGGGTGTTGGCGACGCAGTTGAGGGCGACGCCGCCGGCGAGGGTCAGCCGGTCGCCGCCGGTGCGCTGCCGCAGCCAGCGCGCCAGCTCGAGGAGGACCTCCTCGAGGCGGACCTGCACGGTGGCAGCGAGGTCGGCGTGGTCCTGCGTCCACTCCTCTCCGGGGCCGAGCCGCTTGGCCAGCGACTGCCAGTCGACGGGTTCGGTGACGAACCCGCCCGCGCCGTCGGTGCGGACGCGCCGTGCGATCTCGTCCATGAAGCGCGGCGTGCCGTAGGAGGCCATCGCCATCACCTTGAACTCGTCGGAGGAGCGCAGGAAGCCGAGGTGGTCGGTGAGGTCCTCGTAGAGCAGGCCGAGGGAGTGCGGGAGGTCCTGGGCGGCGTGCACCGTCAGCCGACCCCCCTCATAGCGTCCGGCGAGGTGGCTCGCACACTCCCCGCGGCCGTCGAGGACGAGCACGTCGGCATCGGCGTACGGCGACGCGAGCGCACCCGACGCGGCGTGGGCCACGTGGTGCCGCACGAACCGGACGACGGCCGGGTCGAGGCCGGGAAGCGAGGTCGACAGGAAGCCGGGCGCCTGACGGGCGTAGGTCTGGCGCAGGTGGTCCCAGGGGTCGTGCAAGCCCAGCGCGTCCGCCGACCGAGCCAGGGCGGGATCGAAGGAGTAGGTGACAGCGTCGAGCTCGGACACGTCGACGTCGCCCTGCTCGAGGCACCAGCGAGCGGCCAGCTCGGGAAGCTCCCAGGCCGCGAACGGCACCGGGCGGTGGCCGTGCTTGCGGCGGGAGAAGCGCTCCTCCTCCGCGGCGGCGACCGTCACCCCGTCGACGACCAGCGCGGCCGCGGGGTCGTGGAAGAGCGCGTTGATCCCCAGAACCTTCACGTACCTCGTCCTCTCCTCGGAGCCCTGCCGCGGGGCGTCTGCTCGTGGCGGTGGCTCTTGGTGCCCCGCAACCGGTTCTCCAAACGGGCTGTCTTCGTCTCCGACGACCACCGCGCACGACGGCGTGGAAGGGCGCATGCTTCGGGCCCGGCGGGACACCCCCCGCCATGCGGATCCTGCTGTGGCACGTGCACGGTTCCTGGACGACGTCGTTCGTGCAGGGCGGGCACGACTACCTCGTGCCGGTGACACCCGACCGGGGCCCCGACGGGCTGGGCCGCGCGCGGACGTGGGACTGGCCGAAGAACGTCCGCGAGGTGGCTCCCGCGCAGCTCGCGACCACCGAGGTGGACCTGGTCGTGCTCCAGCGGCCGCACGAGGCAGCGCTCGCCGAGCAGTGGCTGGGGCGGCGTCCGGGAGAGGACGTCCCCGCGGTCTACGTCGAGCACAACACGCCGATGGGCGACGTGCCCGACACCCGGCACCCGATGGCCGGTCAGGACCGGATCCCGATCGCGCACGTCACGGGCTTCAACGAGCTGTTCTGGGACTGCGACGGCGCGCGGACCGTCGTGATCGAGCACGGCATCGTGGACCCCGGTCCGCGCTACACCGGGGAGCTGGCTCGCGCTGCGGTGGTGGTCAACGACCCCGTCCGCCGCGGACGCTCGGTCGGCACCGACCTGCTGCCGCTCGTCGCGGGTGTCGGCGGGGTGGACGTCTTCGGCATGCGGGTCGACCTGCTGCCCGGTGCGCTGGGCCTGCCGACCGACCGGCTCACGGTGCACGAGGACCTGCCGCAGTCCACGATGCACGACGAGCTCCCGCGACGGCGCGTCTACGTGCACACCGCCCGGTGGACCTCGCTGGGCCTGTCGTTGCTGGAGGCCATGCACCTCGCGATGCCGGTCGTCGCCGTCGCCTCGACCGAGGCGTACGCCGCAGTCCCGCCGGGCACCGGGGTCATCACCAGCCGCCGCGACCGGCTCGTCGAGGCAGTGTCGACCTACCTCGCCGACCCCGACCTCGCTGCCGAGACCGGGAGAGCAGCGCGCCAGCACGCCCTGGACCACTACGGGCTCAAGCGCTTCCTGACCGACTGGGACCGGCTGCTCGACGACACGGGGGCCGGACGGTGACGCCACGTGGGGAGGCCGTCACGACGGTGGTCGTCACCCGGGACCGCTGGCCGGACCTGCGCCGGTCGCTGCCGCAGCACACGGGCCCGGTGATCCTCGTCGACAACGGCTCGACCGACGCCACGCCGGAACTGGTCGCCGAGGCGTTCCCCCACGTCGAGGTGATCGCCCTGGCCAAGAACCGGGGCGCTGTGGGGCGCAACGTCGGCGTGAAGGCTGCTCGCACGCCGTACGTCGCCTTCGCCGACGACGACTCGTGGTGGGCGCCGGGTGCGCTGGACCGAGCGGCGGCGTGCTTCGAGGCCCACCCCCGGCTCGGCCTGCTCGCCGCTCGCACGCTGGTCGGAGAGGCTGAGCTGCTCGACCCGACCTCGGCCGAGATGGCCGCGTCGCCGTTGCGCCAGGAGGTCGACCTGCCGGGCCCGTCGGTGCTGGGCTTCCTGGCCTGCGGCGCCGTCGTGCGACGCAGTGCCTACCTGGAGGCCGGGGGCTTCGACGACGTGGTGCAGTTCGCGGGCGAGGAGGAGCGGCTCGCCCTCGACCTGGCTGCGCGGGGGTGGGGACTGGCCTACGTTGACCACGTCGTCATGCACCACTACCCGTCGCCGGCGCGCGACGCCACCGGCGCCCGCGCGGCCCGCGTGGCCCGCAACCGGGTGCTGACCGCGGTGATGAGGCGGCCCTGGCCGGTGGTGGCCGCGACGGTCCAGGGCGCGTGGACCTCCGGGCCCGCCGGGCCACAGGGCGTGCTGACGGCGCTGCCCCGGGTGCCGCTCGCCATGGGCGCCCGGCGTCGCCTGCCCGGACCGGTGGAGCAGCAGCGCCGGCTCCTGGGTCTATGACCTGTACCCCCCGCCGTCGGTGTCTGGGTCGGGGTCGGGGTCACGGTCGCGGCCACTCCGCGAGGTCGTCGCCGGTCAGCGAGCGCAGGGCCGTGACGTCGTCGGCCACCTCGTCCCAGAACCGTCTCCTCACCTGCTCGGGCACGTCGTCGTGCCGATCGCCCACGTGGACGCGCTCGCGGAGGTCGGAGTGCCAGAAGTCCGGGTCCGCCCCGACGTGGGCGAAGATGCGGCTCAGCTCGCCGCGCCGGTCCGCCAGGAGCCGCTCCTGCACGACGACGAGGACCTGCTCGTGGGGGAAGTGGTCGAGGAAGGGCATGATCCGCTCGGCGTAGCGGCTGCGGGCGACGTACTGGCTCCGGCGGTCCAGCAGTGCCTCCGCCAGCGGCCGTCGCTCGGTGCCGTCGCGGACGTGGTGCTGGAACTGCGAGACGGCGCGCTGCACCGGCTCGCGCACGAGGTAGACCAGGCGGGCGGTCGGCAGCACCTGGGCCATGCGGGCGGCGACCTCGGGGTGCGAGGGATCGGTGTAGCCGGGCGAGGACTCGCCGCGCACGGGTCGTCGGGCGTCGAAGTGGGCGGCGTACCAGTCGAGGCCGCGGTGCCACTGCCCGTGCTGCCACCACGTGTCGGGCGGGCCGGCCGGCGACTGCGCGGGCCCGAAGAAGAAGTTGACCTCCTTGAGGCCGCTCATGGATATCTCGGGGTGCGTGGAGAGGTAGGTGTGCAGGGCGCTGGTGCCGCACTTCATCGCTCCGACGACGACGGCGGTGGGCAGCCCCGGGATCGGGGCCGGCTGCCGGCTCACCGTCGCGACCGCGCCCGCTCGACCGACCCCTCCAGGCGCCCGAGCGACCCTCGACAGGATGCATGGATCACGCCCTCGGGGTTACCCCCGGACATGACGAGGGGTCGACGATGAGCCAGGAGGCAGCCACCGAGGCCCTCATGGGCTTGTCGAGGACGATGACCGCGGTCGTCGCCAGCACCCTGGGCGACGTCCACGGCATCAGCATCCCCCAGCTGCGGGCGCTGGTGCTCGTGGCGACCCGGGGCCCGATGAACCTCAAGGTCCTGGCCGAGAACCTCGGGGTCAACGCGTCGAACGCGAGCCGGTCCTGCGAGAAGCTGGTGTCGGCCGGGCTGCTGGAGCGCTCCCTGCCCCAGCGTGACCGCCGCAACGTGGTGGTCGGGGCCACCGACGAGGGTGCGGCCCTGGTGAAGTCCCTGGTCGAGTCCCGTCGAGCCATCCTCGCCGCCGTGGTCGCGCAGATGTCGCCGGCGGAGCAGGACCTCCTCGTCCGGGCGCTCGAGGCCCTCGCCGAGGCCGTGGCGGCCGTGGCGGAGCTCGAGGTCGGTCGGGTGCCGGACGGCCGGCTCATTCCCTGGCTGCTCTAGGCCGACCCCTGGCTGGTCCGGGCCGACCCCTGGCTGGTCCGGGCCGACCTCTGGGCCGACCCCTGGGCCGACCTCCGGACCGACCTCCGGGCCGACGGTGCGCCGGTCGTCGGCCCTCGGGGCGTACACCCGTGGCTGGTCGTCACCAGGAGGCCGGCCCACCGCGATCGACCCCGGCTAGCGCGGGTAGGTCTCGTTGCGGAGGGTGATGACGGCGGACTGCAGGACCGACTCGCTGGGCAGCGTCACCGCCGTACGGACCAGGCTCGCCACTGTGGCGGGGTCCATCATCCGGTGCGCGGGGAGCCCCCACTGGTCCATCATCGGGGTCCGCATCGCGGCCGGGTTGATGGCGGCCACACGTACCGGCCACTGCCGCTCGCGCGCCTCGGTCTGCATCACCTCGGTGAGCTTCAGCAGGGCAGCCTTGGAGGAGTTGTAGGCCCCGGCGCCCGCGCCGACCGTCAGCGCACTGATGGAGACGATCGACACGATGTCACCGACGTCGTCCCCCAGCTCGCCGCGCTCCCTGCACCGGAGCAGGTGCCGCACGAACGCCCGGCTCAGGTACATCGGCCCGTGGAGGTTCACCGCGAAGACGTGGTGCCACTGCTCGTCCTCCTGGTCGACGAGGTCAGAGCCGCGGTCGGTCCCGGCGTTGTTGACCAAGCAGCTGAACGAGGCCCCGTGCGCCGAGCTGACCTCGTCGAGCGTTCCGC
>CADCUM010000004.1:0-1849 GCA_902805885.1 uncultured Nocardioides sp. | reverse complement strand
TTCAGACGTGTGCTCTTCCGATCTGTTCCCCGAGCTTCCCGCCTACGCTGCCAGCTTGGTCGTCTGCTCGGCCCCCTGGACGTCGATGTCCGCGGCCAGCACCGTCGCACCGTGCCGGGCCAGGTCGAGGCAGACGGCACGGCCGAGACCGCTGCCGCCGCCGGTGACCAGGACGACCCGTCCCTCGAGACCGTGGCTTCCCATCGTCGCTCCTCACGCAGTCGGGGCCGGGAGGTATCCACCGGGGCGCACTTCATGCATCCGCTCCACCTCCCGCACGGCCGTGCTGGATCGTTCGCGCCGGGGTGCCGGGGATCCAGCTCCGTCGCCCGCGGAGGGCCCTCAACCGCGGTGAGCGGTGATGACCACGGTGGCCGCCTGCGCATCCGTGACGTCCGCCGCCATCGCTGCCTCGTGGAGGCGCCACCGAGCAGTCTCGAGCTCGAGTCCGAGCCGGGCAGCGAGGATGCCGGTCCCCACCTCGACCACCTGCTCGTCCCGGACCCGCTGTGGGGCCTCCTCGGCCCGGCGCCGCGCCTCGAACCCCAGGTCGGCGTTGGTCACGGCGCCTTCCGCCGATGCTCCGAGCGCCGCGGCCAGCTCCGCGTGGTGACCTGCGAAGGCGTCCGCGGAGGAGGCGTACAACGTGATGCCACCGACCACCCGCCCCTGGTCGAGCACCGGCAGGGACAGGCTGCTGGCGACGCCGGCGGCGCTGCCTGCTCGGGCCATCACCGCCCACTGGTCCTCGTCCGTCGGGGCCGACGGCGCCAGGGTGGAGCCCGAGGAGTCCCCGAACGGGAAGCTCCCGACGTCGCGCGGACGCCGATCGGGCTCGGCCGACGAGGCAGGCAGGGTCGGTGCGACCAGCGCGAAGGTCAGGTCCTGGTCGAGGAGGGTGAAGCTGAGGCCGACACACTCCGAGACGATGCGCTCAGCGCTGTGCCCCATGGTCAGCAGCGATCCTTCGAGGTCGGGCTCGGTGAGGCTCACGTATTCGTCCAGCGCCTCTTTGGTGGGGTGCAGGAATTCCACGGACAGCCTCCGTTCCGGTGGCAAGTTGTGCGGACCCACCTCATGCTGCGTGTCTTCGGCCCGACCCACTACACCCATCAGGACCAGCCGTTGCGTGGCGACTGGCATCCTTGACCCGTGCCCCAGACCCGGTCCCGCGTGCTCGTCGTCGATGACGACCGCGCCGTGCGGGAGTCCCTGCGGCGCTCGCTGGAGTTCAACGGGTACGACGTCTCGCTCGCCGCCGACGGGGCGGAGGCCCTCGCCACCCTGGGCTCCACGCACCCCGACGTGGTCGTGATGGACGTCATGATGCCGCGTCTCGACGGGATCGAGGCCACCCGCGCGCTGCGGGCCACCGGCAATGACGTCCCTGTGCTCGTCCTGACCGCCCGCGACGCCGTGGGTGACCGGGTGGAGGGCCTCGACGCCGGGGCCGACGACTACCTCACCAAGCCCTTCGCCCTGCAGGAGCTGCTCGCCCGGCTGCGCGCCCTGCTGCGTCGCGTGGTCCCCCCGGAGAGGGACGAGACCCTCTCGTTCGCCGACCTCACCATGGAGATCGCGTCCCGCGACGTCCGGCGCGGCGGGAGGCGCATCGAGCTGACCCGCACCGAGTTCACGTTGCTGGAGATGTTCCTCCGGCGCCCCCGACGGGTGCTCGAGAGGTCCTTCATCCTCGAGGAGGTGTGGGGCTACGACTTCCCCACGAGCGCGAACTCCCTCGAGGTCTACGTCGGCTACCTGCGTCGCAAGACCGAGTCCGAGGCCGAACCGAGGCTCATCCACACCGTCCGCGGTGTCGGCTACGTCCTGAAGCAAGCATGAGCTGGGT
>CADCUM010000003.1 GCA_902805885.1 uncultured Nocardioides sp. | reverse complement strand
GTCGGCGTGGGGGTCGGCGTCGGCGTGGGAGTCGGCGTCGGCGTCGGAGTCGGCGTCGGCGTCGGCGTCGGCGTCGGCTCACCACTGGCCGGAGCCGGGCAGTCCTCGATCGTGGGCTCGTCGCCCTGCCCGCCGCCTCGAGTCTCGGAGACCGCGATGACGATGGAACGGCCCTGCCCGTCAGCGAACTCGAACCCGATCAGCTGCGAGGCGTCCATGCCGTCCGCGCCGGGAATCGCGTTGACGCTGACCTCGATGGGGTTGTTGCCGGTCTGCAGCCGCTCGTCCACGCCGGGGGTGCCGACGTACTTGCAGACGAACACCTTCTGGGGCATCACGCCGTCGTCGGGGTTGCCGCCGCCGTCACCGGGGTCGGGGTTGCCGCCACCGTTGCCGCCGTTGCCACCGCCGTTGCCACCGTCACCCGGGTTGGGGTTGCCACCGCCGTTGCCACCGCCGTTGCCACCGCCGTTGCCACCGCCGTTGCCACCGCCGTTGCCACCGCCGTTGCCACCGCCGTCGCCATCACCGGGGCTCGTGGGAGCCGTCGGGGTGTACGACACGGAGTAGTGCGACACCGCCTTGCCCGACGGCGCGCTGATCGTGAGCGTCCGGACTGCCGGGGCCACGGTCTTGTAGACCGGGCCGTGGCCCTGCTGGGCCGAGCCGGCCTTGATGCAGTAGCTGTCGATGAGGAAGCCCGCGGGGGCCGTGATGGTCACCGACTGCGGGTCGCCGCTCGTGTCGATCTTCCCCGAGTCGAGTGCGTCGCACACCTGTCCGGTCGTGGTGCCCGTGGCGCTCGCCAGGGTTGGGACGGCGAACGAGCTGAGGCCGACGAGGATCGTCGCGCCCAGGGCAGTGGACATCTTGTTCATCATTCTGTTCCTTCGGTAGGGAGGGAGACCCACCCAGCCCGTGGGGGCTGCGGATCTACGCGTGGGGAGTTTCGGAGCGGATCGACCGACAGATTGGATCCCGACAATCTGTCAATAGCCCGTCCGAGGGGTTCTGTTGTCCGAGAGGCCCTGCGGATGTGTCTGACAACTAGACGCCCGAAGTACCCCGCATGACGCGAACTGACTATTGACTCCACCTGGACGGGTGAGGTATCGACGAAAACTTGAAATATCGCAGAGGAAGCCTTGACGTTTCGATGGCTTCAGAGCGGAACGGCCGTGACCACGACGTTGCTGCGGTACCCCGTGCCGTCCCAGTCCTCGCACGTCACCAGGACCAGACGACCCGCCACCTCCTGGCTGAACAGCCGCTCGGCCTCACGCGCCAGCGTCGCCTTGTCCAGGACGTGCACCGACTCGGCGACGTAGCGCACCGTCCCGCGCTCGGTGCTCACCCGGATCTCAGCGCCCTCACGGAGCTGCTCGAGGTCGTCCATCGCGCCTCCACCGGCATTCACCGTGTGCCCGGTGACCAGAGCCGTCCCCTTCGCGGAACCCACCGGGGCGCCCCCCGCCCACCAGCCCAGCACCTGCGGATCATCCGGTGGGTCCAGCGACGTGCCCTGCGCCGTGATCGGCACCACCGGTGCATCGATGCCCAAGGACTCCACCACCACACCCCGGGGCTCGCCCGCGCCCGGGAGGGCCGTCGCACGGGGCTCCGGGGCGACCGAGCTCGACCGCGGCTGGTCGACCGTGGTCGTGGTGGTCATCGCTGCGGGCCGCTGTTGCGGCAGCTGCGGCCCCGCTGCGGACTGGAACGCCAGCACCACAGCGGACGCCATCGCCACCAGGGCAAGGGCGGCGGGGAGCAACCACCCGCGGGCCGCCCACCCGCGATCGTCGTTCACGGCCGTCGGCTCCGTTCGTCCCGTGACCACCACTGGCGGGCGCCGAACGCGGTGACACCCAGCAGCGCACCGAGTGCGCTCAGACCCAGCGGGACACCGCCGCCCGCGGAGGACTCGGCCGTCGCGGCGACTGCCGCGCTCGAGTCGGCGAGCACGAGGGCGCAGGCCAGGGCCGCAGCGGGTGCTGCAGCGTGGAGGCGGCGACGCGATCGCATGCCTGTCCAACGCGCGGGACGCCGGACGGCTATGCCTCGCAGGGGTTTCCCACCCCCATAGGTGAAGCTCGTCCTGGGCCGGCGCCGGCGCGCGAGTCCTCAGGTCGCGAGTCGCTCGAGGATCAGCACGGCGCGGTCGTCGTCGCCCCGCTTCACCCGGCGCAGGATCCGCTCCGCGGCCCCGCTGAATCCCCTGCCCACGACGGCGTTCAGCGCCTCGTTGCGGAGCCACTCGATGCCCTGGTCCAGGTCGCCCCCGCGGGTCTCCACGACCCCGTCGGTGTAGAACATCAGCGCCTCGCCCGGCTCCAGGTGGCCCCAGCTCGGGGTCAGTGGCGGGTCGGGGATGATGCCGAGCGCGGTGCCCGACGCGTTGTCGACGAACCAGCCCCCGGGCTCGTTGCGCCAGTGGAGGGCCGGCGGGTGGCCGGCGCTGGTGATCACGTACGTGCCGGTCTCGAGGTCGATCAGCACGTGCACAGCAGTCGCGAAGGACTCGTCGGCGTACTGGCGCAGCAGGAAGGCGTTGGCGGCCTGCATCAGCTCCACGGACGGCAGCGCGCCGAGCAGCCCCCCGAGGGCGCCCGAGAACTGCAGCGACTGCGGACCCACCGAGCTCCCGCTGCCGCAGACGTCGACGAGGACCATCTCCAGGTGTCGCCGGTCCGGCAGGTCGGCCACCACGAAGTCCCCGGCGTACCCCGTGCCGTGGGCGGTGATCGCCGCCTTCTGGGAGCGCCAGCCCGCCGGCAGTTCGGGGATGGAGCCCTGCGACTGCAGCTTGTCGCGGAGCTTGGCCAGCATCGGCTCGCTCAGGGCGACCGGCAGGCCGGAGCGTTGTCGGCTGGCGTGGTAGATCACCAACGCCACCGCGATGACCAGGGTCACCATCCCGACCCACGCGCGTGTGCCGTTCATGCCACCGTGCACTGCCGCGGCCGCGGCCGACATCAGGACGTAGCCGCTGAGAAGCAGGAGAGGCACCAGACGGAGCAGCAGGAGCCCCAGCAGCAGGAGGACGAACCAGACGGTCAACGGCATGTCGTCGTACGCCGTCCAGGACACCGCGAAGGTCGCCGCGACGAGGAGCAGCAGCACGCACAGGACGTAGGCCTGGCTGCCCTCGGACCCCGTCCGCCAGCTGACCACCCTGCCGTTGACGTGCGCCGCGACACGGCGCAGCACGGCAGGCAGGATCGGCACCGGCAAAACGTAGTGGGCGTGCCGTCGGCCGCGTGGAGGTTCCACGGAAGAGATGCCGAACCGACGCCGACTTGTGCATGTGGGGGGTTCCCCGCCGCAGGGACCCCGGGCCGACCACAATGACACCATGACCAGCGATGTCCTGGGCGAGGCCTACCGGGTGGAGACGATCGAGCTGCCGCCCGACGACGAGGGCAGCGTCGTCGCGACGTTGGTGACCCTGCCTGCCCCACGCCCCAGCGGCAGGGCGGTCCTCCACGTGCACGGCTTCGCCGACTACTTCTTCCACACCGAGTACGCCGAGTGGTGGGCGGGCCGGGGCTACACCTTCTACGCGCTGGACCTCCGCAAGTACGGCCGTTCGCTCCGACCGCACCAGACGCCCAACTACGTGGCGGACCTCCGGGAGCACTTCCCCGAGCTGGACCTCGCCTGGTGGCGGATCACCGAGCGGGACCGGCACTCCGAGGTGCTGGTGTCAGCCCATTCGACAGGCGGACTGACGCTGCCGCTGTGGGTCAACCAGAGACGGCACCCCCAGCTGACCGGGATGGTGCTCAACTCGCCCTGGTTCGACATGCACGGCGGGGGCTGGCTGCGCTCCCCCGCCGGTCGGGTGATGCTCGAGCAGCTGGGCGCTCGCCGACCCCGACGGGTCATCCCGCGCACGGTGAACGGCCTGTACGCCCGCTCGCTGCACCGTGAGCACGAGGGCGAGTGGGACTTCGACCTCACGCTGAAGCCGATGGAGTCCTACCTCGTGCACGCCGGCTGGCTGCGAGCGGTGCGCCGCGGTCACGCCGAGCTCCATGCCGGGCTGGACGTGCCGTGCCCGACGCTCGTCCTGTCCTCGGGGCGAGGGTCGCAGCCGCTGGAGATGGGTGAGGACGTCCACAGCAGCGACATCGTCCTGGACGTCGAGCAGATCCGCCGGTGGGCGTCGTCGCTCGGGCGGCACGTCACCTCGATCGCCATCGACGGCGCGGTGCACGACGTCGTGCTGTCCCGGCCCGCCGTCCGGGCCCGGGTGTACGACGTCCTCGACCGCTGGGTCGCCGCGTGGGTCGAGCGGCCCGCGCTGGACGGGTCAGTCCAGGAGGAAGACCAGCAGCGCGGTCACGCCGACGAGGACGATGAAGCCGCGCAGCACGCCGGCGGGCAGTCGGCGGCCCACTGAGGCTCCGAGGAAGCCGCCGGCCGTCGAGCCGGCAGCGATGAGCGCGACGATGGTCCAGTCGACGTCGGCGACCACGGCGAACAGCACGCCCGAGACGAGGTTGACGAGCATCGCCAGGACGTTCTTGACCCCGTTCAACCGCTGCAGCGCCTCGTCGATGCCGATGCCGAGGACGGCCATCATCAGCACGCCCTGGGCAGCGCCGAAGTAGCCGCCGTACACCCCGCAGAGGAACATCCCGGGCCACACCCACCAGGCGCCCCGCGCGGGCAGGCCGCCGACCGCCTCGTGGCGACGTGCCACCCAGGCCGAGATGCGCGGGCCCGCGAGGACCAGCACCACGCCGAGCGCGACCAGCACGGGCACGATGAGCTCGAACGCGCCGGGCGCGGCGATCAGGAGCAGCCCGCCGACCAGTCCCCCGGCGATGCTGGCCGTCGCGAGGTGCCGAACCCGAGCCCCCTGCCCCTTCAGCTCGCGGCGGTAGCCGAGGGCACCGGCGGCGGACCCCGGTACCAGCCCGATGCTGTTGGAGACGTTGGCCGTCACCGGGGGGACCCCGAAAGCGAGCAGGGTGGGGAACGTGATCAGCGTCCCCGACCCCACCACGGCGTTGATGGTGCCGGCGGCCACCCCGGCGAGGGCGAGCAGCAGGGCCTCGATCGGGCTCACGGGGCGGGTGGTGCCTCCGGGCTGTCCGGTGTCCGGGGAGCCTGGTCGGCGGCCGGTTCCGCACCGACGCCCGGGGAGGACGCGACGCTGGGCGGCGCGGCCGAGCCACGGGTGGTGCGCGCCGCCGCGTCGGCGGCCGCGATGGCCTCCTCGACCGCGCGGCTGGCCGATCCCGGGTCCCCGTCGGCGGTCTCGCGCGAGGCGAGCTGCGGCTCGGCCGGCCCCATGTCCACGCGCGTGCGCGGCGAGGCGTCCCGCGGGATGCCGGCGATCTCGTGGATGGAGGAGCCGAGGCCCTCCATCGCCTTGGTGATCTCGGAGGGGATGACCCACACCTTGTTGGCGCTGCCCTCGGCGATCTTGGGCATCATCTGGAGGTACTGGTAGGCGAGCAGGGACTGGTCGGGCTGCCCGTCGTGGATGGCCTGGAAGACGGTCTGGATGGCCTGGCCCTCACCCTGAGCACGCAGGATGGACGCCTCCCGGTCGGCCTGGGCCCGCAGGATCTGCGACTCGCGGTCACCTTGGGCGTTGAGGATCTGGGACTGCTTGGACCCCTCGGCCGTGAGGATGGCGGCCTGGCGCTGTCCCTCGGCGGTGAGGATCACCGCCCGCTTCTCCCGGTCGGCGCGCATCTGCTTCTCCATGCTGTCCTTGATGGACGGCGGCGGGTCGATGCCCTTGAGCTCGACGCGGTTGACGCGGATGCCCCACTTGCCGGTGGCCTCGTCGAGGACGCCGCGCAGCCCGGAGTTGATCGAGTCGCGGCTGGTGAGCGTCTCCTCGAGGTCCATGCCACCCACGATGTTGCGAAGGGTCGTCATCGTGAGCTGCTCGATCGCCTGGATGTAGTTGGCGATCTCGTACGTCGCTGCGACCGGGTCGGTGACCTGGAAGTAGATGACGGTGTCGATGGAGACGACGAGGTTGTCCTCGGTGATCACCGGCTGCGGCGGGAAGCTCACGACCTGCTCGCGGAGGTCGATGAGGTACCGCACCTTGTCGATGAAGGGCACGAGGATGTTGAGGCCGGCGGGGAGCGTCTGCTTGTACTTGCCGAAGCGCTCCACCACGGCGGCCCGCGCCTGGGGCACGATCCGCACGGACTTGGCCAGCGTGACGATCACGAACAGGACGAGGAGCAGGAGCAGGATGAGCGTGGCTGAAACCATGTGTCGGTTCTCCCCCGGGGTGGTGGTGTGGCTCAGGTGGTGTGGCTCAGGGATCCAGCCGGCGAGCGACCGGGTGGACGTAGGCGGTGGCGCCCCTGATCTCGAAGATCTCCACGGTCTCGCCCTCGGCGATCGCGAGCCCCTCGTCGTAGGGCAGCGCCGACCAGGTCTCGCCCCCGGCGTGGATGCGCCCTGGGCTGAGGGCGCTGATCTCCGAGGTCACGACGCCCTGGGTGCCGACCAGCTTGGTGTGTCCGAGTGACAGCTCGGGGCCGCCGTGCAGCCGCTTCACGACGCTCGGCCGGACGAGCATGAGCATGGCGACCGACGCCGCAAGAGCCGCGAGGATCTGGATCGGGAGGGCCAGCCCGACGAGCGCGGCCGTCATGCCGACCACGGCACCGACGGACAGCATCACGAGGATCAGGTCGAGGCTGAACATCTCGGCGACGCCGAGCGCGATGGACAGCGCCAGCCACGTCTGCCAGAGGTGGTCCCCGATCCAGTCCATGCCGTCAGCCTAGCCATCCCACCCTCAGAGGTGATGCCGCGCCGGCCTCCGACGCGCCGCGAACCTGTCGTCGTGGCGGGTGAGGAGCAGCGGCATGCCGAAGGTCTCCGACAGTGCCGCCTCCGTGACGACCTCGTCCACCGGCCCTGCCTCGACCACGGAGCCGCGACGCAGCAGCAGGGCGTGGGTGAAGCCGGGCGGGATCTCCTCCACGTGGTGGGAGACCAGCACGGTGGCCGGCGAGTCGGGGTCGAGGGCCAGCACGGACAGGGTCGCGACGAGGTCCTCGCGGCCTCCGAGGTCGAGCCCGGCCGCGGGCTCGTCGAGCAGCAGGAGCTCGGGATCGGTCATCAGGGCGCGCGCGATCTGCACGCGCTTGCGCTCGCCCTCGCTCAGGGTGCCGAAGGTGCGCTCGGACAGGTGCTGCACGCCGACCTCGGTGAGCAGCTCGCGGGACCGCTCGTGGTCCAGGTCGTCGTACTCCTCGCGCCAGCGGCCGACCACGCCGTACGACGCGGAGACGACGACGTCGCGCACGAGCTCGTGCCGCGGGATGCGGTCGGCGAGCGCAGCGCTGGTGAGGCCGATGCGCGGTCGCAGGTCGAAGACGTCGGTGGTGCCGAGGACCTCGCCCAGGATGCCCGCCACGCCCTCGGTGGGGTGGAGCTGGGCGCCGACCACCTGGAGCAGGGTGGTCTTGCCCGCTCCGTTGGGGCCCAGCACGACCCAGCGCTCGTCCTCCTCGACCTCCCAGGAGACGTCGTCGAGCAGCACGGCCTGACCGCGACGCACGGTGACCCCGGCGAGCTCGATCACGGCGGACATGGGTTCACCCTAGCGAGACGGACGACGCTCGCGGTCGGGGCTCACGGGTACCGTCCGTGGGCGTGCCCGCTCCCCACTCCGGCGAGATCGATCCCGCCCTGCCCCGCTCGGCCGAGATGGCGTGGTGGATCACCGCCTGGCTGCGTGGCCACGAGCAGACCGACCACCTGCTCGACGCGTTCGCGGGCGAGGCGCACTCCGTCCTCGGGCTGCCGGACGGTCCGGGTTCCCTCGTGGACCTGCTCACCCATCTGCGCCGCGGCGGAGCGACGCACGCCGGGCTCGCCGTGCCGGTGGAGGGCGACGCCGTGGGCCTCGGCGGACCCCGGGCGTTCAACGAGGTCGCCCTGGAGGCCGGGGAGGCCGTGGTCGCCGGAGCGGTGGGGCTGGTGCCCGAGGAGGTGGGCGAGGTCGTCCACTGGCACGTGACCGGCGCCGACCGGCGTCAGCTGCCCGATGTCGGGGAGGCGGACCGAGGCCTGCGTACGGCGCTCCTCGAGACCGCGGAGGGACTCGCCGACCTCGACGTGGCGCGGTGGCGTCCGGAGGCCGCCGACGCGCTCATGAACCTCCGGCACCTGCCCGTCCTGCACCCACCGGCCGGGACTCCTCCCCGCTGCGTCCAGCTGGCCGCCAGGGCGCTCCAGGCCCGTGGGATCGTCTCCCTGGCGCTGGCCGACGACGGCGGAGCGCTGACGGCGTACGAGGTGGAGCGCCGGCGCGCAGCACTCGTGCCGCTCGGCCGGGCCGCTCGCCGGGCGCTGGTGGCGGCGTGCTCCCCGGAGGTCTGGCCGCACTAGCGGCCGGACCTCCGGACGAGGGGTCAGGCGCCGTACTGGCCGCTGCCGTACGGGGCAGCCGGAGGCGGCGGATAGGCACCCAGGTCCTGCTGGTGCTTGGGGTTGGGTCCGTACTGGTTGTCACCCGGCTTGGTGTCGGTGCAGTACCAGACGATCAGGACGATCCAGCCGATGATCGGGATGAACCAGAGCAGCTGCCACCACCCGGTGCGTCCGGTGTCGTGCAGCCTGCGTGCCCCCACGGCGATCGACGGCAGGAAGAGGGCAAGGCTGACCAGCACGTCGATCGCGCCGGTCGACGTGTCCTCGAAGTCAGTGCCGAGGAGGGCGTCGAGCACCCGGGCGACGATGCCTGCCAGGACGCCGAAGAGGAAGAAGTACCAGTACTCGGAGCGGCGCGCGCGGCCGCTGAAGTCGACGTACTTGGACAGGCAGGTCTTGACAGCGGTGGCGAAGTCCATGCAGGGCCCCCCGTGGGTCCGTGCGGACCCTGGTGGTCCGCGAGCGGTCCGCAGGCTAGGGCATGGCGACCTCCGCGCACCACCGGCCGCGCCGCCGTACCCCGGGGATGGACGGCCCGACCGCGTGGTCAGCCCGCGGTCCAGACCCCCAGCACGTTGCCGCTGTTGTCGCTGAAGAGGAACCGCCGGCCGCCGGGGAAGTCGTAGGGGCCCTCGGTGACCGTCCCTCCGGCGTCCTGCACCGACGCCAGGGTCGCCTCCAGGTCGTCGGAGTAGAGGAGGACGAGGGAGCCGCCCGGCCCCGGGACGCCGCCCACGCCGAGACCGCCCACCTCCCCGTCCCCCGAGGCCGACCTGATGCCGGCGTAGGTCGGGCCGTAGTCGTTGAACTGCCAGCCGAACGCCCGCTCGTAGAACGACCGCGACGCGGCCAGGTCGGTGACGGCGAGCTCGATGTAGTCGATGGTGTGGTGGACGCTCATGCCGCGACGCTACGACCCGGCACCGACAGCGGGCCGTGGGTGTGTCCCGGGCCCGTGACCGCGTGCCGGACCTCGTACGGCGGGGCGTACGGGCACGGCTAGCCTCGGACCACCATGCCCCCCGCCACGGACGAGTCGAAGAACCTGCTCGTCACCCTCACCGGCAACGACCGGCCGGGAGTCACCGCCGCGATGTTCGCGGTGTTCGCGACCGCGGGTGTGGTGGTGCTCGACATCGAGCAGATCGTCCTGCGCAACCGGCTGGTCCTGGGCATGCTCGTCACCGCTCCCCGGGACTGGAAGAAGCTCCGGGACGCGGTGGAGCGGACGGCCGCCGACCTCGGGATGAGCGTCGAGGTGGAGAAGGGCGTCGGTGACACCGAGGCGCGCCACCGCGAGCGGTCGCACATCACCCTGCTGGGCAGCCCGCTGAAGGCGTCCGCGGTCTCGGCGGTGGCGGGCCGGATCGCCGACTGCGGCGCCAACATCGACCGCATCGAGCGGATGGCGCGCTACCCGGTCACCGCGATCGAGCTCCACGTCTCGGGTGCACCCGCCGAGGTGCTGCGGCCGCTGCTGACCGCGGAGGCGAAGGTGCAAGGCATCGACCTCGCCGTCCAGAAGCAGTCCCTGCACCGCCGCGGCATCCGCCTCATCGTGATGGACGTCGACTCCACGCTGATCCAGGGCGAGGTGATCGAGATGATCGCCGCCCACGCGGGGTGCGAGGCCGAGGTCGCCCGCGTCACCGAGGCCGCCATGCGTGGTGAGATCGACTTCGAGGAGTCGCTTCGCCAGCGGGTGGCCCTGCTCGAGGGGGTCCCTGCGGCGGCGCTCGACGAGGTGTACGACGGCATCGTGCTGGCCCCGGGCGCGCGGACGCTCGTCCGCACGCTGCGCCGCCTCGGCTACCGGTTCGCCATCGTCTCGGGGGGCTTCACCCAGGTCACCGACCGCCTGGCGGCCGAGCTCGGGATCCACTTCGCCCGCGCCAACGAGCTGGAGATCGTGGACGGCCGGCTGACGGGCCGGATCATCGGTGACGTGGTGGACCGGGCCGGCAAGGCGGCTGCGCTCCGCGAGTTCGCCGCCGAGGTCGGCGTGCCGGTCGACGCGGTCATCGCCGTCGGCGACGGGGCGAACGACCTCGACATGCTCAACGCCGCCGGGCTCGGCATCGCCTACAACGCCAAGCCGCTGGTCCGCGACGCCGCCGACGCCGCCGTCAACGTGCCGTACCTCGACACGATCCTCTACCTGCTCGGCATCTCCCGCGACGAGATCGAGGACGCCGACGCCGACGCGGGGTTCGTGACGCCCGCTCCCCCGCTCTGAGCGTCGCTCAGGGACCCGCGTCGACGATCCGCCGGACCGCGTCGAGGTCGATGTCGAACGGCCCGACCCTCGTGAGCACCCACGAGGCGCCGCGGTCCAGCCAGGGAGCCACGTCCTGCTCGGGCCGGAGGTCCACGACGACGTCGAACCCGGCCGGCGGGGAGTGCTCCGCGAGGTCGGCCGTCACCCGGTCGAGGTCCTCCGGTCCGTCCAGGCCGATGACGAAGAACCCGTCATGGCGCGCGGCGCGCCGCAGGGGCTTGCGGTTCCCGAACCGTCCGGCCATCCAGATCGGCACGGCGGCCGCCGGGCGGAACCGGGCGTCCCTGACGGTGAAGTGGGCGCCGTCGTGGTCGACCGTCTCGCCGCCGAGCAGCCCGGTGAGCACCTCGAGACCCTCGTCGAGCATCCGGCCGCGGACCTTCGGGTCCGCCTCGTCGCCGAAGCCGCTGAGCTCCCCGGCTCCGTCGTCGCCGAGCCCGAGGCCGAGCACGAACCGGCCGCCCGACAGCACCGCCAGGCTCGCCGCCTGCCGGGCCAGCACCTGCGGCCGGCGCCGTGCCAGCGGAGTCACCATCGGGCCGAACGACAGCCGCTGGGTCCGCGTCGCGATGACCGCGCAGCACGTCCAGACGTCGGCGATGTCGGTGACGCGGTCTCCGTAGAGCAGGTGGTCCCAGACGAAGAACCCGTCCCACCCGGCCGCCTCCGCCGCGGCGGCGAGGTCCCCCACCACCCGTGGGTCGGCCAGCTCGTCGAACGGGGCGACGAAGAGGCCGCGGCGCGTGGTCATGTCCTCATCATCCCCCGAGCATCATGGCGCGCGGCCGAGCACCACCGTCGCGTCGAGGTCCTCGTCGCGGAGGGCCTCGGTCGCCAGGCCGACAGCCGACATCGCGGCGGCGGTGAGCTGCGCCTGGGCGGCGCTCGTCTCCACGAGCAGGACCCCTCCCGGCCGGAGGAGGGCAGGGGCGCCGGCAGCGACCCGCCGCTGGATCCCCACCCCGTCGGCGCCGCCGTCGAGGGCCACGGCCGGCTCGTGGTCGCGCGCCTCGCGCGGCATGGTGGGGAGCTCGCGGGTGGGCACGTACGGCGCGTTCGCCGCGATGACGTCCACGCGGCCCGCGAGGTGCGACGGCAGGGCGTCGTACAGGTCGCCGAGGTGCACTGAGGCGTCCGGGACGTTGCGGACGGCGCACTCGAGCGCCGTCGCGTCGATGTCGGAGACGTGCACCTCCCCTGCCTGGCCGGCGGCGTACGACGCGACCGGCGCGACCCCGCAGCACAGCTCCACCAGCACCCCGCCCGGCGGCACGAGCGACGCCGCCGCCCGGGCGAGCAGCAGGGTGCGGCGCCGCGGGACGAAGACGCCCGGGCCGACCTCGAGGCGGCGCCCCGCGAAGTCCACCCACCCGAGCACGCACTCGAGCGGCTCCCCCGCCAGCCGGCGGTCCAGCAGGCCCCCGAGGTCGGAGCCGCGCGCGGCCTCGAGGAGCAGGGCGGCCTCCTCCTCTGCCCACACCATGCCCGCGGCGCGAAGCCGCGAGGCGACCGCGGCGGTGGCGGGGTCGGGCGTGCGGGTCACCTGCCCCCGACGTGGAAGCCGCGGACGGTCGCGCCGGACTCGGCGAGGCCGGACCACTCGCCCTCGACGTCCAGGACGACAGCGGCCCCGGTCGGGAAGCCCGTGGTGACGAGCGCCGTGATCGCGTCGTCGTCGCCGTCGCCGTCGTCGAGGATCTCGGCGAGGTAGCCCATCGTCGGGTTGTGGCCGACCACGACGACCGTCCCGGCGCCGGCCGGGGACTCGCGCAGGAGGTCGAGCGCCGCGTCCGGGCTCGCGTCGTAGAGCGCCGAGGACACCTCAGGGTCGGTGTCCCAGCCAGCGGCGTCGGCCAGCTCGTCCCACGTCTCCAGGGTCCTCGCGGCGTCGGACACGAGAGCGTGGTCGGGGACGACCCCGGCGTCCGCGAGCCACCGGCCGAGCTCGGCGGCCGCGACCCTCCCGGCGTCGGTGAGGCTGCGTTCGTGATCGGTCGGCCCGGTCGCCTCGGCCTTGGCGTGACGTACGACGACGAGGGTGCGCGCGGACCCCGCTCTCTGCTGCATGGGGCCAGCCTCGCAGCCGCTAGCCTTCCCTGTCATGCCGACCGGACCGCTCATGATCATCGGTGGAGCCGAGGACAAGCTGCGCCGGCCGACGATCCTCACGCACTTCGTCTCGCTCGCCGGCGGCCGCGACGCACGGATCGCCGTGATCCCGACCGCCTCCTCGTTGGGGCGGGAGGTGGTCGAGGTCTACGAGGCGCTGTTCACCAAGTACGGCGCCGCCGAGGTGCACGCCGTACGCCCGGAGACCCGGGACGAGGCGCACGACCAGGCCCTGGTGAAGACCCTCGACGAGGCCACCGGGATCTTCATGACCGGTGGCAACCAGCTCAAGCTGTCCGGAGTGGTCTGCGGCACGCCCGTGGGCGACGCGATCATCCGCGCCCACCAGCGCGGCGCGGTCGTGGCGGGCACGTCGGCGGGGGCCAGCATCCAGTCCTCGCACATGGTGGCGTTCGGGGTCGGCGGCGCCACCCCGAAGCAGCGGATGACCCAGGTCGCCGCCGGTCTGGGGCTGGTCGGCACCTCGGTGATCGACCAGCACTTCGACCAGCGCAACCGCTACGGCCGGCTCCTCATGATCGTCAGCCAGAGCCCCCAGCTGCTGGGGATCGGTGTCGACGAGGACACCTGCGCACTGGTGGAGGAGCTCGACGGGTCGGAGGTCCTCCGGGTGATGGGACGGGGCGCGGTGACCGTCTTCGACGGGGCCCGGATGGTGTCCAACGCCCACGAGGCCAAGCGCTCCTCGCCGCTGCTCGCCAGCGGGGTGGTGTTCCACGTCCTGCCCGAGGGGTCGGCCTTCGACCTGACCACCCGGACCCTCGTCCCGCACCAGACGGCCGTCGACCAGGAGGACGCCGACGAGCTCGCCGAGGCCAGCCGCGACCTGCGCCAGCTCGCCCGCGACATCGCCGCCGCCGACGCCGCGCCGTCGGCCATCCGTCGCCGTCTGGCACGCAAGCGCCGTCCGACCGCGCTGCGCAGCAACGAACCCACCGCCGAGACCGCTGGTGAGGACGCCACCGAGCCCCCCGCCGCCGCGACCGAGGGAGACACCCCCGCATGACCGAGCGCCCCACCCCCGACCTCGAGATCGTCGAGACCCGCGTCTACCGCGGCGCCAACGTGTGGTCGTACGACAAGTCGATCCACCTCGTCGTCGACCTCGGCTCGCTCGAGGAGTTCCCGACGAGCACCCTGCCGGGCTTCTCCGACGACCTGGTGGCGATGCTGCCGGGGCTGCGTGAGCACTCCTGCTCCCGCGGTCGGCGCGGCGGCTTCGTGGAGCGCCTCAACGAGGGCACCTGGCTGGGCCACGTCGCCGAGCACGTCGCCCTCGCGCTCCAGCAGCTCGTCGGCCACGACATCCGCCGGGGCAAGACCCGAGCGGTCAAGGGGCAGCCCGGCCGCTACAACGTCATCTACGGCTACGTCGACGAGAACGTGGGTCTCACCGCGGGGCGCCTCGCCGTACGCCTGGTCAACCACCTGGTCGAGGGGGACCCCGACTTCGACTGGGCCACCGAGCGGGACGCGTTCATCCGGCGTGCCGAGCGCACCGCGTTCGGACCGTCGACGCAGGCCATCGTGGACGAGGCGGTCTCCCGAGACATCCCGTGGATCCGGCTCAACCAGTACTCCCTCGTCCAGCTGGGGCAGGGGGTGCACGCCAAGCGCATCAGGGCGACGATGACCTCCGAGACGTCGTCGATCGCGGTCGACATCGCCTCCGACAAGGACCTCACCACCACGCTGCTCGGAGCCGCTGGGCTCCCGGTGCCGAAGCAGGACTCCGTACGCAGCGTCGAGCAGGCCGTGTCGGCGGCCCAGCGCATCGGCTACCCGGTGGTGCTGAAGCCCCTGGACGGCAACCACGGCCGCGGGGTCTCCCTCGACCTGCGCTCGGAGGCCGACGTCCGCGCCGCCTTCCCGATCGCCGAGGAGCAGTCGCGCCGCGGCTCGGTGATCGTCGAGTCCTTCATCTCCGGCAAGGACTACCGCTGCCTCATCATCGACGGCCGGATGGCGGCGATCGCCGAGCGGGTGCCGGCCTCGGTCACCGGCGACGGCACGTCGACGGTGGAGCAGCTCGTCGAGCTGACGAACGCCGACCCACGGCGCGGCGTGGGGCACGAGAAGGTGCTGACCCGGATCAAGGTCGACGAGGCCGCGCTGGAGGTCCTCGCAGGCCAGGGCCACGCCCTGGACTCGGTGCCGGCCGAGGGCGAGACCGTGAAGCTGGCGCTGACCGGCAACATGTCCACGGGCGGCATCTCGATCGACCGGACCTTCGAGGCGCACCCCGAGAACGTCGAGATCGCCGAGGAGGCGGCCCGGATGGTCGGGCTCGACATCGCCGGGATCGACTTCATCTGTCCCGACATCACCGAGCCCGTGCGCGAGACGGGCGGCGCGATCTGCGAGGTCAACGCGGCCCCCGGCTTCCGGATGCACACCCACCCCACCATCGGCGAGCCGCAGTTCATCGCCAAGCCGGTGGTCGACATGCTCTTCCCACCGGGTACGCCGTCGCGGATCCCGATCGTCGCGGTCACCGGCACCAACGGCAAGACGACCACGAGCCGGATGATCAGCCACATCTTCAAGGGCATGGGCCGCAAGGTCGGCATGACGTCCACCGACGGGGTCGTCATCGACGAGCGGCTGGTGATCCGTGCGGACGCGTCGGGCCCGCGGTCCGCCCGGATGGTCCTGCAGAACCCCCGCGTGGACTTCGCCGTCTTCGAGGTCGCCCGGGGCGGCATCCTGCGCGAGGGCCTCGGCTACGAGCGCAACGACGTCGCGGTCGTCCTCAACGTCCAGCCCGACCACCTCGGCCTGCGCGGCATCGACACCGTCGAGCAGCTCGCCGACGTCAAGGCCGTGGTGGTCGAGGCGGTGCCGCGCGACGGTCACGCCGTCCTCAACGCCGACGACCCGCTGGTGCGGGACATGCGACGCCGCTGCTCCGGCCAGGTCGTCTGGTTCTCGATGGAGGAGCCCGGCAGCGAGGCGCGCGAGATGATCGACGCCCACTGCCGCCGCGGGGGCAAGGCGCTGGTCCTCGAGCCCTCCGAGCGCGGCGAGATGATCGTCGTACGGCACGGGCGCCGCGAGATGCAGCTCGCCTGGACCCACCTGCTCCCCGCGACGTTCAACGGTCGCGCCCGGATGAACGTGCAGAACACCCTGGCCGCGGCCGCCGCCGCGTTCGCCGCGGGCGCCCCGCTGCACGACATCCGCCAGGGCCTGCGCACGTTCTCCACCAACTACTACCTCTCCCCCGGACGCCTCAACGAGGTCGAGGTCAACGGGGTGAACGTCATCGTCGACTACTGCCACAACGCGCCGGGGATGAAGATGCTCGGCGACTTCGTGGACCGGGTCGGCGACTCGATCGAGGCGTCGCACGACCTCGCCCGGCCGTCCCGCATCGGCATCATCTCGACGGCCGGCGACCGGCGCGACGAGGACATGCGCGAGCTCGGCCACATCGCCGCCCAGCACTTCGACGTCGTGGTCGTCGGCGAGGACGTCGCGCTGCGCGGGCGGGAGCGGGGCGACGTCGCGAACCTCGTGCTCGACGGGGTCCGGGCGGCGATGGCGGACGGGGCTCGCTGCAAGCAGGCGGAGATCGAGCTCGACGAGATCTCGGCCGTGCGCCACGCGCTCAACCGGGCCAACCGCGGGGACCTCGTGGTCGTCTGCGTCGACAAGCACGCCGAGGTGATGGCCGAGCTCGAGAACTGGTCGAGCGTCGCCCAGGCCGGTTCGGGGTCCAACCCGGACGCGCCGTCCGCGGACCCGGACTACTCCCGCCCCGCGGGGTCCTGAGTGCGGATCCTCTCCCTGGCCACGCTGCCGCACCGGCCGATCGAGGCACACGGCAGCAAGGGCTTCTCCGTGGGCGCGTTCGGGATCTGTGCCGACGCCCACCTCATCGCCGTGACCCTGACGCCCGGGGGCGTCATCGGGCCGCACCCCGCGGGTGGACGCCAGGTCCTCGCGGTCCTCTCCGGCGAGGCGCAGGTCGCGGGCCGGGAGGGCGTGGTCCACACCATCGGTCCCGGTGAGGCCGCGGTGTGGGAGCCCGGCGAGGTGCACGAGACCCGCTCGCCGAGCGGCCTCCTGGCCGTGATCGTCGAGGGGGACCTGGACGTCGGGGCGCCGGGCGAGCAGGTCGACCCGGGCGACGTCTAGCCGGTGGCGCCCGCCGGCCGGCCGGTGGGCGGTGGGCGCTCGCCCGCACCGAGGACCTGCACCACGAGCCCGTCGACCGAGCGATCGGTGGAGCTGAGCGCGACGGCGCCCCGGCCGGTGGCCGGATCGGCGAGCAGGGCCGACCGGAAGCCGTACGTGCCACCGTTGTGGAAGAGGTGGTCCGCCACCGGACCGCGCCGGAACCGGATCCAGCCGAGACCCTGGTCGTGACCGCGGCCGGGGGCATGGGTCTCCGCGGCCAGGCGCATGGCCGCCCCGAGCTCACCGGGAGGGGGGTCGAGCACGGCTCGCAGGAACGCCTGCATGTCCTCGATGCTCGACCACAGGGCCCCGGCACCGGCCAGCGCGTCGAACTCCCACGCCACCGCTCGCTCCCGCAGGCGCCGGGTGTGCCCGGGGAGGCACCTGGACCGCGCGTCGGCGCTCGGGGTCGCCGTCGTGTCGGAGAGCCCGAGCGGCTCGCACACCTCGGCACGCACGATGGCGTCGTACGACGTGTCGGCGGCCGTCGCCAGGGCGAGCCCGAGGAGCCCGAAGCCCAGGTTGGAGTAGCGCACCCGACCCACGGGCCGCCGCCGCGCGGAGGCCAGCGAGGCCATCAGGGCATCGCGGTCCACGCCGGCGTAGGGGTCCTGCTCGCGACGCAGCCACGCGAGCCACAGGTCGCGCGAGATGCGCGGCAGCCCGGACGTGTGGGTGGCCAGCCGACCCAGGGTGACGTCCGCCGGCGCCTCGCGCAGCAGCGTGCGGACCGGCGTCTCGAGCGTCACGTCCCCGCGGACGACGGCGCGGGCGAGCACGAGCGCCGTGAACACCTTGGTGATCGACCCGATCTGCCACAGTGCCCGTCCGGGGGGCGCCTGGCGGCCGCTCCGGTGGATGCCGTCCGCCGTCGTGCCGACGGTCGCGAGCGCCAGCGAGGCGTGGCCCCGGGCGCCGCGCGCCACGAGCCGGCCGACGTGGTCCTCGTCCGTCACCGCGCCTCCCCGGCACGCGCGGCGCGGACCTTGGCGGCCAGCACCTCCGGGGAGTCGGGCGTTCCTCCGTGGGACTCCAGCCACTCGTAGGCCTGGGGCCGCTCGGCGTGGCACATCAGACCGACCACGTCTCCTGGCCCGGCGCGCTCGACGAGGGCCGCGAGGCAGCCGACCTCGGTGTCGTGGGTGTCGATGTCCGTGACCCCCACCCTGGCCGCCCCGGCCCGCAGCAGGCGGTCGATCTCGTCCATCGACCGACCGCGGAGGTAGTGCGCCTTGTGGCCGATGGCCACCACGTCACTGCCCTTCGCCCCGATCTCGCCGAGGGCGTCGATGAGCTCGTCCGTGCGGTCGCCGACCGCGCCGAGCCCCAGCATCAGCCGCGCGCCGGGGCGTCGTACGCCGTCCATGATCTCGAGCAGCGCCTCGAGCCCGGCCTCGTTGTGCGCGAGGTCCATGACCACGGAGACGTCTCCGGGCAGGGAGAAGAAGTTCATCCGTCCCGGGTTGTGCTCGGCGTCGGGGCGGAAGGAGCGCAGGCCGGTCACCACGTGCTCGCGACCGAGGCCCACCGCGAGGGCCGCGGACGCTGCCGCGAGGGCGTTCTCGATGTTGAAGCGGGACAGCCCCGCCAGCGTCATGGGGACGTCGACGAGCTCGACCAGCGGGTCGGGGTCCGCGCCGGGGGCCAGGACGCTGATCCAGCCGTCGATGACGGTGGTGGCGCGGCCCCCCGCATCCAGCGCCTCCCGCACCGACGGCGAGTCGGGGTCGCGACTGAAGATCCAGGGCTGCCCGGCCGTCACGGCCCGCATCGCCAGCACGCGGGGGTCGTCGCCGTTGAGCACGGCCCACCCGCTCTTCCGGGTGCTCCGCGGGACCACGGACTTCACCTCGGCGAGCTGGTCGACGGTGTCGATGCCCTGCTGGCCGAGGTGGTCGGCGGTGACGTTGGTGACGACCGAGACGTCGTTGCGGCTGATGCCCATCCCCTTGAGCAGGATGCCCCCGCGTGCGGTCTCGGTCACGGCCAGCTGGACCCCCGGGAGGGAGAGCACCCGCCCGGCGCCGGAGGGCCCGGAGTAGTCGCCCGCCTCGACCAGCACGCCGTCGCGGTAGATCCCGTCCGTGTTGGACCAGCCCACCACCAGCCCGCTCGTCCTGGCGATGTGCGCGACCATGCGACTGGTGGTGGTCTTGCCGTTCGTGCCGGTGACGGCGACGACGGGGATCCTCGGCGTGATCGTGGACGGGGGCTCTCCCGGGTCCGCCGCCGCGACCTCGGCGGCCGCGGCGCTGACGGCTGCCTCGAGGTCGGGCGTCGGCAGGGCGTCCAGCGCGTGGGCGACGGCCTCGCCCAGGGCGCGGGCACGGCCGCGGTGGCGCCACGGGTAGGCGACCACGAGCCGGTCGGGGTCCGAGGTCGGGCGCACCCGGACAGCGAGGCGCGACGTGCCTGCCTCCGCAGCGATCGCGCGGACGAGGCGTCCCACGGCCCGGGCCGCGAAGCGCTGCCGGAACCCCGACCCCGGAGCCCCCGGACGCGTGCTCCGCAGGCCCACGCGCCGGGCGAGGCGCAGCGCCGTCTCCTCGCTGGCGTCCGCGATCGTGCTGATGTCGAGGGTGAGCTTCACCGCGGCGCGCGGGAAGTAGAGGTTCGGACCCTCCAGGACACGCAGCTCGACGAGCGAAGTCACGCGAGGAAACCTAGCGCTCAGGCCCCCGTGGCGTGGAAGCCGCCGTCGACGTGCACGATCTCGCCGGTCGTCGCCGGGAAGAAGTCCGACAGCAGCGCGCAGACGGCGCGCGCGGTCGGCTCCTGGTCGCTGTTGTCCCAGCCGAGCGGGGCCCGCGAGGACCACATGTCGTCGAGCTCCTCGAACCCCGGGATGGCCTTGGCGGCGATCGTCTTCAGCGGACCGGCGGAGACCAGGTTGACCCGGATGCCCTCCGGGCCGAGGTAGCGGGCGAGGTAGCGGGAGGTGGACTCGAGGCCGGCCTTCGCCACGCCCATCCAGTCGTACGCCGGCCACGAGGTGGTGGCGTCGAACGTCAGTCCGACGACGCCCGACCCGGGGGCCATCAGCGGCTTGCACGCCATGGCGAGCGACTTCAGCGAGTACGCCGAGACGTGCATCGCCTGGGCGACGTCGTCCCAGGGTCCGTCGAGGAACTTCCCGCCGAGGAGCGTCTCGGGGTTGCCGTAGGCGATGGAGTGCACCACGCCGTCCAGGCCGTCGACGTGCTCGCGCACCGCGTCGGGGAGGGCGGCCAGGTGGTCGGGGTCGGTGACGTCGAGCTCGAGCACGGGCGGCGTCTCGGGCAACCGCCTGGCGATCCGCTTCGTGATGCCGAGTGCACGGCCGAAGTTGGAGATGAGCACGGTCGCGCCCTGCTCCTGGGCGACCTTGGCCGTGGCGAAGCCGATGGAGGAGTCCATCGTGACCCCCGCCACCAGGATGCGCTTGCCGTCGAGGATTCCCATGACTGTTCCTTTCGAGGACCGGGCTGGAGGTGGGGGGTCAGTGACCCATGCCGAGGCCGCCGTCGACGGGGATCACGGCCCCCGTGACGTAGGCGGCGCCGTCGGAGGCGAGCCAGGTGACGGCCGAGGCGACCTCGGCGGGTGAGGCGTAGCGCCCCAGCGGCACCTGGGCGCGGATCGCGGCCTTCTGGTCGTCGCTGAGCACGTCGGTCATGTCCGTCTCGACGAAGCCGGGGGCCACCACGTTGGTGGTGATGGAGCGGCTGCCGAGCTCGCGGGCGAGCGACCGGGCCATGCCCACCAGCCCCGCCTTGGAGGCGGCGTAGTTGACCTGCCCGGCCGAGCCGAGCATGCCGACCACGGAGGAGACCAGGATGATGCGACCCCGCTTGAGCCGCAGCATGCCCTTCGCCGCGCGCTTCGTCAGGCGGAACGACCCGGTGAGGTTGGTCTCGATGACCTTGCCCCAGTCGTCCTCGCTCATCCGGAGCAGGAGGGTGTCGTGGGTGATGCCGGCGTTGGCGACGAGGACCTCCACGGGACCGTGGGCCTCCTCGACCTGCGCGAACGCCGCCTCGACGGCTGCGGGGTCGGTGATGTCGCAGCGCACGTCGAGGGCACCCTCGGGGGCGCCGCCGTTGCGGGTCGTGACAGCGACCTGGTCGCCGAGCTCGAGGAAGGCCTCGGCGATCGCGCGGCCGATGCCGCGGTTGCCGCCGGTGACCAGGACGGAACGGGGAGTGTGGCTCACGCCCGCGACGCTAGTGCTTACCGTGGGGTAGGCCGAACTCGCCTCACTCGTCCTCGAGGCGGAAGCCGACCTTCATGCCGACCTGGAAGTGCTCGACGGCACCGTCCTTGGCGTGGCCCCGGATCTGGGTGACCTCGAACCAGTCGATGTGGCGCAGCGTCTGGCCCGCCCGCTCGATGCCGTTGCGGATGGCCTGGTCGACGCCGTCGGGAGACGTCCCGACGATCTCGGTGACGCGGTAGGTGCGGTTGGTCATGAGGCTGCCTCCTGTGGTCCGGGGCACGTCGTCGGCCCGTGGGAACCCGAGCGTAGCGACGTAGACTCGGGACATGACCGACCGTGATGCCGTGCGCATCACCACCGCCCCCGTCAGCCGCTCGGAGGACATCCGGGGGCGCGAGCGGCGATACATCATCTCGATGATGATCCGCGTGGTCGCGTTCGTCGCCGCGGTGGCGGTCGGGCCGGGATGGCTGCGGTGGGTCCTGGTCGGTGCCGCCCTCCTCCTGCCGTACGTCGCGGTGGTGATGGCCAACGCCGGCAACCAGCGGCAGGACGGCTTCCAGCTGCCCGATGCACCCCACGGGCACGAGCTCGAGGGACCTCCCGGCGGGCGTCCGGTCGGCCCGGGTCGGGACTGAGACGAATTCCCGGAGGGCGAGTTGGCTTCGCCCAGGAGTCGTGCAAGAATCAACCTCGAGCGAGCCCAGCATCCCCCGTCTGTGCTCGCGAGAGGTGCCGGACGGCTTCCCCCGTGGCTGTCCGGCACCTCTTCTCATGTCCTCTCCTCTTTCTCCTACAGGTCTGGAGGACGTCGGGTGACCGACCCGCACGAGACGCCCCGCTGCTCGGCCAAGGGCTGCACGCAGGACGCCGGCTGGCAGCTGCTCTGGAACAACCCCCGCATCCACACCGCGGAACGGCGCAAGAGCTGGCTGGCCTGCGAGGAACACCGCACGTCGCTCTCGGACTTCCTGGGCGCACGGGGGTTCCTGCGCGAGGTCGAGCCGATGGAGGCCTCGGACCAGCGACTGGATGCGGACTAGCGACTGCTCAACCGCCGATGGCGGACATGGGGCGGTCGGGCTGCAGGAAGGTCACGTCGTCGATGCCGTGACCGGCTCGCTTGCCGCGCATCGCCACCACCCAGCGCTCCGCGATGTCGGTGTCGTCGGCGCCCGAGCGCAGCGCACCGCGCAGGTCGGACTCCTCGCGGGCGAAGAGGCAGTTGCGGACCTGGCCGTCCGCCGTCAGGCGCACCCGGTCGCAGTCGCCGCAGAAGGGGCGCGTGACCGAGGCGATGATGCCGACCGTCGCCGGGCCGCCGTCCACCTCGAACAGCTCCGCGGGCGCACTCCCGCGCGGCTCCCCGTGGGGCGTCAGCACGAACTCGGCCGAGAGCCGTTCGAAGATCTCGTCGGCGGTGACCATCTCCGCCCGGCTCCAGCCGTGCTGGGCGTCCAGCGGCATCTGCTCGATGAAGCGGAGGAAGTATCCGTGCTCCACCGCCCAGCGCAGGAGCTCGGCGGCCTGGTCGTCGTTCATGCCCCTCAGCAGGACGGCGTTCAGCTTGACCGGTCCGAGACCGGCGGCCGTGGCCGCCGCCAGGCCGGCCACGACGTCCGCGAGCCGGTCCCTGCGGGTGATCGCGGCGAAGGTCTCGGCGCGGATGGAGTCGATGGACACGTTGACCCGGTCGAGTCCCGCCGCGGCCAGCGCGCCCGCCGTACGGCTCAGGCCCAGGGCGTTGGTCGTCAGCGAGGTCTCCACCCCGAGGGCGTGGGTGCGAGCCACGATGTCGACCAGACCGCGTCGCAGCAGCGGCTCGCCACCGGTGAACCGCACCTCGCGGATGCCGAGGTGCTCCACCCCGATCGTGATCAGCCGCACGATCTCGTCGTCGGTGAGCGTCTGCTCCGTGGGCAGCCAGTCGAGACCCTCGGCGGGCATGCAGTAGTTGCAGCGCAGGTTGCACCGGTCGGTGAGCGAGACGCGCAGGTCGGTGGCCACCCGGCCGAACCGGTCTGCGAGAGGTGTCGTCACCTGTCCAGTCTAGGCGGCGTCCGGGCACCGTGGCGGTTGCGGATAATCTCGCGGCGTGCGACGCCTGCGGTTCCTGCTCTCACGACGCTGGCTGGGCTTCGCCCTCGCCGTCGTCGCGCTGGCGTGGGTCGCGTGGCGCCTCGGCGAGTGGCAGTTCGGCCGGCTCGAGGAACGGCGGGACCGCAACGCCGCGATCGAGCGCCACGAGCAGGCCGGACCGGTCGCGGTCGGCGAGGTGATGGCTGTCGGCGAGCCCGTCGCCACGGCGGACCAGTGGCGCGTGGTCGAGGCGACGGGCACGTACGCCGTCGAGGACACCGTGATCGTCCGCTACCGCACGCGTGACGGGGCCCCAGGGGTCGACGTGGTCGTCCCGCTCGAGCTGGCCGACGGCAGCAGCGTGCTGGTGGACCGTGGGTGGTACGCCACCGGCAACAGCGGTGTCTCCAGCGCCGACGTGCCCGCACCTCCACCCGGGGAGGTCACCGTGACCGGCCGGGCCCGGCGGGACGCCACGGGAGACAGCACCCGGGTGGCCGACGGGTCGACGCGCGCGATCAGCAGCGTCGAGATCGGGGAGGCGCTCGACCGCGAGGTCCTCGGCGGCTTCGTCGACGCCGTCAGCGAGTCGCCGGAGGCTGCCGAGCCGCTGGAGCCCGCGGAGCCCCCCGAGCTCGACGACGGCCCGCACTTCTACTACGGCCTGCAGTGGTGGTTCTTCGGGGCGCTGGCGATCTTCGGCTTCGCCTACCTCGTCCTCGACGAGTACCGCGGGGGTCGTGGGCCGTGGGGTCGCCGCGCCTCAGATGGTCCGCAGGAGCCCGCCGTCGACGGGGAGCATGACGCCCGTCAGGAATGACGCCGCGGGCGACAGGACGAACGCCGCCACCCGGCCGAACTCCGCCGGCTCTCCGTAGCGCCCCAGCGGGATCAGCGCCTCGTTGGCGGTCCGGGCGGCGTCGGCGTCACCGGTCGAGGCATCCAGCTCGGCCACCCGGTCGGTCGCGATCCGTCCCGGCAGCAGGCCGTTCACGCGTACGCCGCGCGGGCCGAGCTCGTCGCTGAGCGTCTTGGCGACCATCGCCAGGCCGGGACGCAGGCCGTTGGACACGGCCATCTCCGGCAGCGGCGAGCGCACGCTGGAGGAGAGCACCAGTCCCATCGACCCGCCGTCCGGCAGGGCGGCTCCGAGCTCCCGGCAGAGCCGGACGGTGCCGAGGAAGACCGACTCGAACGCCGCCGTCCACTGGTCGTCGGAGACGTCGCCGACCGCTCCCTTCGGCGGGCCTCCGACACTGATGAGCGCACCGTCGACACGCCCCCAGGTCCGCTCGGCGGCGGCGAGGAGACGCTGGGGCGTGCCGGGGTCGGCGTTGTCGGCCTCGACCGCGACGGCCCGGTCGTCCCCGAGCGCCGCCACCGCGGAGTCCAGGCTCTCCCGGGACCGGCCCGAGAGCACCACCCGCGCCCCCTCCGCCACGAGGCAGTCGACAGTGGCCCGGCCCAGCCCGCGGGCGCCTCCGGTGACGACGTACACGCGGTCGGTCAGCTGCAGGTCCATGCGGCCGACCCTAGCGGCGCGTCGTACGGCCGCCGCGCCGTACGGCGGTGCGTGAGCCACGTCTCGTGTCCCTCGGAACGTGGCTGGCTCACCGCTCAGGCCGTGGCTGCGTCCTCGCGGAACTGGGTGGCGTGCAGCGCGGCGTACAGGCCCCCGGACGCGAGCAGCTGGGCGTGGGTGCCGGACTGCACGACACGACCCTCGTCGAGGACGAGGATCAGGTCGGCGTTGCGCACGGTGGACAGGCGGTGGGCGATCACCAGCGAGGTGCGCTCGGCCAGGGCGGCGTCGAGCGCGCGCTGCACGGCAGCCTCCGACTCGCTGTCGAGGTGGGCCGTGGCCTCGTCCAGCACCACGATCGCCGGCGCCTTCAGCAGGAGCCGGGCGATCGCCAGCCGTTGCCGCTCGCCGCCCGAGAGCCGGTAGCCGCGGTCGCCGACCACGGTGTCGAGCCCGTCGGGGAGCGCCCGCACCAGCGGAGCGATCTGGGCCGCCTCGAGCGCGGCCCACACCTCGGCGTCGCTCGCCTCGGGTCGCGCGTAGAGCAGGTTGGCCCGGATGGTGTCGTGGAACATGTGCGCGTCCTGCGTGACGTAGCCTACGACGTCCTCGAGGGACTGCAGGGTGACGTCGCGGACGTCGTGGTCGCCGACCCGTACGGCGCCGGCGTCGACGTCGTAGAGGCGGGCGACGAGGTGCGTGACGGTCGTCTTGCCGGCCCCGGACGGACCGACGAGCGCGACCATCTGTCCCGGCTCCGCCCGGAAGCTCACGTCGTGGAGCACCTGGCCGTTCTCGCGCGACTCCGTGCGGGCGACGGTCTCGAGCGAGGCGAGCGAGATGTCCTCGGCCCGCGGATAGGTGAAGCTGACGCGGTCGAACTCGAGGCGGGAGACGTCCCGCGGGAGGGCCACGGCGTCGGGCCGCTCCCGGATGAGGGAGGGCAGGTCGAGCAGCTCGAAGACGCGGTCGAAGCTCACGAGAGCGGTCATCACGTCGATGCGCACGTTGGACAACCCCTGGAGCGGGCCGAGGAGCCGGGTGAGCAGCACGCCGAGCGCCACGATGGTGCCGACCGAGAGGTCGCCGCGGATCGCGAGGTAGCCCCCGATGCCGTAGACCAGCGCCGTCGCCAGCTGGGGCACCAGGGTCATCGCGGCGAAGAAGATCCGGGTGAGCAGCGAGATCCGCACCCCGAGGTCGCGCACCACGGCCGCCTTGCGGGCGTAGACCGCGTCCTCCTCGTCGCGGCGGCCGAACAGCTTCAGGAGCATCGCCCCGCCGACGTTGAAGCGCTCGGTCATCGCGTTGCCGAGGTCGGCGTTGCCGTCCATCTGCTGACGCGACAGCGACGCGAGCTTGGCCCCGACGATGCGGGAGGCGATCAGCAGGATGGGGAACAGCGCCAGGCAGAGCAGCGTCACCGGCCAGCTGAGGAAGAGCATCGTCACGCCGACGACGACCGCGGAGATGACGTTGGAGACCGTGCCCTGCAACGTGGACGTGAAGGCCCGTTGCGCCCCGATGACGTCGTTGTTGAGGCGGCTGACCAGCGCGCCCGTCTGGGTGCGGGTGAAGAACGCCAGCGACTGGCGCTGGACGTGGGCGAAGACCTGGGTGCGGAGGTCGTAGATGAGCCCCTCACCGATGCGGCTGGACAGCCACCCGGTGACGAGCCCGAACCCGGCGTCGACGACCGCGACGACGGCCACCAGGGCGGCCAGCCAGACGACCAGCGACACGTCGCCCTGCCGCACCCCGTCGTCGATGATCAGCTTGAGGAGGAGCGGCGGCACCACCACGAGCGCCGCGTCGACCACGGTGACCAGGAGGAACGCCGTGATGAGCCGCCGGTGCGGCCGGGCGAAGGTCAGCACCCGCCGTACGGTCTGACGGTCGAGCTTGCTGTCGACGACGCTGCGGTCCTGACGCAGGCTGCGCCACGGCGCACCGCCCATCCCCGCGCTCAGCATCGACATGGCAACCCTTCTCGTACGGCGCGGTGTCGCGCCGTCCTCAGCCTCCCAGAGCGGCGGTCACGGCGCGGAACCTCCGCACCTGGGCCTCGCGCTCGAGGCGGCGCTGCTCGTCGAGCCCGCGGTCGGCGGCGCCCTGGAGCAGCAGCTTGGTCTCGGTGACCACGTCGGGCATCGGCGCGGCCAGGGCAGCCGCGAGGTCGGCGACGACGTCGTCGAGGTCGTCGGCCGGGACGGACCGGTTGGCCAGCCCGATGGCGACGGCCTCCGGCGCCTCCACCACCCGAGCGGTGGCGCAGATCTCCAGTGCCCTGGCGTACCCAACGTGCTCGACCAGCGGCTTTGTTCCCGTCAGGTCGGGGACCAGGCCCAGCGCGGACTCCTTCATCGAGAAGCGCACGTCGTCGGCGACGATCCGCAGGTCGCACGACAGGGCCAGCTGGAAGCCGGCGCCGATGGCGTGGCCGCGGACCTTGGCGACGGAGACGAAGCGGGGCTCGCGCAGCCACGTGAAGCCCTGCTGGTAGGCGTCGATGCGGTCCGCGGCCTCGTCGTCGGCGCACGCCAGGATCCCCAGGACGCTCTCCTCGGCGTCGGTGGCGGGGTCGAGCATCCGCCGGTCCAGGCCGGCCGAGAACGACGGCCCCTCCCCCGTCACGACCACGACGCGGACGTCGTCGGGCAGCGTCCGCCCGATCTCCGCCAGCGCCAGCCACATGGCCGGGGTCTGGGCGTTGCGGACCTCGGGACGGTCGAGGGTGACCGTGGCGACCGGGCCCTCCACCGCGAGGCGGAGACCGACGTGGGCGAGCTGCTCGGGAGTCATGGCGAGCACGCTACTACTCGCCGGTAACCACGAGTCGGCTCAGGCCAGCGACACCAGGTCGGCGTAGTCCTCGGTCCAGAGGTCCTCGTCGCCGTCGGGGAGCAGCAGCACCCGGTCCGGCTCGAGCGCCCGGACCGCTCCCTCGTCGTGGGTCACCAGGACGATCGCGCCGGAGTAGCTGCGGATCGCGTGCAGCACCTCCTCGCGGGAGGCCGGGTCGAGGTTGTTGGTCGGCTCGTCGAGCAGCAGCACGTTGGCGCTGGAGACCACGAGGATCGCCAGCGCGAGGCGGGTCTTCTCACCGCCCGAGAGAACGCCGGCCGGCTTGTGGGCGTCGTCTCCGGAGAAGAGGAAGGAGCCCAGCACGGAGCGCGCCTGCGTGTCGGTGAGCTCCGGCGCGGCGCTGTGCATGTTCTCCAGCACCGTCCGGTCGACGTCCAGGGTCTCGTGCTCCTGGGCGTAGTAGCCGAGCTTGAGCCCGTGGCCCGGGACGACCTGCCCCGTGTCCGCGGCGTCGACCCCGGCCAGGATCCTCAGCATCGTGGTCTTGCCGGCACCGTTGAGCCCCAGGATGACCACGCGGGACCCGCGGTCGATGGCGAGGTCCACGGCGGTGAACACCTCGAGCGAGCCGTACGACTTGGACAGGTCGCTGCCCGTGAGCGGGGTGCGTCCGCAGGGCGCGGGCTCCGGGAAGGCGATCCGCGCCACCCGGTCGGCCTGCCGCTCCCCCTCGAGGTCGGACATCATCTTCTCGGCGCGCTTGAGCATGGACTGGGCGGCCTGGGCCTTGCTCGCCTTGGCGCGCATCTTGTTGGCCTGGTCGGTCAGCACCTTGGCCTTGTTCTCGGCGTTGGAGCGCTCGCGCCTGCGGCGCTTCTCGTCGTCCTCGCGCTGGGTGAGGTAGTTGTGCCAGCCCATGTTGTAGACGTCGATGACGGTCCGGTTGGCGTCGAGGTGGAAGACCTTGTTGACCGTGGCCTCGAGCAGCGCGTTGTCGTGGCTGATCACGACGAAGCCGCCGCGGTGGGCCTTGAGGAAGTCGCGCAGCCACACGATGGAGTCGGCGTCGAGGTGGTTCGTGGGCTCGTCGAGCAGCATGATCTCCGCGCCGGAGAAGAGGATCCGCGCGAGCTCGACGCGCCGGCGCTGGCCGCCCGAGAGGGTGCCGATGGGCTGGTCGAGGATGCGGCTCTCGATGCCGAGGGCCGCAGCCATCTGGGCTGCCTCGGACTCCGCGGCGTACCCGCCTCCGGCGTGCAGCTCGGCGTCGGCCCGGGCCCAGCGCTTCATGCCGCGCTCGTGGGTGGCGACGTCCTCGCTGCCCATGTCGATCTCGGCCTCGCGGAGGCGGCGTACGACGTCGTCGAGGCCGCGCGCCGACAGGATGCGGTCGCGTGCGAGCACGTCCGGGTCGCCCGTGCGCGGGTCCTGGGGGAGGTAGCCGACGTCGCCGGTGCGCAGCACCTTGCCGGAGGCGGGCTCGCCCTCGCCGGCGAGGATGCGGGTGAGCGTGGTCTTGCCGGCGCCGTTGCGCCCCACGAGGCCGACCTTGTCGCCGGCGGCGATGCGGAAGGTGACGTCCTCCATGAGGAGCCGCGCGCCCGCTCGGACCTCGAGCTGCTGGGCGGTGATCATGACGGGGCCAACCTATCGGCCGGAGCAGTGACGGCCCGCATCCCCGGGGTGGGCCGACGGGGAGACCGGCTGTCGCCCTTTGGGGCGAGGATGCCCTGGCGCCCGCCGCGCTAACCTGCGGGGCGTCGTACACGGCGCCGGAGCGGTCCGGCGTCACCGAGGAAGGGATCGAGGATGCGCTTCAACCCCAGGGCCAACATCGGCGGGGGCCGAGTCCGTGACGCCGGGGGTGGTGGCGGCTTCGGTGGCGGCGGCATGCGCGGTGGCGGCATGCGCCTGCCGATGCCCGGGGGCAGCCGCGCCGGCGGCGGGCTGGGCGGCATCTTGATCATCGTGCTCTTCGTCGTGCTCTCCCAGTGCGTCGGTGGGGGCGGCGGCACCGCGGGCGGTGGCGGCTTCGGCCTCGACACGGGCCAGATGGGCCAGCCCAGAGGCATCGAGGGCGACAGCGAGCGCTACGCGAACTGCCGCACGGGCGAGGACGCCAACCAGGACGTCGACTGCGCGCGGATGGCGGTCGCCTACTCGCTGGAGCAGTACTGGGCGAAGACGCTGCGCGACCAGGCGGGCACGGACCTCCAGCCCGCTGCGATCAACACGTTCAGCGGCGGCGTCAACACCCAGTGCGGCCAGGCCAGCTCCGACGTGGGTCCCTTCTACTGCCCGGCCGACCAGCAGATCTACCTCGACACCACGTTCTTCGCCGACGTCCTCGAGCGCCAGCTCGGCGGGCAGGGCGGCGACTTCGTCGAGCCCTACGTCCTCGGCCACGAGTACGGCCACCACATCTCGAACCTCCTCGGGTCGCTGGGGAAGGTCCGCACCCAGCAGGGGCCGGAGTCCGACGCCGTGCGCCTGGAGCTGCAGGCCGACTGCTACGCCGGGATGTGGACGGCTGCCGCTGAGAGCACCACGGACGCGCAGGGCGTCGCGATCTTCGAGGACCTCGACGACGGCGACATCGCGGAGGCGCTCGACTCGGCCAAGGCGGTCGGCGACGACCGCATCCAGCAGAGGTCCGGCAGCGGGGTCGACCCGGAGAGCTGGACGCACGGGTCGTCGGAGCAGCGCCAGCGCTGGTTCGACATCGGCTTCGACGAGGGCACGCTGGAGGCCTGCGACACGTTCTCGGCCAGCGAGCTCTGAGCCGCGCGGCCCGCGGCGGACGGCCGGTCAGGCGAGCAGTGCCTCGATCTGGTCGGCCTGGCGCTGCATGGCCCGGATGTACGGCGCGACGCTGGGGTGCCGGAACTTGCCGGCGAGGGCGCCGTCACCGTCGGCCACCCGCGCCAGCGCCCAGTCCAGGCGGGTCAGCGCGGTGTAGACGGCACTGACCCGGGCGCCGGTCAGCACGTCCGTGCGGCTCGCGAGACCGGGTGGCAGCGCGTCGACGTACGCGTCGACCAGCGGCCCGAGCTCCTCCCGGGTCGCGAGCGAGAGGTAGCCGAGGTCGGCGCCGACGGGTCCGGTGCCGAGGTGCGCCCAGTCGATCGCCACCGCGTCGGTCCCGTGCCGGCCGGGCACGTTGGCGGGCGCGGCGTCGCCGTGCTGCGGCACCTGGGGCAGGGCGTCGCAGCGGTCCAGCCAGCCGTGACGCCTGGTCCAGAGGTGCTCGGCGACGTCCGCGGCCGGCGTCCGGGCCATCGCGCGCCAGCCACCGCGTCGCGCCACCAGGCCCAGGCGGGTGCGGAGCTGCCCGCGCGCGAGCCACGGGTGGTGGCCGAGGTCCGCCCCGGCGAACCGGCCCAGGCACGCCGCGAGCCACAGCCCCGGCTGCTCGACCCGCGGCACCAGCTCGTGGACGAGGGTGACGCCCTCGGCGTCCTCCTCGACCCGGACGACGGGCGCCTGCCGCAGTCCGGGGGACGCCGACACCACCCCCGAGAGCGCGACCTCCGCCGCGCGTCGCCAGTGGTTGACGTCGGCCAGCTCGAGGTGGGCCGCGGGGTCATGGGGCTCGGGCGCGGCGAGCCGCTTGACCACCACCGTGCGGCCGGCCTCGGTCGCGGACCAGATCCCCACGGTCGCCGGACCCGCGCCGTGCAGCCGGCGCCACCCCGGCTCGGGCTGCCACCCGGACCCGCTCATGGCGGCGAACCTAGCGCACGTCGCGTCAGGCGTTGACGACCTCGATCGCGACCGAGGTCGCGTCGCCCACGGCCGCCTCGAGCACGGCGCGACGCGGGTCGGGGACAGGAAGCCACGGGCCCGTGACCGCCACGTGGGCGAGCCGGGCGTCGGCGAGGACGGCCTCGACCGCGGCGTGGTCCCCACCGACCACCACCCGCGAGGTCCGGCCGAGGATCCGCGCGGCGTGGTCGGCGGCGGCCTCGTACGCCTGGCGCGCCTGGTTGTCACGCCGCCGGGCGAACCGCTGCTGGCTCTGTCCACCCGCCTTGGTCCGGCCCTGCACGTGCCGCTGACCCACCTTGGACTCCACCACCTCGTCCCCGGCCAGCCGGGCGACGGCGAAGCCGCCCTTCCGCACCAGGAGCACACCCCACTCCCCCGGCGGCGCCACGGCGGCGGCCAGGGCGGAGGGCTCCGCCGGACCGTCGTACGACGCCCCGAACGGCAGCCGTGCGGCGAAGTGCGACCCGTCCTCCGCCCGACCCACCAGTGCCCCGTCGGCGACCGACAGCACCGTCTCGCCGTGCCGGCCGGCGAAGTTCTCCACCCAGCGGGGGATGCGTGCGGCAGGGACCAGGACGGGGCTCACCGGGCCGAGTGTGCCGCACCGGCGGAACCGGCCGTGGCGCGCGGGCGTCCCACCCCCATGCCTGCGCGCGTGCTGGTCCTCGTCGCAGTCCTCGCCCTCGGCGGGTGCGGGACGCGCACCGTCGTCGATGACCCGGCGGCCGGCGCCCCCGAGGCGCCGTCCACGGCCGCGCCGTCCGACCTGCCCACCTACGACGTCGAGCTCGCCGACCTGGGCTCCTCGGAGGTGCCGCCGGTCGTGCTGCACCTCCCGGACGGGACCGCGCACGAGGTCCGGCCCTGGGCCTGGTGCTTGCCCGGGGCCGGCTGCGTGGACGCGACGTGGCCGAAGCAGCCGGTCGACATCGGGGAGCCGGAGTGGGTGGACGTGACCTTCGGCGTGTCCGGCTGGACGTTCGACGCGACGTTCCACGAGCCGCGGACCGGCGACGTCCCGGTGCCGCACCGGCAGGTCAGCGCACAGGTCGACCAACGCGGCGAGCACACCTTCCGCGTCCTCCCGGCCGGCCGGGCCGGGACCTGGCACGTCGACCTGTTCGGCACCGGGGACAACGGGGACGTGATCACCACGGTCGCGTGGACCACGACGACGGATGGCGCGTTCCCCGAGGCCGGTTCCGGTCAAGCCGCGGTCCTGGCCTCCGACGACGGCCTGCTGACGTCGTACGGCGTGGCGCTGAGCCTGTCGGACCTCCCGCGGACGCCGGACGAGGCGAGCGCGAGCATCGAGGTGGTCAGCGACAACGGCCGCCGGACGACCCTCGACCTGGGCGAGCCCGCCGAGACGTGGACGACGGGAGCGGTCTCCTGGTCCCTGGGCCACCGGCTCGGGGAGCGCGCCGCCGCCCTGGGTGGGCGACGCTTCACCTACCGCGCCACCGTCGTGCTGGACGGCGTCACCCACGTCGGCACGGGCACCTGGCCCGACGACACGACCGAGGAGATCACCCCCGCGGTCCCGTTGAGGTTCAGCCCTCCGCTCCCGGCGTACGGCCCCGGCTGACGCGTGCCTCAGACCCCGTCCACCTCTGCCCCGAGGGCGGCGAGCTCGGCGACGATGCGCCGGCGCAGCCCGTCGTGCCGTGGTGCGAGCGCCGCGTGCTCGCCGTAGAACTCGTCCGGGTCGTAGAGCCAGGCAGGACGGCCGATGTGCTCCTCCGCCTCCCACTCGTAGCGGGGGAACAGATGGGCGTGCAGGAAGGCGTCGGTGTTGCCGAGGATCTCGTAGTTCATCCGGCGGAACGCCGGGTCCTCCGCACGGCAGGCGGCCTCCACCGCCTGCCCGAGCGTGTCCATGCTCTCGAGGAACTGCATCCGTGCGAGCTTCGGCAGGTCGGTGAGCCGGTCGATCCCGGGCGAGTCCACGAGCAGCACGCAGTAGCCGGGGAGGAACTGGGTGTCGCCGATGACCGCGTAGGACTGCGGCAGCTTCGCCAGCACGGTGGGGTTGGTGCCGGCACGTGCAGTGCCGATGCGGTCGGCCTTCCAGGGCTCGGGATCAGACATGCGCGACAGTCAACACCGCGACCGGCGATCACCCGATGCGGGACGGCGCGCCGTACGCCGATGTCTCGAGGTCCTTGGTCCGGACGACGTAGGTACCTGCGGCCATGTCACCGAGGCGCTGGTCGTCCCTCGACGCCAGCACCACGAGGTCGACCCACGCCCCCGCCCGACGACGGACGACGGTGCCGGCGCCGGGCCGGGCCGCCAGCTCCTGGACGTGCGTCCCCGGCGGCCTCCCCGGCACGGGTGCCGTGGGCGGCGGGGGTGGCAGGGGCGGCACGACCATGCGGGCATCCTGTCGCACCGGCCGCCCGTCGGCAGACGCGCGACGTCTGGAGGCCACGGACGGTGGCTCGGGAACGGTCCTGTCGGCTCAGGAGTGGCTGCGCCGGGCCAGGTGCACGACGATGTCCGCGACCACCTCGACCCTGGGGGGCAGCACCGCTGCGATCGCGGTCAGCGCCTTCTGCCGCTGCGCCGGCGGGAGCTCGAGGTAGGCCGAGACGGTCGAGAGGTAGCCGACGTGGTCCTGCGCCGTCATGGTCCAGCGGCGCGGGACGAGCGCCTGCTGCACGTCGCTGAAGAGCTCCGAGCGCGCCAGCTCCGTCCCGGGCCACTGCATCGCCTCGTCCGGACCGGTCCCGTCGGGCGAGGGCACGTCGTCGTCGGTGAGGTACGGCGCGTGTGCCACCTGGACGGACTGCTCCAGCACCGGGTCGGCCAGCGCGACCGGGCCACCGAACGACGCGAAGACACCCTCGGGCTCCAGGAGGGCCGCGACGCGGGACCATCGCCCGTCGGCTGCGGTCCAGTGGAGTGCTGCAGCGGCGAACACCAGGTCGTGGCGGGTCCCCGGGTGCAGCTCCTCGAGCGTGCCCCGGAGCGTCGTGACGTCACCGTGCACGTGCTTGCGGAGCTCGGCGAGCATGGCGTGGTCCGGGTCCGTGGCCGTGACGGCGATGCCGCGTCCCGCGAACGCCCGGGTGGCCTTGCCGGTGCCCGCGCCGATCTCCAGCGCTGTCCGCACGGGCCGCACCGCATGGGCGAGCACCAGGTCGACCAGCTCCGGGGGGTAGCCGGGTCGGAAGCGCTCGTAGGACTCCGCCACCGGACCGAAGCTCAACGCGCGGGCGGTCATGCCGAGCATGCTCGCACGGCGTCCCGGTGACGGCCCGCGGGGTCGCAGCCACCCATCAGAAGTCGGTGGTCCCGCGCAGCTTGCGCGGCCGCCCGTCGGGGTCGTAGAGGCGGCGATAGGCCGGCCGCGCCCAGCGCCGGGTGCGCGCCGGCAGCACAGGCGGCTCGTGGTGAGCGATGCGACTGCCCGGCGCCCCCACACGTTCGTCCCACAGGGCGATGGGATCGTCGAGGTCGACGGGCAGCGGGCCGTCCGGAGACAGCCCGAGGTGCTCGGCCCAGAGGGAGGTGCGGAGCTCCCTCGGCAGCCGACCCTCGGCGTCGACGACCGCGCACGTCAGCTCGGAGTCGTGGGTCCAGGAGCGCAGGTTGAGGTTGTCGGAGCCGATGGTCATCCAGTGGTCGTCGACGATGCAGACCTTGGCGTGCACGTACACCGGCGTCCCGTCGGCGTTCTCCAGGTCGAACATCGCGAACCGGTCACCCCCGGCCTCGCGCAGCACGTCCCAGGCGAGCCGCTGCCCGTGGAGCATGGGCGGCCCGCCGATGCGGTTGTCCTCCTCCGGGTAGCGCGGCACGACCGCGATCACCTGGAGGTCGGGCTCGCGCCGCAGCGCCTCCGCGAGGGTCGCTGCGACGAGGTCCGACCAGAAGTACTGGTCCTCGATGTAGATCAGCCGTCGTGCGCGGGAGAAGGCGCGCGAGTACGCCCGGGCGATCGAGCGCTCGCCCTCGGGGGCGAAGGGGTACGCCGGACGCTTGCGTGGGTAGGTGCGCAGGAGCTGCACCGAGTGTGGGCCGGCCTCCGGCGGCGGGTCCCACCGCTGGGGCAGGGGCTCGGGGTGACGGGGCATCCTCGTCAACCGGTGGAGCACCGCGCGGTAGGGGTTGCGGTGGTCCAGCGGCGTCGGGTCGTCCCAACGCTCGGCGAAGGTGTCCAGGACGTCGGCGATCGCCGGGCCACGGATCTCCGCCATCGCGTCGTGCCACGGCGGGGTCTCGCCGTACCGCTCGTCGAGTGGCGGCGCCTGAGGGTCGCCTGCGTGCGCGTCGTCGTCGCGTCGACCGTGGCAGAGGTCGATGCCCCCGACGAAGGCGACGTCGAGCTCGGGCTGTCCCTGGCGTCGCACGACGACGAGCTTCTGGTGGTGCGAGCCGCCGCGCCGCACCCGCTCGTCGAGCAGCACCTCGCCGCCGCACTCGTTGAGGACCGCGCCGAGGTGGTTGTTCTCCTCACCGTTGAGCCGGCCCGGGTGGGAGCGCCAGAGCAGGGCGCGCACCTCCACGCCCCGCCGGCAGGCGGCTTCCAGCACCTCTCCCACGGTCGGGCCGTCGGGGGTCATCCGCTCGTCCGCGTCACCGCGCCAGTCGGTGAGGAAGATGCGGTCGCCGGGCTCGGTGGCCTCGACGACCTCGAGCAGCCGGGCGAAGTAGCCGGCGCCGTGCACCCGGGGCACGACGAGGTTCCCGGACGTCCACGGCCGCTCGGCCTCGGGCAGGAACCAGTCGCTCACCCGCTCAGGTTGGCACCAGCACCCCTGATCGTCCACGACGACGGGCCGGTGCAGACCAGCGAACCTGCCGCCGTCCGATTCCTGGCCACCCCCGCGCGCCGGGGCCACACTGGCGACCATGACCGAGCAGGAGCAGGCCCCACCGACCCTCCTCAGCAACCTCTTCGGGTGGTACGCGATGGTGCTCCTCGGCCTGGGCCTGCGCACCGGCCTCCTCGACGCCCTGGCGGAGGGTCCCGGTGACGCCGACGAGATCGCCGGACCTGCTACGACATCGCCGGAGCGACGCGCGACGACCTGCCCGGGAACCTGCGCATGGCCCGGGCGGACGCCCGCGAGCTCCCCGACGACGGGCCGTTCGACCTCGTCTACTGCCTCGACGCGTTCCACCACCTCGGGGACCCCCTCCCGGTCCTGCGCGAGGTCAGGAAGGCGCTCGCCCCGGACGGCGTGGTGATGATCGCCGAGACGTCCATGTCCGGGGACCTCGACGAGGACGCCCCCGACCCGTTCTCCGTCGTCGTCTACGGGGCAGGGCTGATCTACTGCCTGCAGGAGAGCCTGCACTCGGGCGGGGCAGGCCGGTCCGGGGGCGACGGTCTCGGATGGATCGAGGCGGCCCTGCGCGACGCCGGGTTCGGCTCGGTCCGGATCACCCCGTCAGAGACGGGCTACGCCGTCATCACCGCGAGCCCCGCGGGCGCCACCGGAGGCTAGCGCGGCCGCCGCGACGAGGCCCGCGAACAGGCCCGCGTCCGCCGCCATCTCCGGGTGCCACTGCACGGCCAGGCACAGCCGCTCACCCGGAGCCTCCATCGCCTCGAGGAGGCCGTCCTCCGACCAGGCGGCCGGGACGAACCCGGGGTGGGTCCGCACCGCCTGGTGGTGGTGGCAGTGGACGCTCAGCCTCGGCGCGACCATGGACGCCAGCCGGCTCTCCTGCTCGATGGAGACGGCGATGGTGCCGAAGGCGTCGCCGCCGGGGTTGTGGCCGGTGTGCTCGACGAGGTCCGGGACGTGCTGGTCGAGCACCCCGCCCGCGTGGGCGGCCATGACCTGCATGCCGCGGCACACGCCGAGCACCGGCAGGTCGCGGGCACCCGCCGCGTCGAGGAGCGCCAGCTCCCACGCGTCGCGGTCGTCGCGCCACGAGGTCGTGGCCGGGTGCGGCTGCTCGCCGTACCGCTCCGGGTTGACGTCCGCCCCGCCGGTGATCACCAGCCCGTCGACGCGGTCGAGCACGGCCGCGGCCGCGTCGTCGTACGGCGTGACCGGCGGCAGCAGCACCGGCACCCCGCCGACCGCCTCGACGGCGCGGGCGTACGTCGTCGGCAGCACGTCGGCGGTGGTGTCCCACACCCCCCAGCGGGCCTGCTCGCGGTAGGTGCTGAGCCCGATGACGGCGCTCACGAGCCGCTCACAGCGGGGTGACGTAGGCGCCGGAGATGCCGCCGTCGACCAGGAACGTGGACGCGGTGATGAAGGAGGACTCGTCGGAGGCGAGGAACAGCACGGCGTTGGCCATCTCCTCCGGCTCGCCGAAGCGACCCATGGGGACGTGGACCAGGCGCCGGGCGGCCCGCTCCTCGTCCTTGGCGAAGAGCTCCTGGAGCAGGGGCGTGTTGACCGGTCCGGGGCACAGCGCGTTGACGCGGACGCCCTGCCGCGCGAACTGGACGCCGAGCTCGCGACTCATCGACAGCACGCCGCCCTTCGAGGCGGAGTAGGAGATCTGGGAGGTCGCGGCGCCCATCACCGCCACGAACGACGCGGTGTTGATGATCGACCCCCTCCCCTGCTCCAGCATGTGCGGCAGGGCGGCCTTGCAGCAGAGGTAGACGCTGGTGAGGTTGACCTCCTGCACCTTGCGCCAGGCGTCGAGGTCGGTGTCGAGGATGGAGTCGTCCTCCGGCGGTGAGATCCCGGCGTTGTTGAACGCGATGTCGACCGAGCCGTAGGTGTCCTTGGCGGTGCGGAAGAGCGCCTCCACCTGGTCCTTGTCGGTGACGTCGGTGTGGACGTAGGTGATCCCCGGCTCGTCGGCCAGCTCGGCTCCGCGGGTGTCGTCGAGGTCGCCGATGACGACCTGGGCGCCCTCCTCGACGAACCGGCGCACGGTCGCGAGCCCGATGCCGGAGCATCCTCCGGTGATGACGGCGACCTTGCCCTCGAGGCGTCCAGCCATGTGTCGGCACTTCCTTCCTGGTGCGGTGGTGCTGCTCTGTGGTGCTGCTGCGGTGGTGGTGCTGTGCGGGCGCGGGTCAGTCGTGCGCGATGAAGACGTTCTTCTCCTCGGTGAACGCGTTCGGCGCGTCGGGACCGAGCTCGCGGCCCAGGCCCGACTGCTTGTAGCCCCCGAACGGCGTCCAGTAGCGGACGGAGGAGTGGGAGTTGACGCTGAGGTTGCCCGCCTCGACACGACGGGCCACCCGCAGTGCCCGCGAGAGGTCGCGGGTGAACACCGAGCCGGACAGGCCGTACTCGGTGTCGTTGGCCAGCCGGACGGCCTCCTCCTCGTCGTCGAACGGCATCACCGCGACGACCGGGCCGAAGACCTCCTCCTGCCAGATCGGCATGGCAGGGTCGTCGGCCAGCACGACCGTGGGGGGCAGCCAGAAGCCGTCGGAGTCGGGCACCGTCCCGGTGAACGCCGTCTCGACGCCCTGGAGGTAGCCCGAGACCCGCTCCTTCTGCTGGGCGGAGACGAGGGGGCCCATCTCGCTGTCCGGGTCGGCGGGGTCGGTCACCTTGAAGCCGGACACGGCTCTCTCGAGCCCACCCAGGAACTCGTCGTACGCCGAGCGCTCGACGAGGATGCGCGAGCGGGCACAGCAGTCCTGGCCGGCGTTGTCGAAGACGGCGTACGGCGCCCGCGCGGCGGCCTCGGCCACGTCGGCGTCGGCGAAGACGATGTTCGCGCTCTTGCCGCCGAGCTCGAGGGTCACCCGCTTCACCTGGTCGGCGCAGCCGGCCATGATGCGCTTGCCGACCTCGGTGGAGCCGGTGAAGCAGACCTTGCGGACCAGCGGATGGGTGACGAAGCGCTCCCCCACCACGGACCCCTGGCCGGGGATCACGGTGAGCACTCCCTCCGGGATCCCCGCCTCGAGCGCGAGCTCGGCCAGCCGGATGGCCGTGAGCGGGGTCAGCTCCGCAGGCTTCAGCACGACGCAGTTGCCCGCGGCGAGGGCCGGGGCGAGTCCCCACCCGGCGATCGGCATCGGGAAGTTCCACGGGACGATGACCCCGACGACCCCCAGCGGCTCGTGGAAGGTCAGGTCGACCCCTCCGGCCACCGGGATCTGCCGGCCGAACAGCCTCTCGGGAGCGGCGGAGTAGTAGTTGAGGACGTCGCGGACGTTCCCGGCCTCCCAGCGCGCGTTGCCGAGCGTGTGGCCCGCGTTGCGCACCTCGATCTCCGCGAGCTCCTCGACGTGCTCGTCGACGACCGCGGCGAACCGGCGCAGCAGGCGTGCCCGCTCACCGGGTGCCACGTCGCGCCAGGCCGGGAACGCCTCCTGGGCCCGCTCGATGAGTGCGTCGGTCTCCGCCACGGAGGCGAGCGGCACCTCGGTGACCGGCTCGGCGGTGGCGGGGTTGATGACGGTGTAGCTGCTCACGGGAGTCCTCACATCCGCTCGAAGCCGCGCCGCAGCTCCCAGTCGGTCACGGCGGCACCGAACGCGGCGAGCTCCACGTCGGCCATGTTGGTGTAGTGGTCGACGACCTCGTCGCCGAGGGCCGCGCGTGCGACCGACGAGGAGTGGAACGCCTCGCGCGCCTCGTGCAGCGTGCCCGGGACCCGGGGCCGGTCGGAGGTGTAGGCGTTGCCCTCCAGCGGCGGCTCGAGCTCGAGCTCGTTCTCGATGCCGTGCAGCCCGCCCGCGAGCATCGCGGCCAGCGCGAGGTAGGGGTTCACGTCGCCGCCCGGCACGCGGTTCTCCATCCGGGCGCTGGGCCCGCGGCCCACCAGGCGTACGGCGCACGTGCGGTTGTCCTCGCCCCAGGCGATGGCCGTGGGGGCGAAGGAGCCGGCGGCGAAGCGCTTGTAGGAGTTGACGTTGGGTGCGTAGAGCAGCGTGAAGTCCGCCATCGTCGCCAGCACCCCGGCCACGAAGCTGTCGTAGAGCGGGCTCCGCGTGTCCTCGTCCTCGTCCCAGAACACCAGGCTGCCGTCCGTCCCGCGCAGCGAGAGGTGGATGTGGCAGGAGTTCCCCTCCCGCTCGTCGTACTTGGCCATGAAGGTCAGGGACTTGCCGTGCAGGGACGCGATCTCCTTGGCGACGGTCTTGTAGACGGCGTGGTTGTCCGCCGTGACCACGAGGTCGTCGTAGAGGAAGCCGATCTCGTGCTGCCCGAGGTTGCACTCGCCCTTCGCGGCCTCGACGTCGAGCCCGGCGGCGTACATCGTGTTGCGGATGTCGCGCAGGAGGGGCTCGACGCGGGTGGTGCCGAGGATGGAGTAGTCGATGTTGTACTGGTTGGCCGGCCGGAGCCCGCGGTAGCCCGCGTCGGAGGCGGCCTCGTAGGTGTCCTCGAACAGGATGAACTCCAGCTCGGTCCCGGCCAGGGCGTTGAAGCCGAGCCCGGCCGCGCGCGCCGCCTGCTGCTTGAGGATGGTCCTCGGGTCCTGCAGGACCGGGCGGTGGTGCGCTCCGCCGTCCGCGGGCCAGGCGAGGTCGCACTGGATCATCACGGTCGCGGGCAGGTGCGGGAGCTCGCGGATCGTGTCGAGGTCGAGGACGAACTCCATGTCGCCGTAGCCGCGCTCCCACGACGTGATGGCGTAGCCCTCGACGGTGTTCATGTCGATGTCGACGCCGAGGAGGTAGTTGCACCCCTCCACCCCGTGCGCGAGCACCTCGTCGACGAAGTAGCGGCCGTGGAGCCGCTTGCCCTGCAGCCGTCCCTGCATGTCGGTGAAGGCGACGACGACGGTGTCGATCTCCCCCGAGCCGATGCGGTCCTTGAGGTTCTCGACGGTGAGGTGCCGGTCGTTGCGGGTCATGCGTTCCCCCTCCAGGGATCGGTCCAGGGATCGGTCGTCGTGCGTCGCGTCGTCATCCGAGCAGTCCGCGCAGCAGGGCGGCGGTGTCGTCGCAGTGCTGCTCCATGGCGCGCCGGGCCCGTGCGGGCTCCCCGGCCAGCACGGCGTCCACGATCGCCCGGTGCTGCCGGGTCGAGTGCTCGATGTTGACCTCCAGCACCGGGATGGCCTGGAGCATGTCGTGCAGGCCTGCCTGGACCTCGGTCACCGCAGCGACCGTCTTCGGCGAGCCGGTCACGCTCGCGATGGCGAGGTGCAGGCGTGAGTCGGCCTGGCGGTGGGCCCCGGCGTCCTCGGCCTGGTCGACCTCGGCGAGGCTGGTGGTGATGAGCATCCGCTCGGTGGCCGACAGCGTGCGGCTGGCCGCGAGGGCGCAGGCGCCGGGCTCGACGATCCGCCGGAAGACCAGCGAGTCGAGGAGCTCCTCGCGCCGCCCGGACAGCGCCGGCGACCCACCGGCCGACGGCGCCTCGGGTCGGTAGTCGACCGCCGTCCCGCCGCCTCGGCCCCGCGTCGTGCGCACCATGCCGGCGGTGCGCAGCGCCGCGATCGCCTCGCGCAGCGTGGACCGGGAGACCCCCATCCGTTCCGCCAGCTCGCGCTCCGGTGGCAGCGTCGAGCCGTGCGGGAAGACGCCGAGGCGGATCGCGGTGGCCAGCTGCTCGACGCACCCCTCGAAGGCGTGGTGCCCGCGGGCCGCGCGGAGCACCGCGTGCCCCAGGCCGTCCGCCTTGCGTCGATTCTCCGCCGGCTCGGGCACAGTGCTCATCCGTCCCGTCGCCACGGGTGCTCGACGGGGCCAGCGGTCAGGGTCGGCATCGCGGAGCAGTCTGGCGCGGGGCCGGTCGGAGTGTCAATGGCATGACCTCAGACCTTTAGTCGAGCAGCCGAACCGTCGCGCCGGTGCTGACAGGACCGGCCACGGCGACCTCGGCGTCGATCCCGAAGGCGAGGTCGTGAGGGCGGCGCCGGGCCAGCGCCCTGAGCACCGGCACGTCCTTGGTCCCCGTGTCCGGGTGCACGTCCACGACCGCGCAGCGCGGGACGGCGTCCAGCACCCGCACCTGCGCCTCGCCCACCTGGAGCCAGCGACCGGCCCAACCCTCCTCCGCGTACGGCGGGAGGCCCGGCGCGTCGAGCTCCAGGGTGGCCCGGAAGCGCGACCCGGCGACCGGCGAGCCGACCTCGGCCGCCAGCGCGTCGAGCGAGCCACGCACGACCAGCGAGACGGCCCCGCCGTACACCACCTCACCGGGTGGGGCGAGGGCCAGCACGACCTCGCGCCCGAGGAAGGCGGAGTACGCTGCCGCCCACGGCCCGTCCACGAGCTCGACGACGGCGGTCCGTCCCCAGTAGTCGACCCGGCGGACCTCACCCGTCCTGGCGGGCTCACCGGCCACGGCGCCCGACGGGAGGGACACGGACAGTCGGGTCCCGTCCCACTGGGCGCTGGTCCTCACCAGCGCGGGGTTCTCCACCGTGCGCAGGCACCGGTCCGCCGCTGGGTCGACCAGGCAGAACCTCCGGTCGCCGTCGGGGCCCGACGCCGTCAGGAGCACCGAGCGGTGCGCCTCGTGGCGGCCTCCCTTGACGGGGGTGAACCCGATCCGTGCGACGTGCATGGGCCGCACCCTGTCACGCGGGGACCTCCACCCCGTCGTGCGGCTCCTGCGCGTGCCCCTGTCCCTCCTCGGGCGTCGGCTCCGGCCGCCCCGGCAGCAGCCAGGCCATCACGACCACCACGAGCGAGATCGCCGCGCTGACGGCGAACGCGAGCTGCATGCCGGCGAGCTGCGCCTCGACCTCGGCGGCCGGCTGCAGCTGCCGGGCACGCAGCGCCATCACCGTGACGGCGAGCGCGGTGCCGAGGGCGGCGGCGACCTGCTGGAGCGTGCCGAGGATCGAGCTGCCGTGGGAGTAGAGGTGCATCGGGAGCGCACCCAGGCCCAGCGTGAACACCGGCGTGAAGGTCGCGGCCAGGCTGACCATCATCAGCACGTGCAGCGCCAACACCTGCCCGTAGGGCATGGTCAGGGAGATCTGGGTGAGGCCCGCCAGGCTGGCGACGATGCCGACCGCGCCGGGGATCACCAGGACGCGACCGCCGAAGCGGTCGAAGACGCGGCCGACCGTCGGGCCGAGGAGGCCCATCGCCAGACCGCCGGGCATCACGAGCAGGCCCGTCTGCAGCGGCGAGAGACCCCGGACGTTCTGCAGGTAGAGCGGCAGCAGGATCATCGCGCCGAGCATCGTCATGAAGGCGACCGACATGAGCACGAGCGACTTCGTGAAGGTGCCGTGGCTCAGCGCCCGGAGGTCGAGCAGCGGCGCACCGGTGCGCTGGAGCCGCAGCTGCCGCGCCACGAAGGCGGCGACGAGGGCCACGCCGAGGACGGCGATCGCGACCGGCAGGCCCACCTCCCCCTCGGCGAACCGGCTCAGGCCGTAGACGAGGCTGCCGAAGCCGAGCGCTGCGATGAGCACGCTGGGCCAGTCGACGGAGCTCACCCGGGGCTCGCCGATGTTCTCGAGGGTCCGCAGTCCGGACCACGTCACGGCTGCCGCGATGGGCAGCACGAGCAGGAAGAGCAGGCGCCACGAGCCGAGCTGCAGCACGACGCCGGAGACGGCGGGGCCCAGCGCCGGCGCCACCGAGATCGCCATCGTGACGTTGCCCATCACCCGGCCCCGGTCGCTGACGGGGACCACCGTCATCAGCGTGGTCATGAGCAGCGGCATCATCACCGCGGTCCCGGCGGCCTGGACCACCCGGCCCAGCAGCAGGAGCTCGAAGACCGGAGCGGCCGCGGCGAGCGCCGTACCCGTGAGGAAGACGCCCATCGCCGTGCCGTACGCCGTGCGGGTGCTGACCCGCTGGAGGAACCAGCCGGTCACCGGGATCACGGCGGCCATCGTCAGCATGAACGCCGTGGAGACCCACTGCGCGGCCTGCTCGCTGACGCGGAAGCTCTCCATCAGCCGCGGGATGGCGTTCAGCATGATCGTCTCGTTGAGGATCACCACGAAGGTCGCGATCACGAGCAGGCGCACGACCGGAGGCGTACGGCGGGGCGCGGGCGCGGCCTGGTGCTCCGCGGGTCCGGTCGGGTCGCCGGCCATGGGGTCGGTGGTGGGCGCGGTCAAGGGGGCTCCTCAAGGACGGTGCACGGGGTCGGGCTCCGCCCGCATCGGTCGAACGCCGAAGGGGCGACATCTATTTCGACAGGTCCCGGGGCCAGGACTCATCGGTGGGCGCCCGACGGGGTCCATGCTTCCGTGGCTCCCCCGCCGCCGGCCACCGGTTTTCGCACCGGTGGCGGGCGAGTCGATCGGGCACGGGCGGGTACCGTCGCGACGTGAGCGACATCGAGCAGGGGTTCATCGGGCTGATCGGCGCGAGCGACCCGGAGGCGGACGACGGCGAGGCGTCGCTCGAGGTCGAGGTCGACGAGCGCCACCTGAACGCCGCGGGCACCGTCCACGGGGGCCTGCTCGCCACCCTCGTCGACACGACGATGGGCGCCGCCATCCGCAGCACGACCGACGGCGAGACCCCGGCGACGAGCCAGCTCACCCTCACCTACCTGCGTCCCGGCAGGCCCGGGCGGCTGGTCGTCACCGCCAGCGTGCGCAAGCGCGGCGAGAGCCTCACGGTCTGCGAGGCCGACGTCGAGCAGGACGGCAGCTCGCTGGTCCACGCGCTGGCGACCTTCGCGCTGCTGGACCGCTGAGGATGGTCGCGAGCCGGTCCGCCCGCGAGCGGAGGGCGGCCGCCGAGGCCGGTCCGCTGGCCCGGGTGAAGGTCGACGTCGGCGCGGACGGAGGACTCGTCTACAAGATCAGCTGCTCCGAGTGCGTCGCCAAGGGTCACCGCAGCTGGTCGGCCTACCGCCCCGGCGCCGACAACGGGTACATGGCGGCGATGGACCGGTGGACGTTCCACCTCAAGGAGAAGCACCCCGCCGCCGACGCGCCGTGCCTGGCGTTCCTTCCCGCTGCCGAGCAGCGCCTGCACGAGCGGCGCGAGGGCCGCGGGCCCGGACCGACCTCGTGAGCGACGCCGGGGTCGAACCCGTCTCGGCCGAGCCGCCGAGGCTGTCCGGTCCGGTGATGATGAACCAGAGCTGGCGGGACCTGACCTTCCTGCACTGGGCGGTGCGCCCGGAGGACGTCGCCCACCGGATGCCGCCGGGGGTCCGTCCGGACACGCTCCACGGCCTCACGTACGTCGGCCTCATCCCGTTCCGGATGGTCGGTGCGGGCATCGGGCGGGGACCAGGCGTCCCCTGGCTGGGCTCGTTCCTGGAGACCAACGTCCGTCTCTACTCCGTCGATGCCACGGGACGTCGGGGCATCGTCTTCCTCAGCCTCGATGCCGACCGTGCCGCGGTGGTGGCGGGGGCGCGCATCGCGTTCGGCCTGCCCTACCGCTGGGCGCGGATGCGCTACGCACGCGACGGCGACGTGCACACGTACGACGCGCGGCTCCGCCGGCCGGGTGCCCGCGCCACGAGCAGGGTCGTGGTGCGCTCGGGGGCCCGGCGTCGGAGCACCGAGCTCGACGACTTCGTGAGCGCGCGCTGGGGACTGCACGTGCGGGCGTGGGGCCGGACGTCGTACGTGCCCAACCGCCACGAGGCGTGGCCCGTCCACGACGCGGAGGTGCTCTCGCTGGACGACGAGCTGATGGCATCGGTGGGGCTGCCCGGTCTCGCCGGACGCGCGCCCGACCACGTCGCGTTCAGCCCCGGGGTGCGGACCGACTTCGGCCTCCCCGGGAACGCCTCGCGGCCCCGGCGCCCGTGACCGGTGTCGGTGCCACCCGCCATGCTGCGGCCATGACCACGTCCGACGCGCCGACCCGTCCCCCGGTCGAGACGATCACGTCCGAGGACGAGCTGCGCCGGTGGTACTGGCTCCGCTCCGAGCTCGTGCAGCTCGCCCGCACGCTCCGGGTCAGCACGGCGGGGTCCAAGCCGGAGCTCACCGAGCGCCTGGCCGACGTCCTGGCGGGCCGTCGGCGCGCGACGCCGGCCGAGCGCACCTCCCGCGCGGCGGCACCACCCCTGCCCGACTCGCTCGACGGCACCACGGTGCTGCCGCCGGGCCAGCGGTGCACCCAGCAGCTGCGCGCGCACCTCGAGGCGGTGATCGGCCCCGGCTTCCGCTTCGACGGCCCGATGCGGGCGTTCATCTCCACCGGAGGGGTGACCCTCGACGAGGTCGTCGCCCACTGGCACGCCACCCGGGACCGCGGGCCGGACGAGATCGCGCCGCAGTTCGAGTACAACCGCTTCACCCGCGCGTGGCGGCAGGCTCATCCGCACGGCGACAGGGAGGCGCTCCTCGCCGCCTGGTGGGCGCACCGCGACGCGCCGCGGCCGCACGGCCGCGATCAGCGGTAGCGGCGCGGCGGGTCCCAGTGCCGGCCGAACTCGGCGTTGAACGACTCGGGCTCGAAGGGGCTGTCGCCGCCGGCCGGGAAGCTCGACAGCTCCCCGAAGACGACCCGGTCAGGCAGGTCGTAGAGGTCGACGCGGACGAAGTCGGTCCCCGCGCCCAGCCGCTCGGCGAGCCCGACCATCTCCTCGAGGCGCCGCGGCCGGGGGATCACCGGGTCGGCCCAGGGGTGTCCCCCGCTGAGCTCGACGTGGTCCCAGCCGGGCGTGAAGAAGTCCTGGGTACGCCGGTCGAACCGACCGCGGTCGACCTGGACGTAGCGGCACGTCCCGTGGAAGACGAAGAACTTGTAGTCGTCCGGGACCCCGCCGTCGGCACCGACCAGGAGCTCCTCGACGACCAGGCGTCGCGGCACGTGCCCGTAGGCCCACTCGCGGTTGGGTCCCTGGCCGTAGAGCCGGGAGAGCCAGAAGTCCGCGATCCCGACGAGGGAGTCCACCGGCGCCGCCTCGGGTCGCACGTGCCGGTAGGTCCAGCTGTGCTGGCGGGCGGGAAGCCGAGCCTCGGGGCCGGCGGCGTCCGAGACGAGGACCGCCGCCCCGCTGCCGTGCGTGGGCTTCAGGACGTACGCCGGCGGGAGAGCGACCCGGGCGAGGTCCCGCGGGTCGTCGAGGACGTGGAGCACCCGCGGCAGCACGTCCGCCCCGACGAGGCCGGCGACGTGCTGCCGGACCGCGACCTTGTCCGAGAACGTCACCATCAGCTGCCGGTGGTCACGCAGCATCTTGTAGCGGACCTTCTCGTTGAACGTGCGCGGGCGGCGGGTGCGCCAGAGCCGCCACCCGCGGACCATCCGGCTGCGTTGACGCCACGCCACGGGGCGGGGGGCCGCCTGCCGGCTGCTCACGAAGGCGATCACGCGTGCATCCTGCCCGACCGCGAAAGCGACCGGTTGGTAACGTCCGAGCCGGCGTCTCGTTGTGACAGGCACCACCAGCCGACCCCGAAAGGCACGACCCCATGCCATCTCGTCCGGCCCGACCAGCACTCCTCGCCACCGCCGGCGCCCTGCTCGCGAGTGCGCTGCTCCCCCTCGGCACGGGCACCGCCGACGCCGCTCCGGCTGCCGCGGACGACGTCCTCGACATCCTGGTCCTGGGCGACTCCTACTCCGCCGGCAACGGCGCGACGGACGACAGCGGCGCCGCCCAGACCTACGGCCCGGCCGGGTGCCTGCGCAGCAAGGTCAACTGGGGCGAGAAGTACGCCGCGGCCCTCCGCGCCGGCGGTCAGCAGGTGCGACTGGTCAACCACGCCTGCAGTGGCGGAGTCACCGCGGACGTCACGAACCCGCGACGGATGGACACCGCCAACAAGGTGGAGCCGACCCCCGCCGGGGTGACCACCCCCGCACAGGCCGAAGCCGGCCTCGCCCAGCGCGACCCCTGCAACACCCGGGCCTTCCCGACCGAGGAGTTCTGGACCTACCGCGCCACCTCGGTGACCCCCGCGCTCACCACCTACGAGTGCACCCGCCACCTGCGCCCGCAGGCCGACTTCGTCACCCCCGACGTCGACCTCGTCCTGTTCACCCTCGGCGGCAACGACGCCGGCTTCGCCTCGATCGTGCAGAACTGCTTCGTGCCCCTCACCCGCACGTCGAGCGGCTGCAAGGCCCGGGTCGACGCCGCCCGGGCGCTGCTCCCGACGATCCAGGAGCGCGGCCTGGCCGCGATCGCCGGGCTGCGCGCCCACGGCCTGCGCGACGACGCCAAGCTGGTGCAGCTCGGCTACCCCTACCTCCAGGTCGACAACGACTTCACCCTGTCGGACCCGCCCGGCTACCCGGCCGGCGACCAGGTGCGGGCGCTCGTCGACGAGGGCAACGCCGCCATCGCGGCCATCGTGCCCCGCGCCAACGCCGGGCACCCGGGCCAGATGACGTTCCTCGCCGGTGTGCCGCAGAAGTTCGCGGGCCACGAGCCCGACGCCTCGACACCGATGGGCAACCCGGCCCGCTGGATCAACCAGATCGGCGACGGCAACGCCATCGAGGTCTTCTACCACCCCAACCGCCTCGGCCACACGGCGTACGCCGACCTGCTCCTGACCCGAGGCACGTTCGGGGCCACGCCGGGGTCGGAGGCCGTGCGGGCGAGGCTGCGCGTCCGGCTCGACCCCGACCGCGTGCAGGTGGGCGACCGCGTCCGCCTCCGCGTGGCGGTCAGGCTCTCGGACGGGTCACGACCGCGCGGGACCGTGGTCGTGCGGGACGTGACGCACGACCGCAAGGTGCTGACCCGCAAGCTGCGCCGCAGCGACCGCGGGACCAAGCGCCTGGTGATCCGCCCACGCCGGGCCGGCGCCACCGAGCTCCGCATCGTCTACCGCGACAAGGCCGCCCGCGTCGTACGGGTGACCAAGCGCGTCCGCGTGGTCCGCTAGTCGTGCTCGAGACCGCCCGCCTGACCTTGCGGCCGTGGGCGGTCGAGAGGCTGCCGTCCAGCGCGAGCTGTGGGCCGGCTACGCGACCGAGGCGTCCTGGTCTGTCCTCGAGTGGGCGAGGTCGTCCGGGCGCGAACGGTTGTGGGCCACGGTCTGGGACCGGAACCTCGCCTCCCGCCGGGTGCTGGCCGAGCTCGGCTTCACCGAGACCGACCGGACCGAGGCGGACCCCGTCCGCGGGACCACGCTGTTCACCGTGCGCGAGCTCTGAGCGGGCCCACGCTGCTCGTCAGGTGCAGCGTCAGCGCCGATGCAGGTGGGCCGGCGTGCTGTCGGCGACCACCGCGCCGCGCTGCCCCAGCGGCCGGTCGGGACCGACCGTGGAGTCGCGCTCGGTCTGCCGCTCCGACTCGCCGTTGACCGCCGCGCCCAGCACGACGAGCAGGACGGTCAGCCAGAGCCAGAACATGCTGATGGCCACCCCCGCCAGCGAGCCGTACGTCGTCCCGTAGGTGCCGAGGTTCTGCACGTACGCGAACAGCGCCGCGGACGTGGCCGCCCACAGGAGTGTCGCGCCCGCGGCCCCCCAGCTCGTCCACCGCCACCGCGGCTCCCTGCGGTCCGGGGCGAACCGGTAGAGCACCGCCAGCGTCGCGCACATCAGCGCTGCCAGCGCAGGCCAGACGGCGACCTCCGCAGCCGCGCGGACCCAGCCCGGCGACCCGGCGATCGTCCGGGCGACGACCCCCGTGAGAGCGATCACCGCGCCCAGCAGCAGCGCCCCGACGAGCACCATCAGCAGGCCGAGGAGCGTGCGCCGCAGGAAGCTCCGGGTCTCGGTCTCGTGGTAGGCGACGGTCAGTGCGTCGATGAGCGCGACCATCGCCGTCGTGGCCGTCCAGAGGGCGAGGGCGAGCCCGGCCAGGCCCCGCGCGGTCAGCACCTCCGACGACGCGGTGGTGATGGTGGTCAGCTGGTCGGTGACGAGAGCCTGCACCTGCGGGGGCAGCACCTCGGCCACGCGGGACAGCTGGCTCCGCGCCTGGGCCGGCGTGTTGAGCGCGCCGTACACGGACAGCGCCGTCACCAGCACGGGCGCCACCGACAGGATCGCGAAGAACGCGACCCCGGCGCTGAGGATGGGCAGACGTGCGTCCACCACGTGGGCCGCCGACCGCCGCAGGACCTGGCGCCAGCTCCTCGCTGACAGCTCCGCCGGACCGGCCGCGTCGTCGGCGTCCGTGCGGGTGCGTCCATCCGGGCTCGGCGTCACCGGTCCCATCATTCGCCGCGCCGGGACCGGTGTCGACTCCGCGTGGCGGGACCGCTCCGCGGCAGCGCTCCTCGCTCAGACGTGGCGTACGACGACCCGGCCGTCGTGGACGTCCCACCGCTGGTCGAGACGGACGTTCTCCAGGAGCCGGCGGTCGTGGGAGACGAGGAGGAGTGCACCGTCGTACGACGCCAGCGCCTGCTCGAGCTGCTCGATCGCCGGCAGGTCGAGATGGTTGGTGGGTTCGTCGAGGACCAGCAGGTTCACCCCCCGCGCCTGCAGCAGCGCCATCGCGGCGCGGGTGCGCTCGCCCGGGGAGAGGCGTCCGACCTCGCTGGTGACCTGGTCGGCCTTGAGCCCGAACTTGGCCAGCAGGGTCCGCACCTCGGCCTGCGTCATCCGCGGCACGGACGCCTCGAACGCGTCACCGAGCGGGAGGCCCTCGGCGAGGCTGGTGCGGGCCTGGTCGATGACCCCGACGGCGACCGAGGCGCCGAGCGACGCGGAGCCGGTGTCGGGAGCCGTGTGGCCGAGCAGCAGGCGGAGCAGCGTGGTCTTGCCGGCACCGTTGGGGCCGGTGATGCCGATCCGGTCGCCGGCGCTGACCTGCGCGGAGACCGGTCCGAGCCGGAAGTCCCCCAGGCGGCACGTGGCCTCGTTGAGGGTGGCGGCCACCGAGCTCCCCCGCGGCGCGGCGGCGATGTCGAACTGCAGGAGCCACTCCTTGCGGGGCTCCTCCACCTCCTCGAGCCGAGCGATCCGCGACTCCATCTGCCGCACCTTCTGTGCCTGCTTCTCCGAGGACTCGGTGGCGGCCTTGCGTCGGATCTTGTCGTTGTCGGGATTCTTCCTGATCGCGTTGCGGACCCCTTGCGAGCTCCACTCGCGCTGGGTGCGGGCACGCTGCACGAGGTCGGCCTTCGTCCCGGCGTACTGCTCGTACGCCTCTCGGGCGTGACGACGCGCGACCGCGCGCTCCTCCAGGAACGCGTCGTACCCGCCGTCGTAGACGGTGACCTGGCCCTGCGCCAGGTCGAGCTCGACGATCCGGGTCACGCAGCGGGCGAGGAACTCCCGGTCGTGCGAGACCAGCACGACCCCGCCCCGCAGTCCGTGCACGAACGCCTCCAGGCGGGCGAGGCCGTCGAGGTCGAGGTCGTTGGTGGGCTCGTCGAGGAGCACGACGTCGAACCGGCTCAGCAGCAGCGCGGCCAGCGCCACGCGGGCGGCCTGTCCCCCGGACAGCGTCGTCATCGACGCCTCCGGGCCGACGTCGAGGCCCAGGTCGGCCAGCACGGGCCCGATGCGGTCGTCGAGATCGGCGGCTCCGCTCGCCAGCCAGCGGTCCAGGGCCGCGGCGTACGCGTCGTCGGTCCCCGGCTCGTCGGAGCCCAGCGCCGCGGCCGCCGCCTCCATCGCCTCGGTCGCCTCGGTCGCTCCGGTGCGCCGGGCGAGGTACTGCGCCACGGTCTCCCCCGGCACGCGCTCGTGCTCCTGGGGCAGCAGCCCGACGAACGCGTCCCTCGGGGCGAGGTCCACCGACCCGGCCAGGGGCTGCGCCGCGCCGCCGAGGAGGGTCAGCAGCGTCGACTTCCCGGCGCCGTTGGCCCCCACCACGCCCACGACGTCCCCCGGGGCGACGGTGAGGTCGAGCCCCTCGAACAGCACCCGGTGACCGTGTCCACCGGACAGGTCCTTCGCGACGAGGGTGGCGACCACCCGGGGAGCCTAGTGGCCGCGAAGAGTAACCGCGTGGCTCCTGGTTCGTTGAACCCCGACGACTCGACCTGGAGGTTGACCATGCTCGGATCCACCCGCCGCCTCGCAGCGCTCGCTGCAGCTCTCACGGTCGGCAGCGCCGCGCTGTCGGTGCCCGGCACGGCCGGGGCCAGCCCCGAGCTGCCCGGGACCACCACCGCGACGACGTCCGTCCCGACGGACGCCGCAGGGCTGGGCAAGGTGATCGTGGCCTTCGGCGACGCGGGCATCCCCGCAGGGACGCTCGCAGCGCTGCGCGACCTCGGCGTCGAGCGCGCCATCGAGCTGCCCACCATCGGCGCCGTGGCCGTGACCGCCGACCTCGCCGTCGTCGACCTGCTGCGCACCCTGCCCGGAGTCGTCTCGGTGGAGCCGCAGCGCCGGCTGGTCACCGACCTCTACGCCTCCAAGGAGCAGATCAACGCGCTCGGCGTCGACGAGGCAGCGACGTACACGACGCGGGTGGGCGGCAAGCGGGTCACCGCCACCCGTCCCGGGGTGACCGGTGACGGCGTGACCGTCGCCGTGCTCGACTCCGGCATCTTCGCGGGCCACCCCGACTTCGGCGACCGCGTCGTCAAGGGGCTCAACTTCTCCTACTCGGAGGTCTACCAGCAGAGCGGCTTCTCGGCCGAGCAGTGGGACACGTACGCCGAGTCCACCGGCGGCCTGGCGCTGCAGGACGAGATCGGCCACGGCACGCACGTCGCGGGCACCGTCGGCGGCGACGGCAGCCTGTCGGCGTCGCAGGGCGGCCCCGACCTCGCCGGCGTCGCTCCCGGCGTCGACCTGATCTCGATGCGGGTGGCGACGCCCGGGTTCGGCATCGCCGACGACATCGACTGGGAGGAGGCCGCGCTGGCGGCGTTCGACTGGACGATCCGGCACCGCGAGGAGTACGGCATCGACATCACCCAGAACTCCTGGGGCCTCCTCCCGACCGAGCCCAACTGCCTCGGCCTCGACTGCGGCGAGCCGACCGACTTCGACGCGATGTCGGCGATGATCGACTCCGTCGTCGACAGCGGCGTGCACGTCATCTTCTCGGCGGGCAACTCCGGCCCCGAGCCCGGCACCATCGGCGGCTACCACGACCCCGCCAACGGGGCGATCCTCGTGGGCGCCGCCTGCAAGTCGGTCGACTCCTCGGGCTGAGTGCCCGGGCAGGAGGTCACGGACTTCTCGAGCCGCGGCGCGGCTGACGGCTCTGGCCCTCAGGTCGACGTCATGGCCCCCGGCGACACCATCGAGGCGGCGCTGTCCCCCTCCGTGCTCGCTCCCCTGACGGAGTGCGCGGAGATCCAGACGCCCGGCTACTTCTGCATCTCGGGAACGTCGATGTCGTCCCCGCACGTCGCCGGTGTCACGGCCCTGATGCTCGAGGCCAACCCGGCCGCGACCCCGGCCCAGGTCAAGCAGTGCCTGCTCTCGACGGCGGTGGACATGATGACCCCCGGGTTCGACATCCACTCCGGGCTCGGCATGGTCGACACCAAGGCCGCGCTGGCCTGCGTCCACGCGCTGACGCTCACCAAGAAGAGGCGCTGACCCGGTCGCCCCTTCACGGGGGCGACCTGGTCCCCAGTCGAGGCGGGGCGCACGGAGCAGCGTCCGATCGGGGAGAGGGCAAGGAATACCGGTTGTCGCGCCAAGGGTGGCAGGCGGCTGGTCGTCCACATCTGAGCTCGCGAACTCGTGTGGGCGGTGTACCCGGGTGTCGAGGGACGCCATGCCCAGATGG
>CADCUM010000002.1 GCA_902805885.1 uncultured Nocardioides sp. | reverse complement strand
ACGCCCATGCCGGTCACGTCGCTGGTGACGAACGCGTTCTCCCAGGAGTAGGCCACGAAGCTCACCGCGCCGAGGTTGTAGACCTCGTCCGGCTGGGAGTCGCGCAGCGCGCGCATCAGGCTGGACAGGTCGGTGAGGTCGCCGTTGTGCAGCTGGACGTCCGGCACCAGGCGCTCGACGAGCTCGCGTCGGGGGTTGTTCTGCCCCCGGATGAGGCCGTGGACGTCGTATCCCTTGGAGATGAGCAGCTCGGCGAGGTAGAGGCCGTCCTGGCCGGTGATACCGGTGATGAGCGCGGTAGGCATGGGTGGAGTCTGTCAGGACAGTCGTCTCGTAGGCTGGCGATCATGAGGATCCTCGTCAGCGGCGGCGCCGGCTACATCGGCTCGCACACCGTCGTCCAGCTCGTCCAGTCCGGCCACGACGTGGTGATCGTCGACAACTTCGCCAATTCCCAGCCCACGGTGCTGGGCCGGCTGGAGGCACTCACCGGGACCAGCATCGCGCTGCACTCGTTCGACCTCTGCGACTACGACAAGACCGAGCACCTCTTCGCCGCCGAGGACTTCGACGCGGTCATCCACTTCGCCGGCCACAAGGCCGTGGGGGAGAGCGTCGAGAAGCCGCTGGACTACTACGAGAACAACCTCGGCTCGACGTTCTCCCTGGTGCGCGCCATGCAGCGGCACGGCGTCGACAAGCTGGTCTTCTCCTCCAGCGCCACCGTCTACGGGACCGACCAGGCCGCTGCGACGGAGGACCGTCCGACGTCAGCCACCAACCCCTACGGCTGGACCAAGGTGATGCAGGAGCAGATCCTGCGCGACATCGCCGTCGCCGCGCCGAGCATGCGCTTCGCCCTGCTGCGCTACTTCAACCCCGTCGGCGCCCACCCCTCCGGCACGATCGGCGAGGACCCCTCCGAGACGCCCAACAACCTCATGCCCTACATCGCCCAGGTCGCGATCGGCCGCCGCGACAAGCTGCTGGTCTTCGGCGACGACTACGACACCCCCGACGGCACCGGCGTGCGCGACTACATCCACGTGGACGACCTCGCGGCCGGGCACATCGCCGCGCTGGACAAGCTCGCCAGCACCGACGAGCCGGTCAACGTGTGGAACCTCGGCTCCGGCCATGGCACCAGCGTCCTGGAGCTGCTGCAGGCCTTCGGGCGCGTCGTGGGTCGCGAGCTGCCGTACGAGGTGGTGGCGCGCCGGCCCGGCGACATCGCGACGTCGTACGCCGACCCCGCCAAGGCCAACGCCGAGCTCGGCTGGCGGACCACCAAGACCATCGAGGACATGTGCGCCGACGCGTGGCGCTGGCAGTCGCAGAACCCTGACGGCTACGTCGGCTGACTCCGTGCTGATGGTCCCCGGGCTCGCCTCGTCGGCGCTGGCGCTCGCCCTGCTGTCCGTGCCGACGCAGGCTGCGGCACTGCCCGCGGACCCTGGCAGGGCGCCGGGCCCGCTGGCCGGGCGCGCGGTCGTGCTCGACCCGGGCCACCAGCTCGGCAACCGGAGCTTTCCCGAGGAGATCAACCGGCTGGTGCCCGCCGGCGGATCGATGAAGCCGTGCAACACGACCGGTACGGCGACGCGGGGCGGCTACCCGGAGGCCACCTTCGTCTGGCAGGTGTCGCGCCTCGTGCAAGAGAGGTTGCTCGCACTCGGGGCGCGCGTGGTGATGACCCGCACGACCAACCGCGAGGACCGCTGGGGTCCCTGCGTCGACGTCCGTGGCCGGGCGGGGAACAGCCTGCGCGCCGACCTCAAGGTCTCGATCCACGCCGACGGCTCGTACGCCGCAGGAGCGCGTGGCTTCCACGTCATCGTGCCGCCCGACCGGGCGCCCTGGACCGACGACATCCACCGCCCGTCGCTCCGGCTGGGCCGTGCCCTCCGGGCCGACCTGGCCGACGCCGGCTTCCCGGTCGCGAACTACGTCGCGGGCGGGGACGGCATCGACGTCCGCTCTGACCTCGCCACGCTCAACCTCTCCGACGTGCCGACCGCGATGGTCGAGCTCGGCAACATGCGCGGCACCGACGCCCGGACGATGACCACCCCGCGCGGCCGGGCGCGCTACGCGCGGGCGCTGGTCGCTGGGATCCGCGCCCACCTCGGTCGATGAGTCAGCGGACGGACAGGGTCTCGAGCGCGCGCAGCACGACGCGCAGGTGCGGCACCTCGTGCACCCGCAGGAGGTGGGCACCACCGAGGGCGGCGAACACGCCGTAGAACCCCTCGGCCTTGCGGAACTCGTCGCCGAACAGGTCGTACGTCGACGGCAGGATCGTGCACACGGGGACCCCGAGGGGACGCAGCCGGAAGCTCTGCGCCAGCACCCGCGTCTGGTGCCGCGCACGCCCGACCGGGTCGACGAGGTTGCCGTAGTCGAAGCCCATGCCCGCGTCGACCACCACCCCCGGCACGCCCAGCTCCCGGGCGCGCTCGAGCCGGGGTCCGAAGTGGTCCAGCAGCGCCGGCACCGGGTCCTCGTCGAGCGGGAGCGCCGAGGTCTCCCGGACGTTGGCGGCGCGACCGAAGCACATCACGACGGCCGCGCCGTGCTCGGCAGCGAGCGAGAGCATCTCGTCCTCGTGCTCGCGGCCCGTCATGTTGAGGACCCGGGCACCGGCCTCGAGGCAGGCGCGGACGACCTGCGGCTCGTACGTCTCGACGGAGACGACGGCCTCGGCGGAGAGGCCCTCGACCGCCGGGACCAGGGCCGCCGCCTGCGCGGCCGGGTCCACCCGAGCCGTCCCGACGCGGCTCGACTCCGCCCCCAGGTCGATGATCGCCGCCCCCTGGGCGACCTGGATCCGGCCCATCCGGACGGCGTCCGCCGGCGAGGTCGCCACGCTCTCGCGGTAGGACGAGTCGCGGGAGAGGTTGATCGCCCCCATCAGGGTGACGCGGTCGTCCCCGATGAAGACGTCGCCCCGCGGGCCGGCGACCACGACCGGCTCGACAGGGTCGTCCCACGCCGAGGCGTGGTCGGCCTGGAGGGCGGCGAGGTCCGCGAGGGTGATCACGACGTGCACGATAGGACGTGTGATCGACGACCTGATCCTGCACCGGCTGGCCGACCTGGACGACGAGGACCTGGCGCACCTCTACGCACCGCGCGCCACGCCGTGGCTCCGGGTCAACTTCGTCAGCACCGTCGACGGTGCGGCCCGCGGGTCCGACGGGTCGAGCAAGAGCATCAACAACCCCGTCGACAAGCGCGTCTTCGACCTGCTCCGGCTGCGGGCCGACTGCCTGGTCGTGGGGGCCGGCACCGTGCGGGACGAGGCCTACCAGGTGCCGCGGCTGCCGCTCGTCCTGGTCAGTCGTACGGCGGAGGTGCCGCCGAGCCTCAGCGAGGCGCCGCCCGGTCGGGTGCTGATGGCCACCGTCGCGTCCGCGCCGGGGTTGTCCCGGGCGCGGGCACGCCTGGGGGCCGAGGCCGTGCTGGTCCTCGGGGAGCAGGACCCGGACCTGGTCGCCCTCAAGGCGGCGCTGGCCGACCGCGGCTGGACCGACCAGCTCTGCGAGGGCGGGCCCCAGCTCTTCACCAGCATGCTCGGCGCCGGGGTGGTCGACGAGCTGTGCCACACCGTGGTGCCCCGGCTCATCGGGGGGTCGCACGTGCGCATCACCGACGGGTCCGAGGTCGACGTCGCGCTGCGGCCCGCTGTGCTCCTGGAGCAGGACGGCACGCTGCTGGGGCGCTGGCTCGTGGAGCCTCGGCCCTAGCCGAGCGCGCTGAGGAGGGCCTTGGTGAAGGCGGGCAGGTCGTCGGGCTTGCGGCTCGTGATGAGGTTGCCGTCGAGGACCAGGTCGTCGTCGACCCAGTCGCCGCCGGCGTTGACGATGTCCGTGCGCAGACTCGGCCAGCTGGTGACCCGGCGGCCCCGTACGACGTCGGCCTCCACGAGCGTCCAGGCCGCGTGGCAGATGGCGGCGACGGGCTTGCCCGAGCCGACGAAGTCGCGGATGAACGCGACGGCGTCGGCGTCGGTGCGCAGCGCGTCGGGGTTGGCGACGCCGCCGGGCAGGACGAGGGCGTCGTAGTCGGCGACCACGACGTCGCTGACCCGTCGGTCCACGCGCTGGGTGGACGCCTTGTCGAGGTGGTCGAAGAGCTGGACGTCGCCCTCGTCGGTGCTGAGCAGCTCGGCGGTGTGACCGGCGCCGAGCACGGCCTGCCACGGCTCCTTGAGCTCGACCTCCTCCACGCCTTCTGCTGCGGTCAGGAATGCGATGCGCTTGGTGGCCATGCCTCCACCGTGTCCTGCCGTCCGCGAACGGGCTACCCCTTCAGGGGTGCTGGGGCCGCTTCGCTACCGTCGCCCGGTGAGCGACGTGGACCTGAGCACCCTGACCATCGCCGTCCTCGGAGGCACCGGGCCGCAGGGCCGGGGGCTCGGCCGCCGCTTCGCCGAGGCGGGGCTGAGCGTGGTCCTCGGCAGCCGGACGCTCGAACGAGCAGCCGCCGCCGCGGCCGCCCTGGCCGACTGCGGTGACGTCACCGGCGCGACGAACGCCCAGGCGGCCGCCGCGGGCGACGTCGTCCTCGTCGCCGTGCCGTGGGACGGCCACCGGGAGCTGCTCGAGTCGCTCGCGCCGGCCCTCGCCGGCAAGGTCGTCGTCGACTGCGTCAACCCGCTGGGCTTCGACAAGCAGGGCCCGTACGCCCTCCGCGTCGAGGAGGGGTCCGCGACCCAGCAGGCCGCTGCCGTGCTGCCGGGGTCACGTGTCGTGGGCGCCTTCCACCACGTCAGTGCCGTGCTGCTCGAGGACCCGGCCGTGACCTCCGTCGACACCGACGTGCTGGTGGTGGGTGACGACCGCGAGGCCACCGACCTCGTCCAGGCCCTCGCCTCCGTGGTCCCGGGCATGCGGGGCGTGTACGGCGGCCGCCTCCGCAACGCCCACCAGGTCGAGGCCTTCACCGCCAACCTCATCGCGGTCAACCGCCGCTACAAGGCGCACGCCGGGGTGCGCGTCACGGACCTGTGAGGGATGGGGTGGGACTCCCCGGATATCCGGGGACTCTCCTGGTTCGGTGTCAATGCCTTGACTGCCAACCAGGAGACTCGCGCGCCAAGGTCGCCCGTACGACTCCCGGCTGTCGGCCGTGGCGAGCGACGAACACGTGGCGGACGCGAGAGGCGAGCAGTGCTGGAGTGTCCAGGTCGGACCACGTGGCGCGGATGCAGGTCCATCCGGTCAGCTGGCAGACCAGCTCCTCCCGCTTCTTCTCTCGCATCAGGAACTCCTCGAGCGTCTCCCCCTCCCGGCGGTACCGCTCGTACTTCACCCTGCCGTCGAACTCCAAGAACACCCCGTACTCGGGCCACGCGAAGTCAACCCGGGCGACCAGGAGACCGGTCTCGTCGTAGATCTCCAGCTGAGGAACCGGCTTCGGCAGTGCTTGCCGGAACGCCAGATAGCTGAACCTGTCCTCGCCGACGGACTCGAGCCGCGGGTCGGCCAGTCGAAGCACCAGGTCGGCGGTCAGGCTGCCGGGCCAGTACCGACAGCGCTCCACCTCAGCCGCCAGGGCCGGCAGCGACAACGCCTTGGCCCTCAGCAGACCGTTGACGACGACCAGCGCGGGTTCCACACCGGCGATCGTGGCCACCTCCATCGCGCTGCGAGCAGCGGTGCTGATGGGCACCCCGTTCAGCCACTCCACCTCGTCCGGAGCCAGCGTGCCGCGGTGCTGCACCCAGTCGCGGTGGCGCCTTCCCGCCCGCTGTGATCGCGTCCGGGTGGTGTGGACGACGCCCAAGGGGAGTCCCCACACCGGGATCCCGCGCTCGACCACGGATGACAGGTGCGTCAACGCCGTCGTCTCGTCGGCGCTGGCCAGCACCGCCCGGCACAGGAGGCGGTGGCGTTCGGGAGGAGGTCTGCCAATCCACTCCTCGTGCGGGACGTAGGCGCCATAGCGCAGCCGGTACAGGATCCGGGCACGCACCAAGCGCGCGATCTGGTTGTCGGTCATGCCGGACTCGATCAGCTCGGCTCTCGTGCGGACCAGTCCCGCGACGTGCCCCCGTGGAAGTTCCATGGAGTACGTCTGCCCGTCCCGGCCCGCGCCCACGCTGGCGACGTACAACCTGTGGAAAGGCCCCGGCTGTGTCGGCGAGTCTCCTGCTTCGGTGTCGATGTCTCGGCACCGAAGCAGGAAACTCCCCGGATATCCGGTGACTTTCTCCTGCAGACCCGGCTGAGCCCTAGCCGATCGCGCCGGAGCTGTCCTTGGCGAGGGAGCGGGCGATGACCATCCGCTGGATCTGGTTGGTGCCCTCGAAGATCTGCATCACCTTGGCCTCGCGCATGAAGCGCTCGACGGGGAAGTCGCGGGTGTAGCCGTAGCCGCCGAGCACCTGCACCGCGTCGGTGGTCACCTTCATGGCGTTGTCGGTGGCGACGAGCTTGGCGACGGACGCCTCGCGGGAGAAGGGGAGGCCGGCGTCGCGCAGGCGCGCTGCGTGCAGGGTGGTCGCGCGGGCGGTCTGGACGGCTGCCTCCATGTCGGCGAGCAGGAAGCCCAGGCCCTGGTGGTCGATGATCCGGCTCCCGAAGGTCTCCCGCTCCCGGGCGTACGCCACGGCCGCGTCCAGCGCGCCCTGGGCCAGGCCGGTCGCGACGGCGGCGATCCCCAGGCGGCCGGAGTCGAGGCCGGCGAGCGCGATCTTCAGGCCGTCGCCCTCGGCTCCGAGCCGGCGCTCCACCGGCACCCGGACGCCGTCGAAGCGCATCGTCGCCGTGGCCGACCCGGTCAGGCCCATCTTGCGCTCGGGCGGATCGGCCGAGAGTCCCTCGGCGTCGGCCGGGACGAGGAAGCAGGAGATGCCGTTGCGGTCGTCGGAGGTGCGGGCCATCACCTTGTAGAAGTCGGCGTGCCCGCCGTGGGTGGTCCAGGCCTTGGCCCCGTTGATGACGTAGGCGTCGCCGTCGAGGCGAGCCGTGGTCCGCATCGCGGCGGGGTCGGACCCGGCGTGCGCCTCGGAGAGGCAGTACGCGCCCAGCAGGTCGCCGCCCAGCATGTCGGGGAGCCAGCGCTCGCGCTGCTCGTCGGTGCCGTGGTGGGCCAGGCCGAAGCAGGACAGCGCGTGCACCGACACCCCCACCCCCACCGACGACCACACGGCGCCGATCTCCTCCAGGACCTGGAGGTAGACCTCGTACGGCTGGGCGCCGCCGCCGTGCTCCTCGGGGTAGGGCAGCGACAGCAGCCCCGCCTGTCCGAGGAGGCGGAAGACGTCGCGCGGGAACGTCTCGCTCGCCTCCGCCTCGGCGGAGCGGGGAGCGAGCTCCTTGGCGGCGATCTCGCGGACGAGGCCGAGGAGGTCGCGGGCCTCCTCGGTGGGCAGGTGGCGGCGGGCTGTCATGCGGCGCACGCTACCGGCCACCCCTGAGGGCCGGATCCCCGCGTTCGGCCGCACCGTCCGACCGACCCCCGTACGTTGGAGTCCACGATGGGTGCGACGTGGCAACAGTGGTCGGCGGCGAGCCTGGCGAGCGGTGCTGTGCTGCTGGTGCTGGGCTCGCTCATGCTGCCCGCGGACGGCTCCGACGTCGCCGCGATGATCGCCTCGGCCCAGGGTGAGGGCGGCAGGTGGGTGATGACCGCGTGCGCCTTCCTGCTGGCGTCGGTCGCCATGACCCTCGGGCTGCCCACGATCCTCGCGATCATCCGCACCCGCGGCCGCCGGCTCGGCATCGTCGCCGTGGGCGTCTGGGCGATGGGGACGATCGGGCTGGGCGCGTACGCCGCCCTGCTGATGTTCTTCCGCACGATGGTCGCTGCGGACGCGCTCACGGCTCCCGAGGCGTCACGCGTCGCGGACGACAGGACCATGCAGGTCTTCGTGCTGTCGCTCGCCGCAGCGTTCCTCCTCGGGGAGGCGCTCACGGGCGTCGCGCTGCTCTACTCCCGCGCCGCCCCCCGCTGGGTGGGGGCGCTCCTGCTCGTGCACGTCGCCACGGCAGCGGTCGCCGAGATGCTCCCGACGCCGGTCGAGCGCTTCCAGGTGCTGATGTTCGGCGTGGCGCTCATGGGTGTGTCGGTGCAGGCCAGCGAGAACTGGGCTCGCGTCCGCCGCTCCGCGACCCTCTGAGACGCTCACCGGTACCCGCGCCGGTTCAGGTGGGGGACCACCCGGCGGGCCCGACGACGAGGCCTCGCCCCGCGAGCTCACCGAGCGCAGACCCCACCACCTCCGCCGCCGACGGATGGGCGCCGTGCACCTCCTGGGCCAGCTCGACGAGCTGGTCGGCCGGCTGGGGCCGGCCCAGCGCCAGCCACAGCGTGGTGCCGAGCCCGGCCAGCAGGTGGGCGGTGTCGCCGACCATGACGACCAGCTGGTCGTCGTACTGGACGGCGTCGAGCCACGGGGCGCGGGACCAGTCGTCGTCGCCGCCGCGGGGCAGGTCCGTCGGGGGATGGTGCTCGGGACCGGGCACCTCCGGGAGGTCCCGGTCGAGCAGCCCGACGACCTCGTCGAGGTGGTCGACGAACTCGACGTAGTCGAGGACGAAGGCGCCCCCGCACGCGTCGATCACCTCCGCGAGCGTCAGGAGAGGGTGGGTGAGCAGCACGAGCGAGGAGGTCTGGGGCACCACCTCGACGATCGCCTCCGGGGTCGTCACGGGACGGAGGCCGTCGGTGGAGCGGCCGCGGTGGAGCAGCACCAGGCGGTCGAGACGGGCGACCCCCGGTGGCGTGACGAGCCCCGCGTCGTCCGGGGACACCGACGCCTTGCGGCGCGGGTCGTCGGGGTCGACGCAGATCGAGAGCGGCTTCGGGTGCGGGTGGACGGTCCGGTCGGGGAGGGAGAGGGAGACGGTCTCGTCGGAGAGGTACCCCAGCCGGCCGGCCAGCGCCCTCACGGCCGTCGTCTTGCCGGTCCCGGATGCGCCGAGCACGGCGACGGCGCGCCCGTGGGGGTCGGCGACGGCGCCGGCGTGGAGGTTGAGCCGGTGCCCGGCGGTGGCCTCGAGCGCCGCCATCGTCACGCGGACGGTCAGCGCGTAGTCGTGGACCTGGGACTCCTGGGCGGCGAGCCCGTCGAGGGAGATCGCGGTCGCCGCGGGCTCCTCTGTCAGCGCCCGGCTCCACTGGCGGCGCACCCGGTCGCGCGCCGCGGCGTCGGCGACCGGGATCGCCACCGGCACCCCCAGGGCGCGGACCACGACCGGCGCTGGCACGGCTCCGGTCTGCACGTCCTCAGCCTAGGGTGATCGCCGTGGCGGCACCCGAGGAACGACGACGCCTCCCGCTGGTGCTGCTCGCCGGCTACCTCGTGGGCCTCGTCGTGCTGGTCGCCGGGCCGTGGGGAGGGGCGCTCAACACGCTCGTCGTGCGGCTCTACACGTTCTTCCGGTACGACGTCCCGCTGGCGCCCGACTGGGCGCTGCCCGAGCACTACGGCCTGCTGCTCAACGTGCTCCTGTTCGTCCCGCTGGGGTCGGCAGCCGTGCTGCTGGCGGAGTGGCGGTGGTGGCTCGCCACCCTGGCGGCCGCGGCTGCGTCCGCCACGGCCGAGGTCGCCCAGGCGGCCTTCCTGGCCCGGGTCGGCACGTGGACCGACGTCGCCGCCAACACGCTGGGCGCACTCCTGGGGGCGCTGCTCGGCGAGCTCCTCAGCCGTCGGAGCGGACGAGGCCGGCCGCCTCGAGCTCGGCGAGGAGGCGGGTGACGTCGTCGCGGACGACCTCCGTGGCCACGCCGGCGAGCTCGGCGGTGCGCACCACCACGTCCTCAGAGGTGCCGCCGTCGGCGACCGCGAGCCACACGACGCACGCCGGACCCTCCAGGACCATCGGCGGGCCGTCCGGCAGCCGGGTGACGTAGGCGGCCGGCTGCTCGCCGGAGTCGAGGTCCTCACGGCTCACCCAGGCGACGTCCCCGGCCACGGCGTACGACGTCATCGGCGCCCGATCCGGGCCCTGGCCTCGGCCAGCGCGCGTCGTACGCGCCGGGCCTGGCGGCGGCGTACGTCGGCGCGCGTGGGCTCCCGGCCCAGCTCCATGCGCAGGTGGTCGCGGTTGACCCGGAGCGATCCGCCCAGCACCCGCACGCGGGCCCGTACGTCGGGTGCGGCGGCGAGCCGGGCCCGCCACTCGTCGAGGCGGGTCCCGCCCTCGGCGTGGAAGCGCCAGAGCAGGTAGTGGCTGTCGTCGCGGTGGTCGTCGAGCTCGCCGAGGCCGGCGGCCAGCGCGACGTCGGCCCGGAGCCGCCGGGACAGAGCGCGTACGGCCGTGCGGACCCCGTCGTCGGACTGGCGCCACGCGTGCTCGACGTCGGACTTGTCGGGAGACCTGGCGGCGTGGAGGACCAGGACCAGGACCTGGCCCACCCGGTCGGGGACGCGGCACGCGACATGGGCGACGGACGTCGTGGCGCCGGGCGCGGCCAGCACGTCGAAGGCCTCCTCCGCGGTGACGCGACACCCGGGCCAGCTGAGGTGCACGTCGAGCCATCCCCAGTCGTCGTGCCACCAGCAGGTGGCGTGCGCGAACGCCGACCCCGTCTCCGCCTCGGTGCGCTGCTCCCAGCCGTGGGCCTCCAGCGTGCTGGTGAAGCGGTCGACGTGGCTCGGTCGCACCAGCACGTCGGCGTCTGTCGAGCCGCGGCGTCCGGGGCGGAGGTCCGGCAGCACCGCCGGGCCCTTGAGGTGGAGCAGGTCGACCCCCGCGCCGTCGGCGAGGTGCTGGACGACAGCGTGGGCGAGGTGGACCCGCGCCGCGACAGGCATGGCGGACTGCCCGTGCCGTGCCTCCGCGGGCTTTCCCGTCATGCCTCCATGGTGCCAGCCGGACACCTAGACTCGCGGCCATGACCTTCGGAGAGCTCTGGCGGCTCACCCGCGCCTACAAGTGGGTGCTGGCGGGGTTCGTCGTGCTCGGGGTCCTCGTCATGATCGCGCTGACGAGCCAGAAGCCGGTCCTCTACTCCGCGAGCTCCAAGGGCGTTGTCCAGGTGGGCAACGCGACCTCGGCCGGCGAGGAGGCGGGCAACCTCGCGCTGGCCCGGGACAAGGCGGAGCTGTACGTCACGCTCGTGCCGACGACGCCGGTCGCCGAACGCGTCGTGGAAGAGCTGTCGCTGGACCTCCCGCCGTCCGCGGTCGCGTCGCGCTTCACGGCGTCGGTCGACGCGACCGGCATCGTGCTGACGGTCCAGGCCACCGGCACGTCGCCAGTGGAGGCGCGCGACCTGGCCAACGCGGTGGTCGCTGCCGTCGCCGAGGAGGCCGCCGCGATCCAGAGCACCGGCCAGCCGGCTGGCGGGCAGGCTGTGAGCCTCGTCCGCGTCGTCCCCTACGAGCAGGCGCAGCTGCCCACGGAGCCGTTCACGCCCGACTACCGCCTGGCCGCCCTCCAAGGCGCGGCCGGCGGCCTCGCGCTGGCGTACGCACTCATCCTCCTGCGACGGGCGGTCGACCGGAAGATCCGCTCGGTCAACGACGTCGAGGACGCGACGGGCGGCTCGGTCATCGGGATCATCCCCAAGGTCGACAGCCTCGCCCAGAGCAGCCGGGGCATCCGCGGCGACCTCGGGCAGGCCGCGGAGGCGTTCCGGCAGCTGCGGACCAACCTGCGCTTCGTCGACGTCGACCGCCCGCCGCGGCGCATCGTCATCACCAGCGCCCTGGCCGGCGAGGGCAAGTCGACCGTGTCGGCCAACCTGGCGCGCCTCGTCGCGCACGCAGGGGAGTCCGTCGTCCTGGTCGACGCCGACCTGCGGCGCCCGATGCTGGCCACCACCTTCGACATCGACGGCGAGATCGGTCTGACGCAGGTGCTCGCGGGCGACGTCGAGCTCGCCGACGCGCTCATCGACCCCGGCATGCCCAACCTCCTGCTCCTGCCCGCCGGTCGGATCCCGCCCAACCCCAGCGAGCTGCTCGGCTCCAAGCGGATGGACCAGCTCGTCGCCGAGCTCGCCCGCGACCACCTCGTGCTGCTCGACGCCCCGCCGCTCCTGCCGGTCACCGACGCCGGCCTGCTGACCGCGTTCTGCGACGGGGCCCTCCTGGTGCAGACGACCGGCAAGACGCAGATCGAGCAGAGCCAGCACTGCCGCCGCATCCTCGACCAGGTCGGCGGCCGGCTCCTCGGTGTCGTCCTCAACAAGGCCCCGGTCCGCGGGGTGAGCGCGGTGGCGTACGGCTACGGCTACGCGTCGTACGGCAGCTACGGCGCCTACAAGGCCGAGCAGAAGACCGCCGAGGCCTACGCCAGTGCCAGCACTGCCAGCACTGCCAGCACCGCCAGCACAGGCGGCAAGCTCGGGAAGGGCCGCCGCGTCCGCGCCGGCAAGTGAGCGGTCCCCCTCCTCGCTCCTGGGGCTGATCGTCCTCGACTTCCGCCGGCCAGGCCTGCCGGCGGTGGGCCTTCTCGCCCCGCGCCTCGGATAGTTCAGGGCGGAACGGTTGGTCGGACGCTCTGGTGGTGACCGTTCTGCCCTGAACTACGGACGTGGCGGCGGGTGGGGCTTCTCGCCCCGCGCCTCGGTTAGTTCAGGGCGGAACGGTTGGTCGGACGCTCTGCTGGCGACCGTTCTGCCCTGAACTAGGGACGTGGCGGCGGGTGGTCCTTCTCGCCACGCGCCTCGGATGGTTCAGGGCGGAACGGTTGGTCGGACGCTCT
>CADCUM010000001.1:19439-53817 GCA_902805885.1 uncultured Nocardioides sp. | reverse complement strand
CCCGGCGAGCATCTTGCCGGCGCCTCGAGCTCGACACCACGAACTCCTGCAGGAGTGCCTGTAGCCATGACTTCGCGACCGCCTTATGTTGAGCGGAACGCAAGGGGGCCGTCGTGAGCACGGTGCTTCATGGATCACTGATCCAGTGTCGGTTGACGGCCGAGGCGTCAACTGTGCTGGTCAGAAGCAGCACCGAAGGCACAGGTAGTTCCGCCGTCACGGCCTTCACATACCCCGGCGAAATGCAGGCGGTGTACGCCGCGCTGATGGTGTTGACCTACGTCCTGTTCCTGACGGGGGCGGAGTCGACCAAGCGCCACCAGTGGCTCCGCGCGTTCATACCGGTCACTGCCTTCGTCCTGTGGACGATGATGCAGCCGAGCTCGGCCTTCGACGCACTCGGGATCAACCTGTCTGGTTTCGCTCGCACGATGATCGCGGTCATCGGCGCCGTAGCCGTGGGGACCCTCGCGGGCTTGCTGGCGAGCCGCGCACAACAAGCACCCGCCAAGAAGGGCGGGGCACCTCAGGGAGGGTCCGGATGAACGGCAGGGTCGATGTATCAGCCGAGTTGGAGCGCGGCGCACAACGCGCCACCAAGATGTTGGAGGAGCGGCGACGGCATCGCCAGCTGCACCAGGACAAGCCGCCTGGCGTGCTGGTCGCTGAAGGCGACTCGTGGCTGAGCTACCCCGGTACGGATGTGCTCGACGTCCTCAAGGACGGGTACGGCTGGCACGTCCACTCGGTGGCTGACGCCGGCGACAACCTCGAGTCGATGGCATACGACGCATCCCAGCTACGCGCCGTCATCTCGACCTTTCTCGACCTCAAGCGCCTGGATGAGACGCCCAACGCCTTGCTGCTGTCTGGCGGCGGGAACGACTTCGCAGGCGCTGAACTGGCGATGCTGCTCGACCATCGCGAAACCGACCACGGTGGCATCAACGACGTCATCACGACGGAGCTGGTCGAGGGCCGCATGGTCGAGGCATGGTGCAACCTCCTCGGATTCACGCGCCAAGTCGCCATCGAGCTCTTCGAGAAGCCGGTGCGTACCGTGATCCACGGTTACGCATATCCCGTGCCTGACGGTCGCGGATTCGCGGGCGGTTACGGTTTGCTACCCGGCCCTTGGCTTGCCCCCAGCTATGCCAGGAAGGGAATCGGCGGCAGATCCGAGGAGGGTCTGCAGAAGCGGTTCGAGGTAACGAAGGAATTGCTGGATCGCTACAACGTCATGCTGGCCTGGCTCGTGGACCAACCAGGAATGGGTCACGTGGCGTACGCGGACCTCCGTGAGACGCTGTCCGGTCCTCCGGACTACGAAAGCGATTGGGCTAACGAGCTGCACCCGACGCCGCACGGTTTCACCGAGGTCGCGCGTGTGCTTCACAAGAAGCTGACCGGGGCTGAGTAGCTGACGGCCGTCTCGTCGTATGTCCGGTGACATCGACGCCTCTTGTCGACGGCAGAGCTCACGTTCCAAGGGCGGCGACGGCCTCGATCGCCAGGAGCTGGTGCCCGTATCCGAGCACGACCCGCACACAGGGGTGCTGGGCGGATCGTGAAGTGCGAACGCCGCGCGCACGACATCCCACGCCGTCATCAGGTCCTCCCGCCCGTTCGACGCAACGGGGACCCGCGTCCTCAGGACGTCGAGCAGTCGCAGACCGCGACAGGCCGCACGTTCGCCAAGGGGACGAGCGCCGGCCAGGGACAGCAGGCTCGTCCCTGCACTCGCCGGGGGACCTACCCCTCGCTGGCCGCCGCCTGCAGGTCGACGACGTCCTCCTCGGCCGGCGCCTCGAGGTCGAGCTTCTCGTCGAAGTCGGAGAACGTGAAGGATCCCGGCTCGTCGCCACCCTTCGTCTCGACCTTGAGGATGTAGTGCGGCTCGTCGGTGGCGACGAAGGCGCGGGTGGTGCCGCCGTCCTCGTCCTCGGAGGTGATCTCGACGGCCTCCTCACCATCGACGTCGGTCTCCTCGCCCTTCTCCTCGCTCTTCGCCTTGTCCTCGTCGAGCTCGGTGAGGAGCTCGTCGAGGTCGCAGATCTCGGAGAAGCCACCCTCGGAGGACGGCACCAGCGCCCACTTGTCGCCGAGCAGGTCCAGCACCTGCTGAGCAGACTCCTCGCTGCCTGTCGACGTCACCCAGAACTTCTCGTCACCCTTGAGGTACGACGCCCCGTCGACCGAGATGAACTCGGCGGTGCCGCCGTCCTGACCGATGGTGCCGGTGCACTCGCCGCTCTTGTTGAGCTGCACGTCGAGGTCGAGCTCGCCGCCGTCCTGCTCGATCGACCCCGCCAACCGGACCGACTCGAGCGTCTTCATGTCGCTGATCGCGGCCTTCTTGATGGTCCCCACCGACTCGTCCGCGAAGCCGCCACCGCAACCGGTGAGGGTGGCCAGTCCGACGACCAGAGTGATGGCCAGGCTGCGCTGCAGGCTCATGAAGTTTTCCCCGATTTCTGATGACTCGACTGAGTACGACGCGTCATTCGACCACGTCCCACGGACGGGCGCCATCACCGGGCTCGAGCCGCCGAGGTCCGTGCATCGTGTCGGCGACCCCATCCGTCGGCCCGGTCGGCGGCGAACCCACCGCGTGACCCAGCCCGACACCATGTTCGCCAGCAGCACCGTCCCCCGGCACCTCGTCCGGGGAGCGCTGGGCCTGCCGATGATGGTGGCGGCGTTCGTGCTGGTGCCGTGGCTGGGACCGCTGGCCCTCCTGCTCGTCGTCCCGGCCGCGGTGCTGCTGCGAGGGTGCCCGACGTGCTGGGCCCTCGGTCTCGCCCAGACCTGTGCGCTCGGTCCGCGAGCGCCGGCGGGTGAAGCGCGACCCCGAAGCTGAGCCTGCCCGGACCGGCCGGTGATGCGGCAACGGCCGATGCCCCTTGTGCAGGACGCCTACACCTCGGTGCCGGGCGACTCGGACTCGTCGTCCCCGGCCACGCACTGCCCGAGGGTGATCGCCTTGTACTTCGCGAACTCGCGAGAGCTCCGGGCGGCTTCGGGGTAACGCTCCGCGTCGAGCTCCGCGTAGTAGCGCACGGCCTCGATGAGCTGGCTCGCCGGGACCGACCCGTCGTCCTGCTCCTCCGCCAGGGGGACTGCCGTCTGGAAGTGCTCGACCGTCTCGTCGTAGGCACCCTGGTTGAAGGCGTCGATGCCGGCGCGCACCTCCTCGCACGCCTCGCTGTCGATGACCGCCTCGGACCCGGGGGAGGGGGATGCGGGCGTGTCGGACTCCTCGGGTGTGGAGCCGTCCGTGCTCTCCGTCCCCGGACGGTCGTCCGAGCCGGACGGCTCGCCGTCCCCGGCGCAGCCGCCGGTGAGCGCTACGACGACTGCTGTCACGGTCGCCGCTACCAGGGTCCTCACCCGACCGAGGCTACCGCCGGGTCCCTGACGTCATCCCGGATCGCCGGCGCCCGCGGCACCGGCGAGGTGGGAGCGGACGAAGCCGATCGTGTCGGCCTCGTCCGCCCGCTTGTCGTCGCGGTAGCGCACCACCCGGGCGAAGCGGAGCGCGACGCCCCCGGGGTAGCGCGTCGAGCGCTGCAGGCCGTCGAAGGCGATCTCGACGACCTGCTCGGGGCGGACGTGGACGACGTACGACGAGTGGTCGACGGGTGAGGTGGCCAGCTCGGTGAACCGCTCGGTCTGCCACGCCAGCATCTCGTCGGTCATGCCCTTGAACGTCTTGCCGAGCATCACGAAGCCGCCGTCGGGGTCGCGGGCGCCGAGGTGGATGTTGGACAGCCAGCCCTCCCGCCGGCCCGATCCCCACTCCACGGCGAGGACGACGAGGTCGAGGGTGTGCACCGGCTTGACCTTGACCCACGCGGAGCCGCGCCTGCCGGCGGCGTACGGCGCGTCGAGGTCCTTGAGGACGACGCCCTCGTGCCCCGCGGCCAGCGTCTCGGACGTGAACTCCTCGGCCGCGGCCAGGTCGTCGGTGACCAGGCGCCGGACCCGGTGCTCCTCCGGCACGAGCACGTCGAGGACGCCGAACCGCTCGTGGGCGGGGGAGTCGAGGAGGTCGCGACCGTCGACGTGGAGCACGTCGAAGAAGTGGGGCGTGACGGCCACGCCGGTCTCCTGGGCGGTCCGGCTCGCCGTGTCCTGGAACGCCAGCGGCCGCCCCGAGTCGTCCAGCGCCAGCGCCTCGCCGTCGAGGACGAGCCGCTCCGCGCGCAGCGCCCGGGCGACCGCGACGACCTCGGGGAGCCGGGCCGTGATGTCGTCGAGGCTGCGCGTCACCACCAGCACGTCGTCGCCGGCGCGGTGGACCTGGATCCGGATGCCGTCGAGCTTGGCGTCGACGGCGACCTCCCCGCCCAGGGAGCCGAGCGCGGTGGCCACGTCGGGAGCGCTGGAGGCCAGCATGGGCATGACGGGGCGTCCCACCTGGAGACCGATCGCCGCCAGCGCCGCCTCCCCCTCGAACGCCGCGGCCGACGCGGCGACCGTGCTGCCCGACAGCATCGCGGCGCGTCGTACGGCGGCCAGCGGCACGTCCGCGACCTGGGCGACGGCCTCCTGGGTGATGGCGTCGAGCGCGCCCTGGCGGACGTTGCCGGTGACGATCGCCCGGAGCCACGCCTGCTCGGCGGCCGTGGCCCGGCCGAAGAGCTCGGCCACCGCCCGCTTCCGCGCGGCCTGGGACCCGGTTCCGGCGATCGACGCCATCGTCTCGAAGGCCCGGTCGACCTCCGAGACCGTCAGGCTCGGCGCCTCCGCGGGGACGGGGAGGTCGCTGACGCCGCGCCAGCCCAGCCCCGTCCGGCGCTGACGGAGGGTGCCGCCGAGGTAGGAGACGACGATCTCCAGCTCGTCGGGTCCCACGCCCGCGAGGGTCGCTGCCAGCGTGGCGACCTTGGCCTTGCGGGAACGGGTGGCGGCGACCTCGGCGGAGGTGGAGACGAGCTCGGCGAGCAGCATGGGCCACATCGTCGCACCGGCCACCGACGTCGCTGCTCACCCTCAGCACGGCAGGATGGATCGCGTGCCCGACCCGAGCCTCTACACCCCTGCGTTCAACCGGATGGCCGACGACGACGTCCGCGGGTTCGTCGCCGCCATCGCCGCCGCCCAGCTCGTCACCGTCGGCGAGGACGACGTCCCGGACGCCACCTTCCTGCCGGTGCTGTGGGACGGCGACCGCCTGCTGGGCCACCTCGCCCGGGCGAACAGCCACTGGCGCCGCGTCGTGGACGGCGCGCCCGCCCTGGCCGTCGTCACCGGGCCGGACGCCTACGTCAGCCCCTCGTGGTACGCCTCCAAGGCCGAGCACGGCAAGGTCGTCCCGACCTGGAACTACTCCGTCGTGCACCTCCGCGGACGCATCCACGTCCACGACGACCCCGACTGGGTCCTCGACGTGGTCACCCGGCTGACCGACCACCACGAGGCCGGTCGCCCCGCCCGCTGGCACGTCACGGACGCACCCGAGGACTACGTCCGCAAGAACCTGCGACCGATCGTCGGCGTCGAGCTGCTCGTGGAGTCCGTGGAGGCGAAGGCGAAGCTCAGCCAGAACCGCTCGGACGCCGACCGGCGCGGGGTCGCCGCCGGCCTGGCGGCCGACGGGATCGAGCCCGAGGGACTGGTCGCTCCGTGACCGCTGGGTCCACGGTCCGGGAGCGCTTCACCGGACGGATCGCCGGTGCGGGCAGCACCAGCGGCGTCCGGGTGGTCGTGGGCCGGTGGGACGACTCCCCGTGGGGCTCCTTCGCCGACCTCATGGTCGAGGACGCGAGCGGTCACCGGGTCCTGGTGGCGCCCGACGAGCGGACGCGCGAGTTCGTCGCGGCGACGTACGCCTTCGACGAGCACGTCATCACGCCCGTCACCGTCAGCGACACGACGAGCGGGTGGCGCGTCGACTCGGAGCCCCTGGCCCTCGACCTGGCGGTCGGCAGGACGACGCTCCTGGGGCGGGTGCTCGACCTCGTCCCCGACCGCCTCGCCACCGCGCCGGCGTGGTGCGCGCTGACGGACCCCGTCGCCCGCGTCGTCCTGCGCGGGGTGCGCACGCGCGGGAGCGCCGGCCGCGACCGCCGCGAGTGGTACGGCGCCACGTCGGTGCGGTCGGTCACGGCCCTGCGCGGCACCTGGCGCGGCACCGACCTCGGCACGCTCGCCCCCGTCGACCCGCCCTGCCGCTTCGGGTTCTCCTCGACGCCGCGCCGACCGAGCGTCACCGCCGTGGTGACGACGATCGAGCGGCCGGCTCGCTGAGCCCGTCAGGACCCGATGCGGGTGCGGACCTCGTAGAGCTCGGGGAAGAAGGTGAGGTCCAGGGCCCGGCGCAGGAAGTCGACGCCCGACGAGCCGCCGGTCCCGGTCTTGTGGCCGATGACGCGCTGGACGACCTGCAGGTGCCGGAAGCGCCAGTTCTGGAAGTTGTCCTCGATGTCGACGAGCTCCTCGCAGGTCTCGTAGACGCCCCAGTGCTGGTCCGGTGCCGCGTAGACGTCCGCGAAGACGGACACCAGCTCGTCGTTCACCACGTGGGTCTGCGCGACGTCGCGCTCCAGCACGGCCGGGGGGACGGCGTACCCCTGGCGGGCGAGGTAGCGGAGGAAGTCGTCGTACAACGAGGGCTCGCCGAGCAGCTGCTGCAGCGCGTCACGCACCGGCGGGTCGTGGTCGAAGACCTTGACCATGTCGGCGCTCTTGTTGCCGAGGAGGAACTCGACCTCGCGGTACTGCCCCGACTGGAACCCCGACGACGTGGCGAGGAACGGCCGGATCTGGGCGTACTCGCTCGGCGTCAGCGTCGCCAGCACCGACCACTGGTCGGTGAGCTCGCGCTGGATGTGCTTGACCCGCGCCAGCCGCTTGAGGGCGGGCGCCAGGTCGTCGCTCCGCAGCAGCTCGCGGGCCGACCGCACCTCGTGGATCATCAGCTTGAGCCACAGCTCCGCGACCTGGTGCTGGACGATGAAGAGCAGCTCGTCGTGCTGCGAGGGCGTGCTCTGCGGCTGCTGGGCGGCCAGCAGGAGGTCGAGGCGGAGGTAGTCGCCGTAGGACATCGCACTGCTGAAGTCGCGCTCGATGCCCTCCTCGAGCTCACGCTGGTTGTCCGGGATCGCCATGGTGACCAACCTAGTCGTTCGCGGGCGGGGCGTCGGACCCGTCGTCTAGCGTCGGAGGCGTGATACCCGACCGGACCCCGCTGGCGCGCGAGTGGCGGCCCGCGTGGCCGTGCGCGCCGGAGCAGGTGCTGCGTCCCCAGCGGCGCGGAGCCGGCGACCCGACCCAGCGCACCGACGACGCCGGCCGCACCTGGCGTGCCATGCGCACGCCGGTCGGCGCGGCGACCCTGTGCGTGCAGCCGCGACCGCGGGACGGCGTGGTCCTCGGCCGGGCGTGGGGCCCCGGGGCCGAGTGGGCGCTGGACCGGATGCCGGGGCTGCTCGGCGCCGACGACGACCCGTCCGGGTTCGTGGCCCACCACCCCGCGGTCGAGCGCGGCGTGCGGACGCGTCCCCACTGGCGCCTCGGGCGCACGGGCCTGGTCATGGAGTCGCTGGTCCCCTCGATCCTCGAGCAGAAGGTCACCGGCAAGGAGGCCTTCGGCTCGTTCCGCAAGCTGGTCCAGCGCCACGGCGAGCCGGCTCCCGGACCGGTCGAGGGCCTGCGGCTGCGCGTCCAGCCCACGGCGGCAGCGATCGCCGCCGTCCCGTCCTGGGAGTGGCTGCAGCTCGGGGTCGACCCGGCCCGGTCGCGCACCGTCGTCACGGCGTGCCGGGTGGCGACGTCCCTGGAGCGGCTGGTCGACCTGGACCACGCGGAGGCCGACCGCCGCCTCCGGTCCCTCCCCGGCATCGGTGTGTGGACGAGCGCGGAGGTCCGGCAGCGCGCCCTCGGCGATCCCGATGCCGTCAGCTTCGGCGACTACCACCTCGCCAACCACGTCGGCTGGGCGATCCTCGGCCACGACATCACCGACGACGAGATGGCCGAGCTCCTCGAGCCCTACCGCCCGCAGCGTGGCCGCGCCGCCGCCATGGCCTGCGCCGGCGGACCCACCCGGCCCCGGCGCGGGCCCCGGATGAGCCTGCCCACGCACCTGCCGACCCACTGACCGGCCGACGCCCAGCCGGCGCTCCGTGCCGCCGCGCTCAGAGCAGCGGCCGGAGCGGTCCCAGGAAGCTCTCGGTGAACTTGCGGTTGAGGTCGCGCGCCTCCCACTCGCTGAGCGTCAGCTCGAGGCAGTTGCCCTGGTCGGTGCGGAAGATCCGCTCCATCGCCTCGGCGAAGCCCGAGTCGATGATCTCGAGGTTGATCTCGTAGTTGCCCTGGAGGCTGAGCCGGTCGATGTTGGCGGTGCCCACGGTCGACCAGTTGCCGTCGATCGTCGCGGTCTTGGCGTGCACCATCGCGTCGCGGTAGCGCAGCACGCACACCCCGGCCGAGAGCAGCTGGCCGTAGTAGCCGCGCGAGATCCAGTCGGCCACGATGTGGTTGGACTTCAGCGGCAGCAGGATCCGTACGTCGACGCCCCGCTGCGCCGCGGCCACCAGCGAGTCCACGAAGTCCTGGTCGGGCAGGAAGTAGGCCTGGGTGATCCAGATGTTGCGGCTCGCCCGGTGGATCGCCTCGAGGTACATCGACCGGATCGGGAAGTGCCACAGCCGGGGGACGTTGCGGTGGATGCGGATCGCCGGCTCCCACGTCGAGGCGGTCTCCAGCAGCAGCGGTCGGGCGCTGCGCTGCAGGACCCGTCGCCGGTTGAGGTTCCAGAAGTCGGCGAAGGCACGCTTGAGGTCCCACACGCCGGGTCCGGTGATCCGCACGTGGGTGTCGCGCCACTCCGTGGCGTAGGGGGAGCCGATGTTGTAGCCGCCGAGGAAGCCGACCTCGTCGTCGACGACCAGCAGCTTGCGGTGGTCGCGGCCGTAGTGACGCAGCTTCCAGAACCTGAGGCCCGCGGTCCACACCGGGTAGCGCAGCACCTTGAGCGACGGCGGGAACCGCTTGAAGGCCGGCGCGACGACCAGGTTGGCGAAGCCGTCGTAGATGCAGTGGACCTCGACGCCGCGGGCCGCCGCCGCGGTGAGCGCCGCCTTGAAGCGCTCGCCGACCTCGTCGCCCTTCCAGATGTAGGTCTCGAAGAGGACCTGCTTCCGCGCCCCGTCGATCGCGGCGAGCATGTCGTCGTAGAGGTCCTGCCCGTAGGTGTACGTCGTGAGCTCGCCGTCGCCCACCTCGACGGTCTGGGGGCGCGTCACCGGGAAGGGCCGTGGCTTCTTCCCGCGTCGGCGGTAGGAGTCGACGACCGAGAGCACGATCGCGAACCCGACCTGCAGGCCGAGCAGCGACAGCAGCGTGCGCCGTACGACGGTCAGCACCCGGGCAGCGGTCACGGCGCCAATCTAGCGAGGTCGGGTAGTGGCGCGGCTCGCGGAACCCGGGAGCGTGGCTTGGCGTCACACCAGGAGGGGCCAGAACGAGAGAGGGCGGACATGCGACGACGTCGGACGTGGAGCGCTCTCGCGGTGCTGGTGCTGCTCACCCTCGCCGGTTGCGGCGACCCCGTCGGGCAGCGACCGGAGGTCGCAACGGCGTCCGGGGCGTGGCAGCGGCTGCCGGACCCGCCGCTCACCCCTCGGACCCGGGCGGTCGTCGTGGGGATCGACGACCGGGTGCTGGTCGTGGGGGGCTGGGAGTTCCTGTGCCCGCCGACGGCGAGCTGTGCCTACCCCGAGGACCCGCCCCTCCGCGACGGTGCGGTGTACGACGCGACGTCCGCGACCTGGCGCACCGCTGCGCCCGCGCCGTTCGGGCTGCTCGCCGGGGAGCGCTCGACCGCGGTGGTGGGCGGCTCCGCCTTCGTGCTGTCCGCCTGTGGCGCGAGTCCCGTGTGCGACGGGCCGCTCCGCCTCTTGGAGTACGACGTCGCGCGCGACCGGTGGTCGGACCACGGCTCGCCACCGGGTCTGCGGTACGCCTCGCTCGTGGCGGCGGGCGACCGCCTCGTGGTGCTCTCGGGCAGCGACGAGCGGGGCGAGAAGCCGGACGCGGTGTTCGACGTGGGCTCCGGGCGCTGGGGGACGCTTCCCGACGACCCGCTGCCGGCCGTGTTCGACCGGTCCGGCGTGATGGTCGGCGACTCGCTGGTGGTGGCCGGCTCGGTCATCGCCGACCTCGACGCCGGCAGGCCGGCTCGCAAGCCCGCTGCCCGTCTCGATCTCACCACCCGGCAGTGGACGAGCCTGCCGGAGGCGCCGGGACAGGGCTACCAGCTGTTCCCGACCGATCGCGGCCCGTTGCTGAACGGGCACTTCATCGAGGCGCCGGGCTGGCTGCTGGACCCCGCGACCTGGACGTGGCGGTCGCTGCCCGACCAGTCCGGCGACGAGCACGACCTCCGTGGGGTCCTCGACCGCGACGGGGCGACGTACGACATCCCCAACAGCGTCGGTCGGATGACCGTGGCCCACCGTCTCTTCGTCTACGACAGCGTTGCGGACGACTTCGCGCGGGTGTCGCCCCTGCCCGAGCGCGAGGACGTGCACGACGACTCCAGCACGGCACTCGGGCGGGACCTGTTCGTCTTCGGGGGCGCGCGCTGGCCGGTGGACGGGACCAGCGGCCGGGGCCTGGGTGGGGAGCTGGTCGGTGACGCGTGGCTGTGGACCGCTCCGGCAGGTTCGCCGGTCACTGACCGATGAGTCGTCGGCCGGCGACCGGTCAGTACTCCATGACCACCTCTCACACGCGCGGGCCGGGCCCGCTGGACATCACCTTCACCGCCACGCTCGGCAAGGTCCGCGAGGGCGACACGTGGACCTGCGTGCAGCTCCCCGGCTCCGCGGAGCTCCTCGGCACCCGCGGCCTCGTCAAGGTCGCCGGCACGGTCGACGGACATCCGTTCGAGGGCGCGTTCATGGCGCTGGGCGACGGCACCCACAAGCTCCCGGTCGCGGCCGCGGTCCGCGCGGCGATCGGCAAGGGCGACGGCGACGACGTCGAGGTCCACCTGACCCGTCGCCGGAGCTGACGCCGACCCCGACGCCGTTCCACCCGGGACGCCGGACGTGGGGGTTCGAGCGACCGGCCCGCTGTCGGTGGCTCCCCGTACGCTCGACGCATGCGTCCAGTCACCGATCTCAAGCGTCGGCTCGCGCCGTTCAAGGTCGTCTCCGACTACTCGCCGGCGGGTGACCAGCCGGCGGCGATCGCCGAGCTGACGCGCCGTCTCGACGAGGGACGCCCCGACATCGTGCTGCTCGGTGCCACCGGCACCGGCAAGAGCGCCACGACCGCCTGGCTCGTCGAGCAGGTGCAGCGCCCGACGCTCGTCATGGCGCCCAACAAGACGCTCGCCGCGCAGCTGGCCAACGAGTTCCGCGAGCTGCTGCCCCACAACGCGGTGGAGTACTTCGTCTCCTACTACGACTACTACCAGCCCGAGGCCTACGTCCCGCAGACCGACACCTACATCGAGAAGGACTCCTCCATCAACGAGGAGGTCGAGCGGCTCCGCCACAGCGCGACCAACAGCCTGCTGACCCGCCGCGACACCATCGTGGTCTCGACGGTCTCGTGCATCTACGGTCTCGGCACCCCCCAGGAGTACGTCGACCGGATGCTGCGGCTGCGGGTGGGCGAGGAGCACGACCGCGACTCGGTGCTCCGCCGGCTCGTGGAGATCCAGTACACGCGCAACGACATGTCGTTCACCCGCGGCACGTTCCGGGTGCGCGGCGACACCCTCGAGATCTTCCCGGTCTACGAGGAGCTCGCGGTCCGGGTGGAGTTCTTCGGCGACGAGATCGAGCGGCTGATGATGCTCCACCCGATCACCGGTGAGGTGGTCTCCGACGACGCCGAGGTCTACGTCTTCCCCGCCACCCACTACGTCGCCGGGCCCGAGCGGATGGAGCGGGCCATCAAGGGGATCGAGCTCGAGCTCGAGGACCAGCTGGCGACGTTCGAGCGACAGGGCAAGCTGCTGGAGGCCCAGCGCCTGCGGATGCGCACGACGTACGACGTGGAGATGATGCGGCAGGTCGGCTCGTGCTCGGGCATCGAGAACTACTCCATGCACATGGACGGCCGGACCCGCGGCACGGCGCCCAACACGCTGCTCGACTACTTCCCCGAGGACTTCGTGCTCGTGGTGGACGAGTCCCACGTCGCCGTCCCGCAGGTCGGCGGCATGTACGAGGGCGACATGTCGCGCAAGCGCAACCTCGTCGACCACGGCTTCCGGCTGCCCAGCGCGATGGACAACCGCCCGCTGAAGTTCGAGGAGTTCCTGGATCGCATCGGCCAGACGATCTATCTCTCCGCGACGCCCGGCAACTACGAGCTCGACAAGACCGGCGGGGTCGACAACGCGGTGCAGCAGATCATCCGGCCGACCGGGCTGGTCGACCCGGAGGTCGTCATCAAGCCGACGAAGGGCCAGATCGACGACCTGATCCACGAGATCCGTGAGCGGACGGAGAAGAACGAGCGCGTCCTGGTCACCACGCTGACCAAGAAGATGTCCGAGGACCTCACCGACTACCTCCTCGACGCGGGGATCCGGACCCGCTACCTCCACTCCGAGGTCGACACGCTGCGGCGGATCGAGCTCCTGCGGGAGCTCCGGATGGGCGAGTACGACGTCCTGGTCGGCATCAACCTGCTCCGCGAGGGGCTCGACCTCCCCGAGGTCTCGCTGGTGGCGATCCTCGACGCCGACAAGGAGGGGTTCCTGCGCTCCGACAAGTCCCTCATCCAGACGATCGGGCGCGCGGCCCGCAACGTCTCCGGCCAGGTCCACATGTACGCCGACAAGATCACGCCCTCGATGGCCTCGGCGATCGACGAGACCAACCGTCGACGGGCGATCCAGGTGGCCTACAACACCGAGCGCGGCATCGACCCCCAGCCGCTGCGCAAGAAGATCGCCGACATCACCGAGATGCTGGCCCGCGAGGACGAGACGACGCAGGAGCTGCTCAAGACCTGGGCCGACGTCGGCCAGAAGGGCCGGGCCGGCGGGGTGAAGGCCGGCAAGTCGCCGACCCCCGCGCTGTCGCGGATCCACAAGGACGCACCCGACACCGCAGGCATCCCCAGCGCGGACCTCGCCGAGCTCATCCAGGAGCTGACCAACCAGATGAAGGCCGCCGCCGCCGAGCTGCAGTTCGAGGTCGCCGCCCGCCTCCGCGACGAGGTCAACGACCTCAAGAAGGAGCTCCGCCAGATGATGGAGGCGACGAAGTGAGGAGAGGGGCGCGCGGACCGGGTACGTTGCCCGCATGACCTCCATCGACCTCGGCAGGCCCGTCCAGGGCGACGTCATCGACCTGATCCTGGACGACCACCGTCGTTTCGAGGCGTTGCTGCGCGACCTGCGGGACAGCACGTCCGACCGCGACGCCGTACGCAAGGCACTGGCGGCGCTGCACGTGGCCCACGCGGAGGCCGAGGAGAAGCACGTCTACCCCAAGCTGCAGCGCAAGGACGCGATCACCGAGCACGAGGCGGAGCACGGGGAGGAGGAGCACGCCGAGGGGCACGAGGCGATGCTCAAGGTCCTCGAGCACCCCGACACCGACTCGGAGGAGTTCGAGGACGCGGTCGAGGACCTCGCCACAGCCCTCAACCACCACCTCACCGAGGAGGAGCTGACGATCCTCAACCCCGCGCGCGAAGAGGTCGACGCGGAGTTCCGGGAGTCCCTGGGCGTGGAGTTCCTCACCGAGCGCAACCGTCAGCTCGACGACGACTGCGGGAGCATCGAGAACGTCCGCCGGATCGTGTCGCAGGCGCGGCGCGAGGGCCTCCTCGACGAGGACGACTCCGACGAGGACGACTCCGAGGAGTGACGGACGCCGACGAGGACGACTCCGAGGAGTGACGGACGCCGAGGAGTGACGGGCGCCGGCCGCTCGGGTCACATCCGCCGCGTCGCCCGGGCGCTCGCGAGGCCGACGAGGCGGGCGACCACCAGGGCGACGTACATGACGCCCAGCATCTGCTCGACCATCACCACCGACCTCGCGTGCGGCAGGACGGGCACGATGTCGGACAGCCCGACGCTGGTGAGGTTGGCGAAGCTCAGGTAGAGCAGCTCGAACCACGTCCGGTCGGCACCGTCGGCGCCTCCGAAGGCGGCCGGCCCCTCGAGCACCTGCACGATCGCGAAGACGTACGCGAACGCCCACGCCACGACGGTGAAGGCGGCGCCCGTGCAGTAGAGCTCGTCCGTCGTCACGTCGTCGTCGTGGAAGAGGTAGCGGAGCATCGCGTAGGAGACGTAGAAGTAGAACGGCGCGTGCAGCAGCGCGTTGGTGAGGACGATCCAGTCCGTGTCGGGGTTGAACGCCTCCAGGAAGCTGAAGACCAGCGCCGGCACGCCGAGCACGCCGGCGACCCAGCCGAGCGCCGGCGTGAACCGCACCGCCCAGATCGCCACGAGGACCATGACCGTCCCCACCATGCCGAGGGCGGCGCGGCCGGGCTCGCTCTGGTCGAGGAAGGGATAGGCGAGGACCCCGAACAGCTGCACCAGCAGCAGGGTCGCCGAGGGGTGCCGGCCCAGCAGGCGCAGGTTCATGCCGGGAATCCTAGGTCGCGCCGCCTGCGGGGCCGACCGCACTCGGCTACGGTCTCCGCGGAGGTCCAGAGCGCAGGGGAGGTGGATGGCGTGCCGTCGTGGTGGCTGCGCGCGCTGACCGGCGTGCTGGTGCTGCTGGTGGTCGTCACGGGCGTGGCAGTCGTCGTGGTCGAGGACGGCCGCGACCGGGCCGTGGGCGCCCTGACCCCGTGGCGCATCGACTCCGACCGGACCACGCAGCACCAGGAGGTGGCTGCGGCCGCCGAGGACCTGGCCCTGGCCTTCCTCAGCGTCGACCACCGCGACATGGACACCCTGGTGGACACCGTGCTGGCGGGGGCCACCGGCGAGTTCGCGTCCGACTACGCCGCCCAGAGGGACCGCCTGGTCCGCGAGGCCCGACGGGCCCGCGCCGTGAGCGTCGCCGAGGTCGTGGCGGTCGGGGTGGTGGAGCAGGACGCCGACACCGCCACCGTGCTGGTCGCGGCGGACACCGTGGTCCAGAACAGGAGCACCGGCAACGAGGGTGTGGCGCGCTACTACCGCCTGCGCCTCGAGCTGGTGCGCGACGGCGAGCGCTGGCTCACCGAGGACGTGGAGTTCGTGCGGTGACCGGTCGGATGCTGCGCGCCACGACCGGGATCCTCCTGTCCGTGGCCGTCCTGCTCGTGGCGGCCCTCCTGGTGCGTCTGCTGATCGACGACGGACAGGGGTCCGAGGTGACCGACGCGACGTCCGCGTCCGCCGAGGACGCCGTCGTCGTCTCGGATGCCGCCGCGACCGAGGCGATGGAGGCTGCGGAGCGGGCCGCCACACAGGTCCTGGGGTACTCCTGGCGCACCCTCGACCGGGACGCGACCGCCGCACGGGCGCTGCTGGCCGACGAGCTGCGTGAGCAGTACGACGCCTCGATGGCACGCGCGGCCGACCAGACCCAGCGCAACCGGACCGTCGTCGAGGCCACGCCGGTGGCGTCCTCGGTGGTCTCGGTGACCGACAGCGAGGCGAAGGTCCTGCTCTTCGTCAACGAGCGCACCACCGGCAGGGACCTCGACGAGCCCCGCGTCGAGCTGACCCGGGTGGTCCTCGTCCTGCAGCGGACGGCCGACGGCTGGCTGGTCACCGAGATCGACGCCCTGTGAGCTCGCCGGCTCGGACCCTCGACGCAGGGCCCCCGGAGCCGGGAGGATCGCCGACGTGAGCGACGTGACTGCGGACCTGGTGATCGTCGGCGCAGGCCCCACGGGCCTCTACGCCGCCTACTACGCGGGCTTCCGCGGGTTGCGCGTCGCCGTCGTGGACTCCCTGCCGGAGCTCGGCGGCCAGATCACCGCCATGTACCCCGAGAAGGCCATCCTCGACGTCGCCGGCTTCCCGAGCATCAAGGGTCGCGACCTGGTCGAGGGGTTGGTCACCCAGGCGGCGACGGGCGGCCCGGCGTACTTCCTCGACCGCACCGCGGCCACGCTCGAGCACGGCGAGGACGACGTGACGCTGAGCCTGGACGACGGCACGCGCATCGTCGCGGGGGCGGTGATCGTGACGGCGGGGATCGGGAAGTTCACCCCACGGCCGCTGCCCGCGGGGGAGGGCTGGCTGGGGCGCGGCCTGGAGTTCTTCGTGCCGAGCTTCGCGCCGTACGCCGGGAAGGACGTCGTCATCGTCGGAGGCGGTGACAGCGCGTTCGACTGGGCGCAGCACCTCGAGCCGGTCGCAGGCTCGGTGACGCTCGTGCACCGCCGGGACGCCTTCCGAGCCCACGAGCGCACGGTGGCCGCCGTGCGCGCCTCGAGCGTCGAGATCATCACCCGTGCCCAGGTGACCGCGCTGCGCGGCGCCGGCCACCTCGAGGAGGTCGAGGTCGCCGTCGACGGCGAGGACCCCCGCGTGCTCCCGGCGCAGGCTGTCGTCGCGGCCCTGGGCTTCGTGGCCGACCTGGGTGCGATCCAGCAGTGGGGGCTGACCACCTCGAAGCGCCACGTCGTCGTGGACTCGGCGATGCGCACCAACCTGCCGCGGGTCTTCGCCGCCGGCGACATCACCGACTACCCCGGCAAGGTGCGGCTCATCGCCGTGGGGTTCGGGGAGGCCGCCACCGCGGTCAACAACGCCGCCGTCGTGATCGACCCGACCGCCCACGTCTTCCCGGGGCACTCCAGCGAGGCGTGACCCCGCGCGGCGGTCCCTACCTGCCGGTAGGGATAATGAGGCGTCACGTCCAGAGCGAAAGGGCGGCTCGTTGCGCATCGCCATGCTGTCCTACCGGAGCAAGCCGCACTGCGGCGGCCAGGGCGTCTACGTCCGCCACCTCAGCCGGGAGCTCGTCCGACTCGGCCACGAGGTCGAGGTCTTCTCCGGACAGCCCTATCCCGAGCTCGACGAGGGCGTCCGGCTGACCAAGGTCCCGAGCCTGGACCTCTACCGCGAGCCCGACCCGTTCCGCATCCCGCACTGGCGCGAGTTCCGCGACCGCATCGACGTCGAGGAGTTCCTCACGATGTGCGTCGCGGGGTTCCCCGAGCCCAGGACGTTCAGCTCCCGCATCGCTCGGCTGATGCGGGACCGTGCGGGCGACTTCGACGTCGCCCACGACAACCAGGTCCTCGGCACGGGCATCCTCGAGCTCGAGCGGCTCGGGCTCCCGGTCGTCGCCACGATCCACCACCCGATCACCGTCGACCGCCGCATCGACCTCGAGACGGCGCCGTCGTGGCGCAAGCGGCTGACGCTGCGCCGCTGGTACGGCTTCCTCCGCATGCAGGGCCGGGTGGCGCGTCAGCTCCGGATGGTGCTCACCCCGTCGGAGTCCTCGGCGCGCGACATCGCGCGTGACTTCGGGGTCGACCCGGCGCGGATGCGGACGATCCTGCTCGGCGTGGACGACGTCTTCGCGCCGCCCACCGCACCGCGCCACCCGGGCCGCATCCTGGCGATGGCCAGCGCGGACGCGCCGATGAAGGGCATCGCCACGCTGCTGGAGGCGTTCGCCAAGCTGCGCACCGAGCGCGACGTGTCGCTGGTGCTGGTGACCCGGCCCGAGCCCGGCGGCCGCACCGAGCAGCTCGTCGACCGCCTGGGCATCGCCGAGCACGTCTCCTTCGTCAGCGGGGTGAGCGACGCCGAGCTGGTCGAGGTGATGGGCTCCGCGGAGGTCGCCTGCGTGCCCTCGCTCTACGAGGGCTTCTCGTTGCCGACGGCCGAGCTGATGGCGTGCGCCACGCCGCTCGTGGTCTCCCGTGCGGGCGCCATCCCCGAGGTGGTCGGCCCGGACGGGGAGTGCGCCGAGCTGGTCACCCCCGGCGACGTCGGGGAGCTGGAGGCCGCGCTGGCCGCCCTGCTCGACGACCCGGAGCGCCGCGCGCGGATGGGCGCCGCCGGCCGCCGACGCGTCGCGGAGCTCTTCAGCTGGCGCGCCGTCGCCGAGGCCACGGCCGCGGCGTACGAGGACGCCATCGCCGACCACCACCGGTCGCGCCCCGAGCAGGAGGGACCCACCCGTGCTGACCGTTGACTTCGACCGGCTCGGGCTGCGCCCGGGGGAGCGCGTGCTCGACATGGGGTGCGGCGCCGGCCGGCACGCGTTCGAGATGTACAAGCGCGGTGCCGACGTGGTCGCGTTCGACCAGGACGCCGACGAGCTCGCCACGGTGCGCGAGTGGTTCGCGGCGATGCGCGACAGCGGCGAGGTCCCCGCCGGGGCGGAGGCCGACACCAAGGAGGGCGACGCGCTGGCGCTGCCCTTCGCGGACGGGGAGTTCGACCGGATCGTGGCCGCGGAGGTGCTCGAGCACGTGCCGGCCGACATCCAGGCGATCGCCGAGCTGGTGCGGGTGCTGCGCCCGGGCGGGACGATGGCGGTGAGCGTGCCCCGGTGGTTCCCCGAGATCGTCAACTGGAAGCTGTCCGACGAATACCACGACGTCGAGGGCGGGCACATCCGGATCTACACGGAGGAGGAGCTCACCGACAAGGTCACCAAGGCCGGGCTCCGGTTCACCGGCAAGGACTACGCCCACGGCCTCCACTCGCCGTACTGGTGGATCAAGTGCGCCGTCGGCGTCACCAACGACGACCACCCGCTCGCGAAGGCCTACCACAGGCTCCTGGTCTGGGAGATCGTGGAGAACCCCCGCGCCCTGCAGCTGGCCGGCAGGGTCCTCGACCCGCTGATCGGCAAGAGCATGGTCCTCTACTTCGAGAAGCCGCCTGCCGAGCCGGCCGAGGCCTGAGCCCGTGACCGGGACGAGCGTCCTGACCGACGCCCAGGTGGCGGAGACGGCGGCCTCGATCGTCGCCATGCAGGAGCCCAGCGGGGCGATCCCGTGGACCGTCGGCACCCACACCGACGTGTGGAACCACGTCGAGTCCGCCATGGGCCTCCTGGTCGGCGGCGAGGTCGAGGCGAGCGAGCGGGCGTACGAGTGGGTGCTGGCCACCCAGCGCGAGGACGGCTCGTGGCCGATGAAGCTCGTCGCCGGCGAGGTGGAGGACGCCTCGGGCGAGACCAACATGTCGGCCTACCTCGCGGTCGGCGCCTGGCACCACTGGCTCGTACGCCGCGACGACGCGTTCGTCGGTCGGGCGTGGCCGGTCGTCCGGAAGGCGCTCGACTGGGTGGTCTCGATGCAGCTGCCCTGGGGCGGCATCGCCTGGTCCCAGGAGTGGCGCGACGGGCGGCCCGGCGCCGTCAACGCAGATGCCCTGCTCGCCGGGTCGTCGAGCATCTTCCAGAGCCTGCGCGCGGGGGTGGCCCTCGCCGGGCTCGTCGACGACCCGCAACCCGACTGGGAGCTGGCCGGCGCTCGTCTGGGGCACGCCCTGCGCGAGCACCGCGACCGGTTCCTCGACAAGTCCGAGTTCTCGATGGACTGGTACTACCCCGTGCTGGGCGGTGCCGTCCGCGGCCCGGCGGCGCACGCGCTGGTGGCCGAGCGGTGGGACGCGTTCGTGAAGCCCGGCCTGGGCATCCGGTGCGTCTCGACCAACCCGTGGGTGACCGGGGCGGAGACGTGCGAGCTGGTCCTCGCCCTCGAGGCGATCGGCGACCGGCAGCGCGCGGCCACGCTGTTCGCCGACATGCAGCACCTGCGTGCCGAGGGCGGCGGCTACTGGACGGGGTACGTCTGGCCCGACGAGGTCAACTGGCCGGCGGAGCACTCGACCTACACCGCCGCCGCGGTCATCCTCGCGCACGACGCGCTGACCGACGGCACGCCCGGCGCCGACATCATGCGCGGCCGGACGCTGCCGGACCTCGTCGGGATCGGGGCGGAGACCGGCCCGGAGTGCGACTGCCCGTCAGGGGAGCGGGTCGCCGGCGTCACCGGAGGTCCGGCGTAGCACCCGCACCGAGCCCAGCACCTCGACCTCGGTGAAGGCGCCGCTCGCCAGCGCGGGGAGGTAGATGTCCTCGTACGGCGGCCGCCCGCCGTCGGCGGGGTCGGGGAACACGTCGTGGACGGCCAGCACCCCGCCGGCCATCACCCACGGCGCCCAGCCGCGGTAGTCGGCACGCGCCGGCTCCGCCCCGTGCCCGCCGTCGATGAAGAGCAGGGACAGGGGAGTGCGCCACCACCGGCTGACCGCCTCGGAGCGCCCCACGACCGCCACCACGTGCTCCTCGAGCCCGGCAGCGGCGATGGTCGCGCGGAACACCGGGAGGGTGTCCATCAGCCCGGTGCTCGGGTCGACGAGGGTCGCGTCGTGGTGCTCCCAGCCCGCCTGGTTCTCCTCCGAGCCCCGGTGGTGGTCGACGGTGAAGACCGTGCCGCCGACCTCTCGCGCGGCACCCCCCAGCCAGATCGCCGACTTGCCGCAGTAGGTCCCGACCTCGAGCACCGGACCCTCGCGGAGCCGCTCCCGGGCCCAGCGGTGCAGCAGCGCACCCTCGTCCTCGGGCATGAACCCCTTGGCCGCCCGCGCGTGCGTCAGCAGGTCGGCCGGCAGCCCGGCCTCCTCGACGGGCATCAGGCCCGCCGCCCCGGGGGCGGGCGCAGGGCGTTCGCGGTCAGGGCGGCGATGACGGCCTGGCGGCCCAGGAAGCTCACGTACCGATGGTACGTGGACGGCTCCGTCGAAAGTCGTTCGCATCCACCCGGCGACCGCCGTAGCGTCGCGCGGGATGAGCGGGATGCACGAGGACGAGGTCACGATCACCGACGACGCCGTACGACGCCTGCTGGCGGCCCAGCTGCCGGAGTGGGCCGACCTCCCGGTGCGGCGGCTGCCCCCGGCGGGGACCGACAACCAGCTCTTCCGGCTCGGTGACGAGCTGCTGGTGCGGATGCCGCGGATCCACTGGGCAGCCGACTCGCCCGCGTGGGAGCACACCTGGCTGCCGAGGCTGGCGCCGTACGTCCCCGTGCCGCTGCCGGCACCGCTGGCGCTCGGGGAGCCGGGGGAGGGCTACCCGTGGCACTGGACCGTGGTGCCGTGGGTCGAGGGGCAGAACCCGACGTCCGAGACGTTCGACCCCGGTGAGTGGGCGGACTCGCTGGGCCGCTTCGTGCGGACCGTGCGCGAGGCGCCCGGGATGGACGCGCCCCCGGTGACCGAGGGCCGGGGCGGGCCGCTGGCGGCGCTGGACGAGTGGGTGCGCACGTGGACCGCCCGGGCGGACACCTCCGAGGTCGACCCGGACGCCGTGCTGGCCGTCTGGCAGGACGCGCTCGACGCGCCCGCCTGGGACGGCGACCCGTGCTGGTTCCACGGCGACCTGCACGAGGGCAACCTGCTGGTCCGGGACGGCCACCTCGCCGCCGTCATCGACTGGGGCACCGCCGGCCGGGGCGACCCCGCGATCGAGCTGAACGCGATGTGGGGCTACCTGCCGGCCGAGGTCGCGGACGACTACCGCGCCGCCGTCGGACTGGACGAGGCGGCGTACCGCCGGGCTCGTGGCTATGCCCTGGCACCGAACATCAGCGGCTGGACCTACTACCGCACGACAGACCCGAGCGGGTCCGCCGAGAGCCTGGCGACCGTGCGTCAGCTCATCGCCTCGATGGACTGACCGCGGGCGGGCTCACTCCTCGGACCCGGGCTCCGCCATGCCGCGGTGCATCGCCGCCTTGACGCGGTCGGGCACGACCTTGCTCGCGGCCTCCTGGACCCGGGTCCTGACCCCGCCGCCGACGACCCGGAGCTCACCGGCCAGGAGGGCGTCCACCCCCTGGCGCGCCACCTGAGCGGGATCGTCCTTGGGGCCCTGGCCGACCTTGGTGTCCATCATCCCCGCGCGCTCGAAGAACTCGGTGTCCGTGGGTCCGGGCATCAGTGACGTGATCGTGACAGAGGTGTCCTTCAGCTCCTCCTGCAGCGCTTCGGCGAAGGACTGCACGAACGACTTCGACGCGTTGTAGACCGCGTGGAACGAGCCGGGCATCTCGGAGGCGATCGAGGACGTGAGGAGGACGCGACCCTGGTGGGCCGCGACCATGTCGCGCAGCACGAGCTTGGCCAGGCGCACCGTCGACGTGACGTTGAGGTCGATGACGGCGACCTCGTCCTCGATGTCGTTGTCGACGAAGGCGCCGCCACGGCCGATGCCCGCGTTCAGCGCAGCCACCGCGAGCGGGCGGGCCTCGGCGAGGACCGCCCGGTGGACGCCGGCCACGCTCGCCGGCTCCCGCAGGTCGCAGCGCACGGTCCGCACCTGGGCGCCCTCGGCACGGACCTCGGCGGCGGCGTCGTCGAGCTCGGCGTCCTCGGCGACGAGCACCAGGTCGTGCCCGCGCCTGGCCAGCTCGAGCGCCAGCTCGCGGCCGATGCCGCTGGAGGCGCCGGTCACCAGGGCGAGGGATCGTCGGTCGGCTGCAGGGGTCTGGTCGTCGCTCATGCGGAGGCGGTACCCCGACGCCGCGGTCCCATGTGGGTGGCGTGCCGCCTAGGTCGAACGCAGCCGCTGGGCGAAGAACTGCAGGACGGCGTCCACGGCGACCTGCGAGCGGTGCTCGGTCACGGTGGAGTGCCCCTTGCCCGGGAGGTCGACGCGGATGAACGCCTCGCCGATCAGTGCCGACAGCGTGTCGAACCTGGTGCCGACGGCCCGGTCGTCCGCGTAGCGCAGTCCCAGCACGGAGCAGCCCGACGCGGCCCGCCGGGCGACGGCGGCGCGGTCCGCGGGGGACAGGTTGAGGTCCGCGGAGCGCTTCGCACCGATCGCGAACGGCGCGCTGGGCTGGCAGAGGACCGGCGCCACCGTGGTCTCCTCGACCATCATCGCCAGCGCGAAGCCGCCGGTGAAGCACATCCCGAGGGCGCCGACGCCGGGGCCGCCGAGCTCGGCGTGCAGCTCGCGGGCCAGGCTGCGCAACCACTCGGCCACCGGGGTCGTCACGTCGGTGGCCAGCACCGTGAACTCGCTGCTCACGCAGAGCCGCGGGAGGGTGCGCGCCACGTCCTGGGCCGAGAACGGCCGGCCGGCCGACCCGAACAGGTGCGGCAGCACCACGGTGTAGCCGGCGTCGACCAGCTCCTGCCCGAAGTCGATCACGCCCTGGGTGAGCCCCGGGACCTCGTGCACCACGACGACCCCCGGCCCGGAGCCCTTGCGGTAGGTGGGATGCGTGGTGGGCGTCCCCGCCACCGGCGCCGTGTGCGCCCCGGCGGTCCACGAGGAGAGGGCCGAGGGGGGCTGCCGGTCGGGGGTGGGCACGGGGATGGGCGCGGGGGTGGGCATGGAGCAATGTGACACACCGCCCTGAGGGGCTGGTCACATCGGGTGGCAGCGCCTAGGTTCTCGACATCCCTCTCGAAAGGTGTCACCCCTGATGCGAACCACCCGCGCCCTGAAGACCGCCGCCATGACCTGCGCCATGGGCCTGGCCACCGCCACCCTCGGCGCCAGCGCCGTCGTCGTCAGCCCACTCGCCTCGCCCGCCGTCGAGGAGTGCATCGAAGAGGCCGGCTCGAGCTCCGCCCGCGTCAAGGCCGGTGCCGCCGTCAAGGAACCCAAGCTCTACAACGACAAGCAGGCCCCCCAGTACGGCCTGATCCCCGACCTGCCGACGCTCGGTGCGGGGACCGTGCAGGTGGAGACCGTCTTCCACGTCGTCACCAAGACCGGCGCGAGCGAGGACGACCGCAACCGGCTGCGCGGCATGGTGCGCGAGCAGATGGACGTCCTGAACGCCGCCTTCTCGGGGACGACCGCTGCCGAGGCGGCCGACACGCCCTTCCGCTTCGACCTGGTCCACACGAACTTCGTGGCCAACGACGTGTGGGCGAACGTGACCCCCGGCAGGGTCGAGAAGGAGATGAAGCAGACCTTGCACCGCGGTGACTCGGAGACGCTCAACGTCTACGCCGCCGACATCGGGGGTGGCCTGCTCGGCTGGGCCTACTTCCCCAAGGGCTACAACAACGGCCGTGACTACGTCGACGGCGTGGTCATCCTCGACGAGTCGATGCCCGGCGGGACCGTCGAGCCCTACAACGAGGGCGACACGCTCACCCACGAGGTCGGCCACTGGCTGATGCTCGAGCACACCTTCGCGAACGGGTGCACGGCCGTCAACGACGGCGTGGCCGACACCCCGCGGGAGGCCTCCCCGCAGTTCTACTGCGAGGAGCGTGACTCCTGCGAGAAGGCGCCCGGGACCGACCCGATCCACAACTTCATGGACTACACCGAGGACTTCTGCATGGACCAGTTCACGCCGGGTCAGGCCGACCGGATGAGCGACGCCTGGCGCGAGTTCCGTGCAGGCGGCAACGGCTGAGACCGGACGGGTGGTCACGGCAGCGGTGATGGGATCATCGCTGCCGTGATGACCTTCCCGACCCACGGGTTCGTGCTCCTCGCGCTCCCCAAGACGGGGAGCACCACGCTGGAGCGCGCGCTGGCGCCGTACGCCGCGCTGGTCATCAGCAGCCCGCCGGCGCGCAAGCACCTCCCGGCTCGAGGGTTCGAGCGGGAGTTCGTGCCGGCCCTGGCCGCCCGCGGGCACCCCCGGGAGTCCTACGAGGTCGTCACGATGTTCCGCGACCCGGTCGAGTGGCTGGAGTCGTGGTGGCGCTACCGCGCCCGCGAGGGTGCGCGTCCAGCCAACTCGACCGCCGGCATGCCGTTCGAGGACTTCGCCAGGTGCTACGTCGAGGGCGCTCGGTCGGCGCCCACGCCGAAGGGCCGCCCGGCCCGCTTCATCAGCGTCGGCGGGGTCGTCGGGGTGGACCGGCTCTTCAGCGTCGACCGTCCCGACGTGTGGGGCGCGTGGTTCGCCGAGCGGCTCGGCCGGGTCCTGGACTTCGGCCGGCTCAACGCCTCGGCCGCGGTCCGGGGCGAGCTCTCCCCGGACACCCGTGCAGCGCTGGAGCAGCACTTCGCGCCGGAGTACGACGTCTGCCGGCGCCTCGCGCCGACCGGCGTGTGGGCGGGTGCGCGTGGCACCCGGCTGGTGGGGCAGGAGAGCGGCGGGCGAGAGGCTCAGTAGGTGTAGTCGAAGAGGTCGATGTCCTCGGCGTACACCTGCGCCACCTTCGCCCGCGACGCGTCGGTGTAGTAGTCGTGGTAGGTCCCGTGCCGCGACTTGTTGCGGTGGGGGACCGGGGTCGGCTCGATCCCCAGGTGCCGCTGCACCGTCTGGAGGTCCTCGGCGAACGACTCGGTGCGCCCGATGAAGTCGGCCTCCTTGCCCGCCTTGGGAGCCCGCAGGTAGGAGATCTGCGACTTCCCGACCCGGGGGAGCTCCTCGGTGCCGCGCAGGACGAACTCCTCGAAGTCCCGGTAGGCCGCGGCAGCACGCCACATGTCGTTGCCGTCGCGCATGCCGCCGTGGCGGACGTCCTGCGGCTTGCCGCTCGCGGGGCCCCACCGCCTGCTCCACTGGTCGATCATGGAGTACCACGAGACCATCCGCGCCCACGGGTTGCGGACGTAGCCGAACGTCCAGTAGTCCGCGGCCTGCGGCTCCTGCTGGAGGATCCTGCTCAGGGTCGCGTGGCGGCCGATCGGCGTGGCGCCGGCCCGCTTCTTGCGGGCGTCCGGGCAGGCCTCCCTGACGGCTTCCTCGACCGACACCCCGCCCGTCTTGGGGACGTGGACGAAGAGCACGCGCTTGTCGTCGGAGATCAGCACGCCGGAACCCTATCCCGGCCTCGTCTACGCTCAATCGAGTGACTCGATTCCACGCGCACAACCGCTCCACCGCCGTCCTCACGGCGACCTCGGAGCAGGTCTGGGCCGTCCTCACCGACCCCGAGCTCATCGTGCGCTTCACCCCCAACCTCAAGCGGATCGACGTGCGCGGCGACCGGTGGACCTGGCACCTCACGCGGATCCCGGTGCTGAGCGCCGCTGTCGAGCCGTCGTTCACCGAGGTGATGACGTACGACGAGCCGCGCCGCATCGAGTTCCGGCACGACCCCGCGCGCAGCGACGAGCAGGCGGGCGTGGACGGCGAGTACCTGCTGCGCCCGGTGCCCGACGGGACCGAGGTCACGATCGACCTGTCCATCTGGGTCGAGCTGCCGCTGCCGCGCCTGCTGCGCCCGGCCGTCGAGACCGTGATGGCGACGGTGGTCGCCGGCATGGGGCTGCGCTTCGGCCAGCACGTGCGCCGGCACCTCGAGCCCGCCGGCGCGGGACGGGTGGGCTGAGCGATGCGCGTGCTGGTCCTGGGCGCGACCGGGTACGTCGGATCGCGGCTGGTCCCTGCCCTGCTCGAGGAGGGCCACGAGGTCCGGGCCGCCTCCTCGTCGGCACCCGCGCCCGAGCGGTTCGGGTGGGGAGACGAGGTGGAGTGGGCGAGGTGCGACGTGACGTCGACGGACGACGTCGACCCCGCCCTGGTCGACATCGACGTCGTCGTCTACCTGGTCCACTCGCTGTCCGCGCGTGGCTTCGCGGGCCGCGACCTGCTCGGGGCCCAGGTGGTGCGCGACGCCGTCGACCGGTCCGGCGTGCAGCGGGTCGTCTACCTGTCCGGCCTGGTGCCGCAGGTCCCCCGCGACGACCTGTCGCCCCACATCGCCTCGCGCCTCGAGGTGGAGGAGGAGCTGCTCCGCGTCGCCTGCTCCGCCGTCGCCCTGCGGGCGGGGGTCGTCGTGGGAGCCGGGTCCACCTCGTGGGAGATCGTCCGCCAGCTCGGCTCGCTCCTGGTGGTCCAGCCGGTGCCGACCTGGCTGCGCTCGTCGGTGCAGCCCGTGGCGGCGAGCGACGCCGTACGCGCCCTGGTGGAGGCGGTCGGGTCGAGCGACCTCGAGGGGGCGGTCGACGTGGGCGGCCCCGACGTGCTGCCCTACCCGCGGCTGCTGGGCCTCGCCGCCCGTGCGGAGCGGCTGGTCCGGGTCCGGGTGCCGGTGCTCGCCGCCCCCGAGCCTCTCGTCGCCGTGGCCACGGCCGCCCTCGTCCAGGCGCCCTTCCGGACCGTCGTCGCCCTCGTGGCGTCCCTCCGGCACGACATGGTCTGCCGCCCCGGCCACACCTGGGCGCCGGCCGACGGCGGGCCGCTGCTGCCGCTCACCGACGCCGTACGACGGACGCTCGCGGCTCCCGGGGAGTGGCCCGAGGCCTCGCTGCCGAGCGACCCGGAGTGGACGCGCCAGCACGCGGCCTTCCTGGACATCCCGTGGGCCCCCCGCACGGTGAGGGCCGGAGCGAGCCTGGCGCTCCACCGGCTGCGCGGCATCGTGGGGTGATCCCCGGGCTCACGCTCCGCGGGCGGTGAGGACCAGCGGTCCGTCCTCGGTGATCGCCACCGTGTGCTCGGCGTGGGCGCCCCGGGACCCGTCGTCGCTGCGCAGCGTCCACCCGTCGGGGTCGGTGTGGATCTCGTCGGTGGTGTGCAGGAACCACGGCTCGATCGCGATGACCAGGCCCGGTCGGAGGGGGTGGCCCCGCCCCGGCCGGCCGTCGTTGGCGACGTGGGGCTCGCCGTGCATCGTGCGGCCGACGCCGTGCCCCCCGAACTGGAGGTTGATCGGCAGCCCGGCCTCGCGCGCCACCTCGCCGATGGCGTGCCCGATGTCCTCGATGTGGTTGCCGACGACCGCGGCCCCGATGCCGGCGGCGAGTGCTCGCTCGGTGGTCTCGATCAGCCGGAGGTCCTCCTCGCGCGGCGTGCCCACGACCAGGCTCACCGCGGAGTCGGCGACCCACCCGTCGACGGACACGGCGAAGTCCAGGCTCAGCAGGTCGCCGTCACGGAGGCGGTAGGGGTGCGGGAGCCCGTGCAGGACCGCGTCGTTGACCGACGTGCACAGCACCTTCCCGAACGGCGACGCACCGAACGACGGGTGGTAGTCGATGTAGCAGGACTCGGCGCCGCGCTCCCGGATCATCCGGTGGGCCAGGGCGTCGAGGTCGAGCAGGTCGACGCCCACGTCGGCCGCGTCCTGGAGGGCCGTGAGGACCTCCGCGACGAAGCGCCCGGCGGGCCTCATCTGCTCGATCTCGGCAGGGCTGCGCAGCTCGATCATCCGGTCAGCCTCCCACGCGCGCCGCGGCCGTCAGTGGTCGAGCGGCCAGCCGCGCTGCGCCCAGCCGTGGGTCCCCTGGGTGACGTTGAGCGCCGTCACCCCGTGGGCCCGCAGGTGGTCGGCCACCTGACGGCTCCGCGCGCCGGACGCGCAGATCACGAACACCGGCTGGTCGGTGGGGATCTCCGCCTGACGGGCCGGGACCTCGTTCATCGGGATGTGCACCGCGCCGGGGACGTGCCCGGCGGCCCACTCGTCGGCCTCGCGCACGTCGAGGACGTAGGCGCCCTGGCTGTGCGCGGCGGCGAAGTCGTCCAGCCCGACCTCGCCGTTGCCGGCCGCCTCCTGGGCGGCGGCCACCTCACGCCGTACGGCGTCCATGTCGAGCTCTCGGGCCTGGCTGATGACGCCGTCCAGCGCCTGAGGAGGCAGCGCACCCGCCTGGTTGAACAGCAGGACCCCGTCGCGGAACAGCATCAGCGTGGGGATGCTGGTGATGCCCGCCTGGCCGGCCAGCTGCTGCTCCGCCTCGGTGTCCACCTTGGCGAAGGTGATGTCGGGGTTGGCCTCGGCGGCCCGCTCGAAGACCGGTGCGAACTGCCGGCACGGACCGCACCACGACGCCCAGAAGTCGACGAGCACGATGCCCTCGCCGGAGACGGTCTGCTCGAAGTCGGCCATGGTCAGGTCGCGCGTGCTCATGGCGACCAGCGTACGGCGGCGGCCTGAGTGTGCCCTCGGCCCGCACCGGGTACTCCACGGCATGACCACCACACCGCAGGAACCCGACGCCAACCCCGAGGTCGTCCCCAGCGGGGACCCCTCGATCCAGCCGAACCCCATCCCCACCGACGACCCGCCCGCGCCCGAGCCCTCCGGCGTCTGAGCGGCGGCGGTCGACCTACCAGCCCCGCGCGCGCCACTCCTCGAGGTGCGGGCGCTCGGCGCCGAGCGTCGAGTCGCCCCCGTGCCCGGGGTAGAACCAGGTGCTGTCGGGGAGCCGGTCGAACAGCTTGGCCGAGACGTCGCCGATCAGCTGCCTGAACGCGTCGGGATCGCCGAAGGTGTTGCCGACGCCCCCGGGGAAGAGCGAGTCGCCGGTGAAGAGGTGCGGCGAGGAGTCCACCTCGGGGTCGTCGAGCAGCAGCGCGATCGAGCCCGGGGTGTGACCCGCGATCGCGATGACGTGGAGGTCGCACGTACCGACCGCGACGCGGTCGCCGTCGCCGACCCGGCGGTCCACGGGTACGCCGGTCTGCTCGGTCACGGCGTCGGCATCCGGCGCGCCGACGACCACCACGGCTTCCGGGTGGGCGGCGACCACCTCCGCGAGGGCCCGGTGGTGGTCCCAGTGCTGGTGGGTGGTGACGACCGAGGTCAGTGAGCGGTCGCCGACCAGCTCGATCAGCCGCTCCGCCTCCGCCGCGGCGTCCACCAGCACGAGCTCGTCGGTCTCCGTGCAGTGGAGGAGGTAGCAGTTGTTGGACATCTCCGGGTCGACCGCGACCTTGGTGACGGTCAGGCAGCCCAGCCGGCGCTGCTGCGGCGCGCCGCCGGGCGTCACGTCCCCGGTGTACGCGTCGGTCCCGTCGCCGGTCACCACGCGCTGACCTCCGGCAGCTCCCCCGCGTCGCAGTCGAGGCCCTCGCCGTGGCCGCGCCCGGTCAGCCACCACCCGATCGCGGCGGCGTCGCCCGCCACGAGCGGGCCGCCCTCCCCGTCCCCGAGCTGCCACGTGCGCGCCAGGTCGCGTGCCAGCACACGGAACGGCGCGGAGTCCTGGTACTTCGTCATCGACTCGATGAGCACCGCGCAGAACGCGGCCGGCCAGTCGAGCGCGGAGTAGCCGGCGTCGAGGTCGGCGTGGTGGATCTCGACCTCGCGCAGCCGCATGAGCGCGACGTTGCCGATGCGGATGACCCGGCCGCCCGGGGTCCGCTCGAATGTCGCGGCCGCGTCCTCCTCCGTCATCGCCTCCTGGGCCACGCCGAAGCGCGTGACGGCGGCCAGCAGCCGCTCGCGCAGCACCGCGGGGTCGGCCAGCGCGAGGTGGTCGATGTCGCGGTCGCGCGCCTCGGGGGAGTCGTACATCGGGACGGCCTCGCCGCGCCGGCGGCCCTGGAGCACCCGCTGGAGGGCCTCGCCGTTGAGGGTCAGGTGGGCGACCACGTGGGCCCGCGTCCAGCCCGGGAGCAGCGAGGGGGCCGACAGCTCCTCTCCGGTGAGGCCGTCCACCGTGCGCACGAGCCGTTGGTCCGCCTCCGGGAGCAGGGTGGGGGAGAGGACGGGAGCAGGGGTCATGTCCCCAGTGAAGCACCCTCCCGACCGTCTGCGGGTCCCCCGCGTCCACCCCCAGGTGCGGGAAATCCGTCGCTGTCGGAGGTGCCTCGTAGGATCGTCGTCGGACCGCGTGGCGGGTTGCGGTCTTCTCTCGGAGTGGCGAACATGTGTTCGAAGGACCCACTTCGCCGTACTCCCACGAAGGACCACAGTGGCCGACCAGCTCATCATCCGGGGCGCCCGGGAGCACAACCTCAAGGACGTCTCGCTCGACCTCCCGCGCGACTCCCTCATCGTGTTCACCGGTCTCTCCGGGTCGGGCAAGTCGAGCCTGGCCTTCGACACGATCTTCGCCGAGGGCCAGCGCCGCTACGTCGAGTCGCTGAGCGCCTACGCGCGCCAGTTCCTCGGCCAGATGGACAAGCCCGACGTCGACTTCATCGAGGGCCTCTCCCCGGCGGTGAGCATCGACCAGAAGTCGACGTCGAAGAACCCGCGCTCCACGGTCGGCACCATCACCGAGGTCTACGACTACCTCCGCCTGCTCTACGCGCGCGCCGGACGTCCCCACTGCCCGACCTGCGGCGCGCCGATCGAGCGGCAGACGCCCCAGCAGATCGTCGACCGCGTCCTGGCGCTCGAGGAGGGCCGCCGGTTCCAGGTGCTGGCTCCGGTCATCCGGGGACGCAAGGGCGAGTACGTCGAGCTCTTCCGCCAGCTCCAGACGCAGGGCTTCAGCCGGGCGCGCGTCGACGGCGAGACCCACTCATTGGACGACCCGCCCAAGCTCGACAAGAAGATCAAGCACACCATCGAGGTCGTCGTCGACCGGCTCGCGGTCAAGGAGTCCAGCAAGCGGCGGCTGACCGACTCCGTCGAGACCGCGCTGGGCCTCGCCGGGGGGCTGGTCACGCTCGACTTCGTCGACCTCGACGCGACGGACCCTGGTCGCGAGATGCGCTTCTCCGAGAAGATGGCGTGCCCCAACGACCACCCGATCGACACCGACGAGCTCGAGCCGCGGTCGTTCTCCTTCAACTCCCCGTTCGGCGCCTGCACGGAGTGCCACGGCCTCGGCACCCGCATGGAGGTCGACCCCGAGCTGGTCGTCCCCAACGCCCAGGCCACGCTGGGCGAGGGCGCCATCGCGCCGTGGAGCGGCGCCCACGTCGCCGACTACTTCCTCCGGCTGATGAACGCGCTGGGCCAGGAGCTCGGCTTCGACCTCAACACGCCGTGGGAGGACCTGTCGCCCCGGGCCCGCACCTCCCTGCTCGACGGCCACAAGACCAAGGTCCACGTCGTCACCAAGAACCGCTACGGCCGCCAGCGCGCCTACTACGCCGCGTTCGAGGGCGTCCGCCCCTACGTCGAGCGCCGCCACAAGGAGGCGGAGTCCGACACCAGCCGCGAGCGGTTCGAGGGCTTCATGCGGGAGGTGCCCTGCCCCGCCTGCCAGGGGTCGCGGCTCAAGCCCGTGTCGGTCGCGGTGACCCTCGGCAGCAAGGAGAACGGCGGCAAGAACATCGCGGAGGTCTGCGCGCTGCCGATCAACGAGACGGCCGACTACCTCCGCAACCTCGACCTCTCGGTCCGCGAGCGCCAGATCGGCGAGCGGGTGCTCAAGGAGATCCAGGAGCGGCTCCGCTTCCTCCTCGACGTCGGGCTCGACTACCTGTCCCTCGACCGGCCGAGCGGGTCGCTCTCGGGCGGCGAGGCGCAGCGCATCCGGCTCGCGACCCAGATCGGCGCCGGCCTCGTGGGTGTCCTCTACGTCCTCGACGAGCCCTCGATCGGCCTCCACCAGCGTGACAACCACCGCCTGATCGAGACGCTGCTGCGCCTCAAGGACCTCGGCAACACCCTCATCGTCGTCGAGCACGACGAGGACACCGTGCGGGTGGCCGACTGGGTCGTCGACATCGGCCCCGGCGCCGGCGAGCACGGCGGCCAGGTGGTCCACTCCGGGACGGTGGAGGGGCTGCTGTCCCACCCCGACTCCATGACGGGCCAGTACCTGAGTGGTCGTCGCGAGATCCCCGTCCCCGCCGTACGCCGCCCGCGGACCGCCGGCCGGGAGCTCAAGGTCCACGGAGCCCGCGAGCACAACCTGCAGGACGTCGACGTGGCCTTCCCCCTCGGCGTCTTCTGCGCCGTCACCGGGGTCTCCGGCTCCGGCAAGTCCACGCTCGTCAACGACATCCTCTACACCTCGCTGGCGAAGCAGATCTACAACGCCCGCACGGTCCCGGGCCGGCACACCAAGATCACCGGCCTCGAGCACGTCGACAAGGTCATCCACGTCGACCAGTCGCCGATCGGGCGCACCCCGCGGTCCAACCCGGCGACCTACACCGGGGTCTTCGACCACATCCGCAAGCTCTTCGCGTCGACCCCCGAGGCCAAGATGCGCGGCTACCTCCAGGGCCGCTTCTCCTTCAACGTCAAGGGCGGGCGCTGCGAGGCCTGCTCGGGCGACGGCACGCTGAAGATCGAGATGAACTTCCTCCCGGACGTCTACGTCCCGTGCGAGGTCTGCCACGGCGCGCGCTACAACCGCGAGACGCTCGAGGTCCACTACAAGGGCAGGACCATCGCCGAGGTCCTCGACATGCCGATCGAGGAGGCGGCCGACTTCTTCGCCGCGGTCCCGCCCATCGCGAGGCACATGAAGACCCTGTGCGAGGTCGGCCTGGGATACGTCCGGCTCGGGCAGCCGGCGACGACCCTGTCGGGCGGCGAGGCCCAGCGGGTCAAGCTGTCCAGCGAGCTGCAGAAGCGTTCGACCGGCCGCACCGTCTACGTCCTGGACGAGCCCACGACCGGGCTCCACTTCGAGGACATCCGCAAGCTGCTCCACGTGCTGTCCGGCCTCGTCGACAAGGGCAACACCGTCCTGGTGATCGAGCACAACCTCGACGTCATCAAGACCGCCGACTGGCTCGTCGACATGGGTCCCGAGGGCGGCTCCCGAGGCGGTCTCGTCGTCGCCGAGGGCACGCCCGAGGCGGTCGCGGAGGTGCCGGAGAGCCACACGGGCGCGTTCCTCAGGCCGATCCTCGAGGGTCGCGCGGCCAAGCAGCCCCCGGCTCCGAAGCGTGCCCGCAAGGCGGTGGCAGCGGGCGCCACGGCGGCGACCAAGCCTCCCGCGAAGAAGGCTCCGGCGACCAGGGCCGCGGCGAAGAAGCCCGCGACGCGAGGCTGACCCCGGCCTGCCGCTGGGCCCGCACGGCTAGTCTCCACGTCAACCACTGGGACGTTCGGCGAAGGGACAACACATGACGTCTGGTCCGGTCTTCGGGATCAACCGGCGCCGCGCGCTCACGGGTGCCGCCGTCGCAGCCGGGCTGCCGGTGCTCGCCGCCTGTGGTGGCGACGACACCGGCACGGCGACGGACACGCCCGGCAGCGAGGACACCGGGTCGGCGAGCCCGTCCGGCTCGTCGTCCGCCGGGGGCGGGGCCGAGGCGCTGGGGACCACCGCCGACGTGCCCGTGGGGGGCTGCTTCGTCGCCACCGCGGCCAAGGTCGTGATCACCCAGCCGAGCGAGGGGGACTTCCGCGCCTTCTCCGCCATCTGCACCCACCAGGGGTGCCCGGTGAGCTCCAGCAAGGACGGCGTCATCCCCTGCGACTGCCACGGCAGCGAGTTCTCCATCGAGGACGGGTCGGTGCTCGAGGGGCCGGCCAGCAGCCCGCTCGACAAGGTCGAGATCACCGTCGACGGGGACTCGATCACCCTGGCCTGAGGTCCACGAGCCGGCGTCGGTGGGCGCCCGTAGGGTTGACGAGTGGCCATCCCCAGCAGAGCTCGCGCGCGCGTCCGGTGGTGCGCGATCGCGCGCGACGAGGGCGCCAACGTCGCCGACGGGGTCTTCCACCACCTCCGCTCCGGGTTCGACGCGATCGAGGTGTGGATCAACGGCACCACGGACCCGTCGGAGGAGATCCCGCGACGCCTCGGCTCTCGCGACCCCAGGGTGACCTACCGCGTCGTCGACGAGCGGCTCGACGAGTGCCTCGACCGTGGGCGCGACTTCCAGCACGAGGCCCGTGCCCGGATGGCTGCCGGCGCTCGCGCCCACGGACTCACCCACGCGG
>CADCUM010000001.1:0-19429 GCA_902805885.1 uncultured Nocardioides sp. | reverse complement strand
CCGGCAGCCGGGAGCGTCGTACCGCCCGGCACCGGGGTCGATCCCGACCGGCCCCGGGGTCTACCGGTTCCGCGACGCCAAGGGCCGGGTGATCTACGTCGGCAAGGCCAAGAACCTGCGCGCCCGGCTGTCGTCGTACTTCCAGGACGTCCGCGGGCTGCACTCCCGGACCGCGACGATGGTCAGGACCGGCGCCAGCGTCGAGTGGACGGTCGTCGCGACCGAGGTCGAGGCACTCCAGCTGGAGTACTCCTGGATCAAGGAGTTCGACCCGCGCTTCAACGTCAAGTACCGCGACGACAAGTCCTATCCCTGGCTCGCCGTCACCGTCGGCGACGAGTACCCGCGGGTGATGGTCGGCCGTGGCGCCAAGCGGCGCGGCACCCGCTACTTCGGCCCCTACAGCCACGCCTGGGCGATCCGCGAGACGGTCGACCAGCTGCTGCGCGTGTTCCCCATGCGCTCCTGCAGCAACGGCGTCTTCAACCGCTCCCGGCAGATCGGTCGACCCTGCCTGCTCGGCTACATCGACAAGTGCGCCGCTCCCTGCGTCGGCAACGTCGACGAGGAGGAGCACCGGCGGATCGTCGACGACTTCTGCGACTTCATGGCCGGCAACACCAAGCCGTTCGTCCGGCGCCTGGAGAAGCAGATGTACGCCGCCTCCGAGGCGCTGGACTTCGAGAAGGCCGCCCGGCTGCGCGACGACCTCGGCGCGCTGCGCAGGGCCCTGGAGAAGCAGACCGTCGTCCTGCCCGACGGCACCGACGCCGACGTCATCGCGCTCGCGGAGGACCCGCTCGAGGTCGCCGTGCAGATCTTCTACGTGCGAGGCGGCCGGATCCGCGGCCAGCGGGGCTGGGTGGCCGACCGCACCGACGAGGGGCAGACCCCCGAGCTCGTCCAGGACTTCCTCCTCCAGCTCTACGGCGGCGACGAGGGCGACAACGTCCCGCGCGAGGTGCTGGTCCCCGCGCTCCCGCCTGACGCTGCGGTGCTCGAGGAGATGCTCTCGGAGCAGCGGGGCAGCAGGGTCGAGATCCGGGTCCCGCAGCGCGGCGACAAGCGGTCCCTGCAGGAGACCGTCGCCCGCAACGCCGCCCAGGCGCTGGCCCTCCACAAGACGAAGCGGGCGAGCGACCTGACCACCCGCAACCGCGCCCTGGAGGAGATCCAGCAGGCGCTCGGCCTCGACGAGGTGCCGCTGCGCATCGAGTGCTACGACGTCTCCAACCTCCAGGGCACCGAGGTGGTGGCCTCGATGGTGGTCTTCGAGGACGGGCTGGCCCGCAAGTCGGAGTACCGCCGGTTCGTGATCCGCGGGGTCGACGGCCAGAACGACGTGGCGTCGATGAACGAGGTGATCACGCGCCGGTTCCGCCGGCTGCTCGACGACCGCCCGGAGGGTGAGGGTCGGGGAGGTGATGGGGCTGAGGTTCAGGCGGCTGAGGTTCAGGGGGCCGAGGTCCAAGCGGCTCCTCGGGCGGACCCGGCGACCCCATCGGCTTCGCGAGCTCAGCCGGAGGGGCCGCAGGGTCCCCTCCTCGTCGACCCGGACACCGGGCGGCCCCGGAAGTTCGCGTACGCCCCGTCCCTGGTCGTCGTCGACGGTGGTCCGCCGCAGGTCGCAGCCGCCCAGCAGGCGATGGCCGACCTCGGCGTCACCGACATCCCCGTGTGCGGGCTGGCGAAGCGCCTGGAGGAGGTCTGGCTGCCCGACCAGGAGGACCCGGTGATCCTGCCGCGGACCTCGGAGGGCCTCTACCTCCTCCAGCGGATCCGCGACGAGGCCCACCGCTTCGCCATCGGCCACCACCGCTCACGACGGTCGAAGTCCATGGTGGAGAGCCTGCTCGACGACGTCCCGGGCCTGGGGGAGGTGCGTCGCAAGGCGCTGCTCAAGCACTTCGGCTCGCTGAAGAAGCTGCGTTCGGCCGACGTGCAGGAGATCGCGATGGTCCCCGGCATCGGGCCCGCCACCGCGGCCGCGATCAAGGACGCCGTCGCCACCGCGGACACCGCACGGCAGACTGCCGGCGAGGACCGGCCGCTGCGCGTCAACACCGCCACCGGCGAGATCGAGGAGGACTGAGATGTCAGCGTCGCCGACCGAGCAGCGGCCCGCCCCCCAGCCCGGGGAGCTGGTCATCGTCACCGGCATGACCGGAGCAGGACGCAGCACCGCCGCCAAGGAGCTCGAGGACCTCGGCCACTTCGTCGTCGACAACCTCCCGCCCACCCTGGTGCGCGACGTCGTCAGGCTCGTCGACGACAGCCGGGGGATCGGTCAGCCGATCGCCGTCGTCGTGGACGTGCGGTCCGGCTCGTTCTTCGACTCCCTCCAGGCCAACCGTCACCAGCAGGTCACCGGCCGTCCGACGACCCTGCTGTTCCTGGAGGCGAGCGACGACGTGCTCGTGCGACGGCAGGAGGCCGTGCGCCGCCCTCACCCGCTCCAGGGCAGCGGCCGCCTGCTCGACGGGCTCCAGCGCGAGCGACAGGTGCTGGCCGACGTGCGCAGCGACGCCGACATCGTGCTCGACACCTCCGCCTTCAACGTCCACCAGCTCACCGACCGGGTCGCCGACCTGTTCGGCACGCCGCAGACCACGCGCCTCAAGGTCAACGTCATCAGCTTCGGGTTCAAGTACGGCATCCCCGTCGACGCCGACTACGTCGCCGACATGCGCTTCCTGCCCAACCCCCACTGGGTCCCCGAGCTGCGGCCCCAGTCCGGCCGCGACGCGGCCGTGGCGTCGTACGTCCTGGAGCAGCCGGGTGCCACCCGCTTCCTCGACCAGTACATCCCCGTGCTCCAGACCGCGGCCGAGGGCTACCGCGTGGAGGGCAAGCGGTTCCTCCAGGTCGCGGTCGGCTGCACCGGCGGCAAGCACCGCAGCGTCGCCATGGCCGAGGCGGTGACCCGACGGCTCGTCGACCTCGGGTTCGACGCCCGGCCGACCCACCGCGACCTCGGAAGGGAGTGACGTGCGCGGCACCGCCCAGTCCGCCGTCGCGCTCGGCGGGGGGCACGGACTGGCGGCGACGCTGAGCGCGCTGCGTCGCCTGCACGACGACCTGACGCTCGACGCCCTCACCGCCGTGGTGACGATCGCCGACAACGGAGGCTCCTCCGGGCGACTCCGTGGCGAGTTCGGGGTGCTGCCGCCGGGGGACCTGCGGATGGCCCTCGCCGCCCTCTGCGGCGACGACGAGTGGGGACGCACCTGGGCCGACGTCGTCCAGCACCGCTTCGCCGGGGACGGCGAGATGCGGGGGCACGTGGTCGGCAACCTGCTGATCGTGTCGCTGTGGGAGCTCATGGGCGACCACGTCCGGGCCCTCGACTGGATGGGACGCCTCCTCGGCGCCCACGGTCGGGTCCTGCCGATGGCCACCACGCCCATGGACATCGCCGCACGGGTCCGGGGCGTGGACGGAGCGTCGGTCTCCGTCGTGCGCGGGCAGGTCGAGGTCGCGACCGCCGACGGCGTGATCGAGTCGGTGTCGCTGGAGCCGGAGAGTCCCGAGGCGTGCGTCGAGGCGGTCGACGCGATCCTCGACGCAGACTGGGTGGTGCTGGGACCCGGCTCGTGGTTCACGTCCGTGATCCCGCACCTCATGGTCCCGGGTCTGCGCCAGGCGCTCGCGGACACCGAGGCCGGTCTGGTCGTCGTGCTCAACCTCGAGGCGCAACCAGGGGAGACAGCGGGCTTCGGGCCGGCCGACCACCTCGGTGTGCTCTTCGAGCACGCCCCCGACCTCACGGTGCACACCGTCCTGGCCGACGCCAGCTGCGTGGCGCCCGACCGGGCGGCGGTCGAGCGGCTCGTCGCGTCCCGGGGGGCGCGCCTGGTGGTCGACGACCTCGCGGTCCCGGGGGAGCCGAGGCACGACCCCGAGAGGCTCGCGGCGGCGTTCTCGAGGATCGTCGACGGCCAGGCCGAGGGTCGTTGACTCGCGTGGCAGGATGCGCCCCATGGCGATGACGGCTCAGGTGAAGGCGGAACTCTCCTCCACCCAGATCACCAAGACCTGCTGCCGCAAGGCCGAGGTCGCCTCGATGCTCCGCTTCGCCGGCGGGCTCCACATCGTCAGCGGGCGCATCGTCGTCGAGGCCGAGCTCGACACCGGGGCCGCGGCCCGTCGCCTCCGCAAGGACATCGCCGAGGTCTACGGCCACGCGTCCGACGTGGCGATGGTGCAGGGCAACGGCATCCGCAAGGGCAGCCGCTACATCGTCCGCGTGGTCAAGGACGGCGAGGCACTGGCGCGCCAGACCGGCCTGCTCGACCAGCGCGGCCGCCCCGTCCGCGGACTGCCGCCGGCCGTCGTCTCCGGCGGTGGTTGCGACGCCGTCGCCGCCTGGCGCGGTGCCTTCCTCGCCCACGGGTCGCTCACGGAGCCGGGACGGTCCTCCTCCCTCGAGATCACCTGCCCGGGACCGGAGGCCGCGCTCGCCATCGTCGGCGTCGCCCGCCGGCTCGGCATCTCGGCCAAGGCGCGCGAGGTCCGCGGCATCGACCGTGTCGTCATCCGTGACGGCGACGCCATCGGAGCGCTGCTGACCCGCCTCGGCGCCCACGAGTCGCTGATGGCGTGGGAGGAGCGCCGGATGCGCCGCGAGGTGCGGGCGACCGCCAACCGCCTCGCCAACTTCGACGACGCCAACCTCCGCCGGTCGGCGCGCGCGGCCGTGGCGGCCGGCGCCCGGGTCGAGCGTGCGATGGAGATCCTCGGCGACGAGGTCCCCGACCACCTCAGGATGGCCGGCGAGCTGCGCCTGGAGCACAAGCAGGCGTCCCTGGAGGAGCTGGGACAGCTCCACGACCCCGTGCTGACCAAGGACGCGATCGCCGGCCGGATCCGCCGGCTGCTGGCGATGGCCGACAAGCGGGCCGAGGAGCTCGGGATCCCCGACACCGAGGCGTCGCTGACCCCCGAGATGCTCGCCGACGAGGGCTGACCCCGTCAGCGGGCCCGCTCGCGCAGGGAGGCACCTCGTGCGCGGCGCACGGTCAGCCACGCGCTCACGACGGACACCGCACCGAGGAGCGCCGCCACGCCGAGGGCCGCCACGCTGAGCAGGACAGGATCGACGCGCGCGTCCACCCGCGGCCACGAGATCTCCTCGACCTGGCCCAGGGTGATGCGCCGGAGCACGATCAGCTGCGCCGCGACGCCCGCAGCGAGGCCGGCGAGGGCGGCCGCCCCCAGGACCACGCCCTGCTCGACGGCCACCGACAGCAGCACCGCCCGGCGACGTACCCCCACGACGCTCAAGGACGCCGCGTCCAGACGGCGGCTGGGCAGCTGGATGGCCGTGGTCACGGCGAGCCCCGCGACGGCCATCAGCATCACCAGCGCCGCAGCGATGAGGTAGAGCCGCAGCGCCAGGGCGTACGCCGTCGCGTCGAGGCGGTCGCGCTCGCGCTCGTGGAGCCGCTCCAGCGTCAGGCCGCGCGCCGCGAGCTGGTCCGAGAGCGCGTCGGGGGTGTCGCCGGCGGCGAGCACGCGGACCGAGAACTCCTCCTCGAACACGGAGCGGTTGGTGGTGAGGACCCCGTAGTCGATCAGCGCCGCGCGGGGACCCAGGAACGGCATGCTCTCGGCCACCAGCACCGGTTCGACCGCCGGGGCGCCGCCGACGGCGGACCTGGCGGCTCCGGCGTCGACGTCGCCGAGGACGTCGACGACCTCGCGGCCGGCCACGACCGGTCGGAGCCGGCCCCCGCCCCCGGCCGTGAGCCCGGCCTTGCCGTTGCCGGACGCGGTCACCACCAGCATCCCGTCGGCGGCCGTCACGTCGCGAGCGGCCTGGGAGGCGAGCTCCTCACCGGTGAGCCGCCAGCCGCCCTCGGCGAGCACCTCGGGCGCGTCGGTGCCGTCCGCCGCCAGCGGCCCGACGGTGTAGGTGCCGGACAGCTCCACCGGGAGCCCCGCCGCGCCGGCCAGGGCGAGGCCCTCCGCCGAGCAGCCCCTCGCGCACGGCACCGGTTCCTCGGCCGTGGTCGTCCCGGGCTCGAACGGTCCGACGTACACGGAGACGTCGTCGCCGGCGGACGTGTGGAGGCGCATCTCGACCGTGACCGGGTCCGCGCCGCGAGGGACCGTGAGGGTGAGTGCCAGCCGACGCGCGGTCAGGACCGGCGGCGGCGACACGGTGATCAGGTCGGTGACCTCCGACACGTCGTGGCCCGGGGTCCACCCGGGCTGCCAGAGGGACACGGCCGGGAGACGCGCAGCGTCCACCACGACGTAGTTGCCGTCCTGGGCGATCCACGTCGCGGCGGCCATGAGGTGACGGCCCTCGGGATCGAGCCGGCGGGTGAGCGCGACGGCCTCCCGCATGGGGATCTCGGTCGACCACACGGCGCTCGCAGGGGCCTGGGTCGCGGCGACGCTGGTGCGCCAGGTCGCTGCGGCAGCCACCGTGCCGAGACCGAAGGTCGCGACGGCGATGGCCACGGTCAGGGGCAGCACGACCAGCGTCCCCACGGACCGACGGGCCACGGCACGGACCGCCAGGAACCCGACGACGCCCCTGCCCCGTCGGCGCGACAGCGCACTCGCCGCGGTCCGTGCCAGCGCGGTGGCGCCGATGCCGAGCACGACGGCGATGAGCAGGGGGAGCAGCAGGTCGGCGCTGTCGGTGACGCCGCCGGCGGGCCGGGAGATCGCGGCCGTCACGAGGACCAGGGTCAGCGCGACCAGGACCGCGACGCCGGCGACGACGGCTCGACCCGTCGCGCGTGGCCGCGCCTGTCCGGTCAGCTGCTCGGCCAGGCTGCGGGCGAGCACGGTCCGGATCGCGAGGACGCACACCGTGACGGCGCACGCGACGACTGCGGCAGCTGTCAGAGCGGCGGCGACGGGGATGCGCAGGGGCAGACCGGGCACGAGCCACGCCCGGATGAGCAACCCCGTGATGCCGACTCCTCCTGCCAGGCCGAGCGGGACCGCCAGGACGACGAGCAGCAGCGGCTCCGCGAGCGCCAGGCGCCACACCCGGCGCCGGTCGGCACCCCGCAGGGAGGCGAGCGCCAGGTCGGGCACCCGCAGCTCTCCTGCCGCCGACGTGAGCCGGCTCAGCAGGGCGAGGGCGACGAGGACCAGGGACGCGACGGCCGGGGTGACCGCCAGCAGGGCGGCTCGTCGCTCGGCCTCGATGTCGGCCACCACCTCCTCGAGGCTGTTGATGGAGACCTCCGCGGCGGTCCCGCCTGCCGCCTGCACCGGGGCGGGGTCCTCGGCCGCCGCGTCGGCGATCGCCCCGAGCCGGTCGACGTCCAGGTCGACCGGCACGTCGATGCGGCTGTCGACGCGGACCAGCACGAGCGACACGGGCAGGGTGGCGAACCGCTCGGGGGCCACGAGGTACGGCGCGGGGCGACGAGGCACCTCGGTGCCGGCCCGCACCGAGACCGGCACCGTCGCCAGCCGACTGGGCTCGAACCAGAAGTCCTCCAGGGACTCCTGCTCCGCCGCCGTCTGGGACGGGCCGGTCGGGTAGCGGTAGGTGCCGACCATCGTCACGCGCCCCAGCCGGGGCCCCAGGTCGATGACGTCACCCGGCTCGTGCCCGTCCGCCTCGGCGTCGCCGGCGAGCACGGCGACCTCGTCGACGTCCTCCGGGCAGCGACCCACCACGAGGAGGTGGTCGCAGGCACCCGCCTTGGCGAGCAGCATCACCTCGCCGAGCGCGCCCGGGGCGGGGAGGCGCGTCGACTCCAGCTGCGCGGTCGCGGCGTGCTGGCCCTCGGGGAGCGGCACCGCGGAGATCGCGTCGTCGAGCAGGTCCGCGGGAGCGGTGCTGCTGCCGTCGGGCCGGAACTCCCAGGTGCGTCCGGTGAGGGCGTTGCGCTCCTCCGCGAGCCGGCTCACCGCGTAGCCGTTGCTCACGGCCAGGGCGAACGCCGGCCCGAGGACGGCCGAGCCGATGGCCAGCACCAGCAGGACGAGGATGCCGACGGAGAGGAGCACGCGCGACCGCAGCCCGTCGACGGCGATGCGGATCATCCGCGCACGTCCTCGCGCAGGCGCTCCGGGCGGCTGGCGCTGTCGGCGACCCGTTGGGCCCAGCCCGTGGTGACGGCGGTGCCGAGCAGCGCGAGCAGGGCCGCCAGCAGCACCGAGCCGACCCGCGGACCGGTGTCCAGCGGCAGCTGCGCCGGACCGGTGTCGAGCAGGGCCACGACGTCGCCGAAGACCTTCGTCACCAGCAGCGTCCCGCCGGCCGCCGCGAGGGTCGCGACGACCACCACGATCCAGACCTGGAGACGGCCGGTGCCGCGCCGCACGCGCTGCGGCACACCGATCAGGCGGAGCACGGCGTGCTCGCGGGCCAGCTCGTCGCGTCGGCGAGCCGTGGGCAGCAGGACCCCGACGAGGCCGAGCAGCGCACCACCGCCGACGACCACCGCGACCTGTGCCGACAGAGGTCGCGCTCCTGAGCGTGACACCGCGTCCTCGGCCAGCGTGGAGCCGGGGACGGACTCACCGATCCGGCCGAGCACGGCTTGCGGTGTGTCAGCGCGCGCCAGCACCATCGGCTCGGCGTCCGCCACCGTCTGTGCCCCGGGGAGCAGCGAGGAAGGCAGGTCCAGGACGCTCCCGCCGGCGCCGACGAGCGGCAGCGCCGGGACCGTGTCGAGGACGCGGGTGGGTCGCGCGAGACCACCGGGCGTGGGTGCCTCCGGTCCGTCCGGCCAGTCCACCCGCTGCGTCGCCAGCACGGGCGCGGCCCAGGCCGACCGGTCGGTGGCCACGTAGCTGGTCCCGGCACTGCTCGGCCGCACCCGCAGGCGCCCGGGTGTGGACTCGACCTCACCGGGCGGTCGGTCGTCGGGCTCCGCGAGGGTCCAGGTCCGCTCCAGCAGGTCGAGGCCGCCCACCGAGAGGCGGGTGATGTCCAGGCTGGGTCGCCGGCAGACGGGACGGGCCCAGATGCGCGCCGGGCACTCGGGCCCGACCGCCACCTCCAGGCCGGTGATCCGGCAGCCCGGCTCGCACCTGCTGAGTCGCCGCGGGAGCGTCACCGGCCGACCCGGGGTCAGCCGCGCGAAGACCGTCTGGCGTCCCGAGCCCGAGACCCCGGACGTCAGCACGTCGACCAGCACGGCCCGGGGCTGATCACCCCCCAGGGTCAGCTGTGCCTCCATGCGCTGTCCTGTCGTGGTGGGCTCGGCGGGCGTGTCGGCGGCGGCCGAGCCCAGCTCGACGACGGCCGCCGACCCCGCGGCGGCAGCGGTGCCGTCGAGCCGGTCGCCGACGACCCGTGCGTAGCGGGCGGTGTCGACGTAGACGCGCCGGGACACCGCGCGATCGTCCTGGAAGACCCGTACCGCGGCCATCAGCCAGCGTCCGTCGGGATCGGCCTCGCGCGTGGCCTCCAGCACCTCCTCGGCGGAGCCGTCGAACGGTACGACGAGGGGTGCGGACGCGGTGACCAGGCGGGTGTCGGCCTCCCAGGCGCGGAGTGCGAGCACGGTGTTGGCGCCCAGGCCGAGGAGCACCGCGGACCCGACGAGCAGCGGCACGCCGGTGCTGGAGCGGGCGAGCGACAGGCGTCGGCCGGCCAGCGCCGAGGCGAGGTCGTGACGGCTCGAGAGCCAGCGCGCGAGGAGGCGGACCGCGTGGACGGCGAGCAGCCCGACCGCGATCCCGACCACGGCGGGGGCGGCGTACGTCACCGCGTCCGGCTCGTCGGCCCCGCTGCCGACGCCGCGGACCAGCGCGACCAGGGCGGCGACCAGGACCAGCACAGGCCCCGTCGAGGCGAGCGCGCCGGACCCACGGAGCCGGTCGACCCCGTTCTGGCCGTGGAGCAGGTCGACCAGCGGGCCGCGCAGGGCGACCAGCATGGAGACCAGGACCACCACGGTGCTCAGGCCCCAGACGAGTGCGACGAGGCCCCACCGTCCGGCACCGGGGCCGGCTGCAGCAGCCACTCCGACCGCCCCGCCGAGCCCCGCGCTGAGCAGCGGCTCCGGCGCGAGCGCCAGCGCCCACCCGACCCCGTCGCGACCGTGCAGCCGCAGCAGTGCTGCCTCGTGGCGGCGGGCTGCTCCCAGCGCGAGACCCGCCGAGGGCACGACCCCCGCCGCCAGCGCGAGCAGCGGAGCGAGGAGCGCCGGGCGGCCCCGCTCGCCCGTGACCAACAACGCGCCCAGGGTGACGACCGCGATCGCCGCCACCAGGGCCGCGTGCGTCCCCCGCCGGGTCCACCAGCCGGCCAGCAGGCGCGAGGTCATCCGAGGCGGCCCCCGTCGATGGTCACCCGGTGGTCGGCGGCCTCCTCGATGGCCGGGTCGTGCGTGGCGATGACCACGACGCACCCCCGCTCGGCCTCGGCACGCAGTGCCGCCAGGACGACGGCGACGTTGCCCTGGTCGAGCTCGCTGGTCGGCTCGTCCGCGAGCAGGACGGGGGCCTCGACCACGAGGGCCCGCGCGCACGCGACGCGCTGCATCTGCCCGCCTGAGAGCTCCTCGACCTGCCGGTCGCCCAGGTCGGCGATGTCGAAGCGGGCGAGGGCCGACTCCGCACGGTCGCCCGCGTCCTCCCACGGGAGCCCACGGGCGCGCAGCGCGATCGCGACGTTCTCGCGTGCGGACAGGATCGGCACCAGGCCGTAGACCTGGAGCACGAAGGCGATCTCCGGGCGAGGGTCGCCGTTGCCCTGCCAGGTCGGCCGGCCGGCGTACGTCGCCGTCCCCGAGGTGGGAGCGACCAGGCCGCCCGCGACCGAGAGCAGGGTGGTCTTGCCCGAGCCGCTGGGACCGGAGACGGTGGTGACCTTTCCCGCGGGGAAGGTCACCGACACGTCGTCGAGGAGCAGCGGACCCGGCTGGTAGGTCACGCCCTGCAGGGAGAGGTCGGTGCCGGTCGTCATCGCACCTCGTCCTGGGGGATGCCGGTCTCGTCGGCGGGGTGGGTGACGACGATGCGGCGCGGCCCGGCGTCGATCCGGACCAACGTGCCCGGCGGCCACTGCGGGGTGACGTGGGCGGGCAGGTGGAGCACGCCCTCGGCGCCGATGACGCCGTACTCGGCCCCCTCGCGCCCCTCGGACCCGACGCGGCCGCCCTTCATCGTCACCGTGCGCGGGAAGGTGGCGGCGACCTCGTGCTGGTGGGTCACGACGACGACGGTGGTGCCGAAGTCGCGGTTGAGGTCGTGGAGCAGGGCGACGACGGTGTCGCGGTCGACGTGCGAGAGCTGGCTGGTCGGCTCGTCGGCGAGGAGCAGCTGTGGCTGCGTCGCCACGGTGCAGGCCAGCGCGAGGCGTTGGCGCTGACCCCCGGAGAGCGTCGTGACGACCTGGTCGGCCTGGTCCTCGAGCCCCACCCTCTCGAGCAGCTCGGCGACACTCGGCGCGCGATCGGCCTCCTCCCGGGACAGGCCGATCCGGGCGAAGGCGACGTTCTGGCGTGCCGTCGTGTAGGGCAGCAGGTTGCGGGTCGCGCCCTGCAGCATGGTGGACACGCGCCGTGACCGGAGCCGGGCCAGGTGGCGCTCGCTCATCCGGGAGATGTCGTCGTCACCGAGGAAGATCCGGCCGGCGCTGGGACGCTGGATCCCTCCGAGCAGCGCCAGCAGCGTCGACTTCCCGGAACCGCTCGGGCCGAGGAACGCCACGCGCTCGCCCGGGGTGATCTCGAGGTCGACGCCCTGCAGCGCCACCACGTCGTGGCCCTCGAACGTGCGGTAGAGGTGGACCACACCTTCGCAGCGCACCCCGATGCCGCCCCGGTCCTGCATCCAGCTCGCTCCTCCGTCGTCCGCCCGTGCGGGCCATCATGCACGCAGCCCACCGACAGGCCCCACTGAGATCCCCCTTGACGGCTGCCACCGACAGGTGGCGAGCCGCTCGGCGACGAGGAGGTGGGAGCCCCGACAGCCCCCGCGACAGCCCCCGCCGACAGCCCCGTGGGCGCCGAGCGGGGGTTACCGGTCCGTACCGCAGGCGGCCATCGGGCCACAGCCATGAGCCGCTAGGGTCGGAATCGGTCACCGAAGGCCGCGTTCGCCCTCGGGGTCACGGAAGGCCCCTCACCAAGGAGACATGCACCCATGACTGTTCGCGTAGGGATCAACGGCTTCGGCCGCATCGGCCGCAACTTCTTCCGCGCCGTCCGCGCCTCCGGCGCCGACATCGAGATCGTCGGCGTCAACGACCTGACGGACAACGCGTCGCTGGCCCACCTGCTGAAGTTCGACTCGATCCTGGGCCGCCTCGACGCGGACGTGTCGTCCACCGACACCGCGATCATGGTCGGCGACCAGGAGATCACGGCGTTCGCGGAGCGCGACCCCTCCCAGCTCAAGTGGGGCGACCTCGGCGTCGACGTCGTCGTCGAGTCCACCGGCTTCTTCACCGACGCCACCAAGGCCCGCGCCCACATCGACGGCGGCGCCAAGAAGGTCATCATCTCCGCCCCCGCGTCCAACGAGGACATCACCGTCGTGATGGGCGTCAACCACGAGCTCTACGACGGCGACCAGCACCACGTGATCTCCAACGCCTCGTGCACGACCAACTGCCTCGCGCCGATGGCCAAGGCGCTCCACGAGGAGTTCGGGATCGTCAAGGGCCTGATGACCACGATCCACGCCTACACCGCCGACCAGAACCTCCAGGACAACATCCACAAGGACCTCCGTCGCGCTCGCGCCGCCGCGCTCAACGTCGTCCCCACGTCCACGGGTGCCGCGAAGGCGATCGGCCTGGTCATGCCGGAGCTCAAGGGCAAGCTCGACGGCTACGCCCTGCGCGTGCCGGTCCCGACGGGCTCGGCCACGGACCTCACCTTCGAGGCCGGTCGCGAGACGTCCGTCGAGGAGGTCAACGCCGCGGTCGAGAAGGCCGCCGACGGCCGCTTCCTGCGCTACTCCACCGACCCGATCGTCTCCTCCGACATCGTGACCGACCCGGCGTCCTGCATCTTCGACGCCCCGCTGACCAAGGTCATCGGCAACCAGGTCAAGGTCGTCGGCTGGTACGACAACGAGTGGGGCTACTCCAACCGTCTCGCCGACCTGATCACCCACGTCGGCCAGACCCTCTGAGCGCGGTGAGCGGCATCGAGTCCCTCGGGGACCTGAGCGGCAAGCGCGTCCTCGTCCGGTCCGACCTCAACGTCCCGCTGGACGGCACCACCATCACCGACGACGGACGCATCCGTGCCAGCGCGCCCACGATCACGCGGCTGGCCGAGGCCGGCGCCCGGGTCGTCGTGGTCGCGCACCTGGGGCGGCCCACGGGTGCTCCCGACCCGGCGTACAGCCTCGCTCCGGTCGCCGAGCGGCTCGCCGAGGTGCTCGGCCGGCCGGTGGCGTTCGCGTCCGACACCGTGGGCGACAGCGCCCGGGAGACGGTCGAGGGACTCGCCGACGGCGGGGTGGCGCTGCTGGAGAACGTCCGGTTCAACGAAGGTGAGACCAGCAAGGACGACGCGGTCCGCGGAGGATTCGCCGACCAGCTCGCCGAGCTGGCCGACGCCTTCGTCTCCGACGGGTTCGGCGTCGTCCACCGCAAGCAGGCCAGCGTCTACGACGTGGCCGAGCGGCTGCCGTCGGCGATGGGTGACCTCGTCGCGGCGGAGGTCGACGTGCTGCGGCGGCTCACCGAGCACCCCGAGCGCCCCTACGTCGTCGTGCTCGGCGGCTCCAAGGTCAGCGACAAGCTCGGTGTGATCGACAACCTCATCGACAAGGCCGACAAGCTGCTCATCGGCGGCGGCATGGTCTTCACGTTCCTCGCCGCCCAGGGCCACGAGGTCGGCAAGAGCCTCCTGGAGGGGGACCAGCTCGACACCTGTCGCCGCTACCTCACGGAGGCGGCCGACCGGGGTGTGGAGATCGTGCTGCCGACGGACGTCGTGGTCGACACGGAGTTCCCGGCCGGCGAGCGCGAGCCCCAGCCGCACGTCGTACCCGCCTCGGAGATCCCCGCTGACGCCCTCGGTCTCGACATCGGGCCGGACTCGGCAGCGGCGTTCGCCGCAGCGCTGGCCGACGCACGCACCGTGTTCTGGAACGGTCCGATGGGCGTCTTCGAGGTCGACGCCTTCGCCGACGGCACCCGCACGGTCGCCGAGGCGCTCACGCAGGTCGACGGCCTGTCCGTGGTGGGCGGTGGCGACTCCGCCGCCGCGGTGCGCGGGCTCGGCTTCGAGGAGACCGCGTTCGGACACATCTCCACCGGCGGAGGCGCGTCGCTGGAGTTCCTGGAGGGCAAGGAGCTCCCGGGCATCGCCGTACTCGAGAGGGACTGACGTGGCTGGCAACAAGCAGGGCCGCACGCCGCTGATGGCGGGCAACTGGAAGATGAACCTCAACCACCAGGAAGCGGTGGTGCTCGTCCAGAAGCTCTCCTGGACGCTGTCGGACAAGCGACACGACTACGGCAAGGTCGAGGTCGTCGTGGTCCCGCCGTTCACCGACATCCGCTCGGTGCAGACGCTCGTCGACGGCGACCGCCTGTCACTGAAGTACGGCGCGCAGGACGTCTCCGTCCACGACGAGGGCGCCTACACCGGCGAGATCTCCGCAGGGATGCTGGCCAAGCTCGGCTGCAGCTACGTCGTCGTCGGGCACTCCGAGCGACGGATGTACCACGACGAGAGCGACGAGCTCGTCAACGCCAAGGCCATCAGGACCCTGGCCGCCGGCATGACGCCGATCGTCTGTGTCGGGGAGGGCCTCGACGTGCGCCAGGCCGGCGAGCACGTCCCCTTCACGCTCACGCAGGTCGAGGGCTCGCTCGACGGCTTCGGCGCCGAGCAGGTCGCCGGTCTCGTCATCGCGTACGAGCCGGTGTGGGCCATCGGCACGGGTGAGGTGGCCACGCCGGACGACGCGCAGGAGGTGTGCGCGGCGATCCGTGAGCACCTCCGTTCGCTGCACGGCGACGCTGCGGCCGACGGCGTCCGGATCCTCTACGGCGGCTCCGTCAAGGCCGCCAACGTGGGGGGCATCATGGAGAAGGCGGACGTCGACGGCTGCCTCGTCGGCGGTGCCAGCCTGCAGGTCGACGAGTTCGGCGGCATCTGCCGGTTCTACGACATGCCGGTCCTGTGAGCCGGCGGCGACCCTGTCACCGTCGTGACGTAGGATTCCGCTCGTGATTCCGCTCTTCACCGTCCTGCTCGTCCTGTCCAGCGCGATCATGATCCTGCTGGTGCTGCTCCACAAGGGTCGCGGTGGTGGTCTCTCCGACATGTTCGGCGGCGGAGTGTCCAGCAGCCTGGGCGGGTCGTCGGTGGCCGAGCGCAACCTCGACCGCTTCACGATCGGGATCGGCATCATCTGGTTCGCATGCGTCATCGCCCTGGGCCTGCTCAAGGCCTACCAGGGCGCCTGAACCCCTGAGGAGGGAGCCCCCGTGGCTGGTGGTGGAGGAAACGCGATCCGCGGTAGTCGGGTCGGTGCTGGTCCCATGGGTGAGGCCGAGCGCGGCGAGGCCGCGCCCCGACAGGCCGTCACCTACTTCTGCTCGCACGACCACCGGTCGGTCGTGACGTTCTCGGTCGAGGCGGTCGTGCCCGACACGTGGGACTGCCCCAAGTGCGGCCTGCCCGCGAGCCGCGACAGCGAGAACCCGCCGCCTGCTCCGAAGATCGAGCCCTACAAGACGCACCTCGCCTACGTGAAGGAGCGACGCTCCGACGCGGAGGCCGCCGACATCCTCACCGAGGCGATCGAGCTGCTCCGCAGCCGACGCAAGTCGGGCGACATCATCTTCTGACCCGTCGAGTCGGCGCGTCTGCTGATCACGTCGTACGGCGTCGCGCGCGCGCCAGAGCCCGCCGGTGCACGCTCATGATCACCTCCTCGACCCGCGCCTCCCGCCCGTAGACGTCCTGCGACACCAGCCAGTCGAGGCTCCAGCCGGCGTCCTCGTCCAGCCAGCCGGCGCGATCGGCGTCCCGCGCTCGGCTCGCCGGATCGTCGTGCCACTCGACGCCGTTGAACTCGACGCCGGCGCGCATCTCTGCGTTGCCCACGTCGACGAACGCAAGACGACGGCCCGTCCTCACCTCGACCTGGGGCTGAGGCGGCGGGATCGGCAGGTGCTTCCAGCGCCAACGGATGACGGTCTCGCCGCCGGACTGGGAACGACCGTCGGTGTGGGGCGCGACCAGCCGCAACGTCGTCACCCACCGAGCGCGCTTGAAGCGGTCGATCTCCAGGACGAGCTCGTCCACGGAGAAGTGGCCGAGACGGTGCAGGGCATCGAGGGCCGTGAGTGCCGGCTCCGGCCAGCGCTGGCGGCCGAGGTCGAGGGCGGTGCGCAGCGCCGTGGTCACCCGCAGCCCGTGCACCTCGACGATGTCGCGGTCGAGGAGGCTGCGCTCCCCGCTCTCGCTCAGTCCGTTGCGTAGTCGTCCTCGTCCGGCGGGTAGGAACATCGTCACCGGCAGCACCTCGAGGTGCTCGTTCGGCTGCAGCAGCATGTCGGCGCCCAGCAACCACCCGGCGTGCCGGTCCACCACGACTGCGTCCTCCGGCGCGACCAGCCGCAGGCATGCGGCGCGCGAGAGGACGTCGTCGCGGACCTGCGCAGGGACGTAGCAGCCCTTGATCGGATGCCGCAGCTGACCGCTCGCCGTCAGCAGTGTCAGCCAGTGCCGAGGCACGCCGGCCCTGCGCGCGTCCTGCAGCGTGAACGGCGAGTCGAGCGCGAGGGGGAAGGTGTCGTCGAGGTAGGGCTGGTGCACCCAGCGGTCGATGGTCATGCCCGTACCTGCCCGCATGACGCGGTCCCACGCACCGGCCCGTCGCCCCTGTGGACAGCACCTGCAGACGCGCCGACTCGACGGTTCGCGCGTCAGCACACGCGCCGGCTCGACGGTTCGCGCGTCAGCAGACGCGCCGACTCGACGTCAGGGGAGCAGGCGGGCGGCCTCGGCGTCGATCCACCAGACGGTCTCGTCCTGCCCGCGGACGCCGCGGGCGGGGGTCTCGGTGACCGAGCCCTCCTCGGCCAGGGCCCGGGCGACCGCCTCGGCCTTGCCCTCGCCGCTGGCGAGGAACCACACCGACCGGGAGCTCGCCAGCGCCTCGAAGGTCAGCGTGACGCGGTCGGGCGGGGGCTTGGGGGAGTCGTGGACGGCGGTGGTGAGGGCGTCGCGCACGTCGAGCCCCGAGTGGCCGGGGAAGAGCGAGGCGGTGTGGCCGTCGGGACCCATCCCGAGCAGCATGACCTCGAACGACTGCCACCCCGCGGCGCGCAGCGCGTCGGCGTACGCGGATGCCGACTCCTCCGCGGTCCCGACCTGGTCGCTGGCCGGAACCTCGTGGATGTTCGCGGGGTCGACCCCGACGACGTCGAGGAACTCGCCCCGGGCCTGCTGCGCGTTGCGGTCGGCGGAGTCACGTGCCACGAACCGCTCGTCGCCCCACCAGAAGGCGACGCGCGACCAGTCGACGGACGAGTCCACCGCCCGTCGCGCCAGCTCGCGGCGCAGCGTCTCGGCGATCGAGCCGCCGGTGAGCGCGACGTGCGGGAGCTCCCCGCGGGCCTGGGCCGCCTCGATGCGGTCGAGCAGCGCCGAGGCGACGTCGCCGACCAGGAGGTCGGCGTCTGCGTGGCGTCGTACGTCGATGCTCATCGGGGCGTCCTCATCCTTGCTTCTCGAGGTGGACGAGCCGCTTGGCCACCGCGGCGTACACGTCGTCCTCGTCGAGCCTGCGCAGCTCCTCGGCCAGCAGGGCGGGCACCTCCCGGCGCTTGAGGGCCACCGGCCGGTCGGGACGCTCGGGCGAGGAGAAGGTCGCCAGCCGGCCGTCCCCGCGGGCGATCGTGATCGGCCCGGGCTTGGTGTCCATGACGACCTGCGTGATCCCGGGACCGTCGGAGGTGTGGCGCTCGACGGGGACGCGCAGGCAGTCGTTGAGCCACGCCACCAGGAGGTCGGCGCTGGGGCTGATCCGCTCCGCGGACACCGACGCCCGGACGACCTTCGCCGGGTGCTGGTCCAGCGCGGCCGCCAGCAGTGCGCGCCACGGGGTGAGCCGGGTCCAGCTGAGGTCGGTGTTGCCGGGGGCGTACGCCTGGCACTGGCGCAGCATCACCGACGACTTCCCGCGCTTCGCCATGGCTGCGTCCGTGATCCGACGCTGGGCGAGGGCGCCGAGAGGGTCCTCCGCAGGCGCGTCCGGCGCCTCGGTCGGCCACCAGATGGCGACGGGGGAGTCGGGCAGGAGCAGCGGCAGGACGACGGACTCGGCGTAGCGCACGACCTCGCCCCGCAGTCGGATCAGGCCGGTCTCACCACCCCAGCCTCCGCCCGTGCCGACGGTGGCGTCCACCTGGGCCTTGCCGCGGCCGTCGCCCAGGATGACCCCGAGGACGCGGGCGGGGTGCTCGCGCGAGGCGCGCTGCGCAGCCTTCATGGCAGCCTCGGCATCCTCGTCGGGGACCACGATGATCAGCGTCATCACCATGCCCATCGCCGGGGAGCCGGCGCGCGTGCGAGCCCTCACGAACTCCGCGGCGATCTTCGAGGCGGTGGTGTTCTCCAGATCGAACATCATGGCCTCCTCCAGGTGCGTCCGTCGCGAGCGAGCATCTTGTCGGCCGACTCCGGACCCCAGGTCCCCGAGTCGTACGGCTCCGGCTTCCCCTTGCGGGCCCAGTGGTCGAGGATCGGGTCCAGGATCTTCCAGGACAGCTCGACCTCCTCGTGGCGCGGGAAGAGCGGCGGGTCACCCAGCAGGACGTCGAGGATGAGCCGCTCGTAGGCCTCGGCGCTGGCCTCGGTGAACGAGCCGCCGTAGGCGAAGTCCATGTTGACGTCGCGGATCTCCATCGCGGTGCCGGGCACCTTGGAGCCGAAGCGCATGGTGAGGCCCTCGTCGGGCTGCACGCGGATCACCAGCGCGTTCTGGGTGAGCTCCTCGGTCGCGGTCGCGCTGAACGGCAGGTGGGGCGCTCGCTTGAAGACGACGGCGACCTCGGTGACCCGGCGTCCCAGCCGCTTGCCGGTCCGCAGGTAGAACGGGACCCCCGCCCACCGGCGGGTGTCGACGTTGAGGGTGATGGCGGCGTACGTCTCGGTCTTCGACGTACGGCGGATGCCCTCCTCCTCCAGGAAGCCGATGACCTTCTCGCCGCCCTGCCAGCCCGGGGAGTACTGACCCCGCGCCGTGCTGAGATCGAGGCGGGACGGGAGCACCACCGAGGACAGCACCTTCTGCTTCTCCAGGCGCAGGCTCTCGGCGTCGAACGACGTCGGCTCCTCCATCGCCACCAGCGCCATCAGCTGCAGGAGGTGGTTCTGGATGACGTCGCGCGCGGCGCCGATGCCGTCGTAGTAGCCGGCCCGGCCCCCGATGCCGATGTCCTCGGCCATGGTGATCTGCACGTGGTCGACGTAGTTGGCGTTCCAGATCGGCTCGAACATGTTGTTGGCGAAGCGCA